>NZ_JAKNCW010000023.1:0-27458 GCF_022064045.1 Metallosphaera javensis (ex Hofmann et al. 2022) | reverse complement strand
CTCGTGAGGTTCAAGAGGGCAACCAAGGCAGTGAACAGGAGCTTTGATATGATGAGGTACTCCGTAGGTCTCGTTCTGTGGGAGAGAGGGCTGATCCCAGAATTTATACCTTAATGACGACACTATGGATATGGTTAATTATTTAACGAGATATATTAAAATAAACTCAGTTAATACTAAGTGTGAATAATGTAATGACGAAAGTTTTTAGACGTAGTTATGTTAATAATTAACTAATGGCAAAGAGAATGATTAAGTTTTCCCTTTTTAGTGTTAAAGGTGGGGTTGGAAAGTCTACCATTGCTTACTTCTTGGCTAAGAGATTATCTGAGAAGTATAAGGTTCTCCTTGTGGACAGGGACTACACCAATACAATAGGTAGAACTTTTGGACTGAAAACAGGCCTAATCAACGTAATATCTGATGGTATAGAGGGAAATTATGTCATTCAAGACGGAAATCTGAGAGTATTAAGTTTAGTGACGATTTCGCCATCTAAACTTCCATCAATAGAAGAATTCACACAAAGATATTCTAAGGTACTGGAGGGAATTGACGTGGTTATTGCTGATAATCCCCCAGGAACGGACGACATAACCATTTTTGAGTCTGAGGGATACCGCATGGCAACTGGCGATTCCAACTGTAATGGTATCTTTGTGACAACACCTGGTCTAGCGTTTGATATCACTTTATCTCATCTTCTCGCTATCTGTGAGTCTTTGAAAAAAGCTTCCTCACTATCAAATTACTCAATTGAAGCCCTTGTGGTAAATATGGTAAGGGGGAAATTTGTAATGGATAAAATGAAAGTTCAAGATAGAGAAGTGAGGATTGTACAGATTCCATTCATTAAGGAACTATTGTTCCATGGATTCGCTAATTCAGCTATTACTCCTGATCTTACAGATCTGTCTAAAATTATTGAAAGGAAGATTACCGAGGCCAAGGACAGCGAAACCTCGAAAATAACTGGATGAGTTTTTGTCCTATACCTTTTTGCAATATGATATCTAGATAATTTTCAAGTAGTGGCTCATTATGTTATCATTGAGGTGTAAATTTGAGGAAGTATTACCCACGGTCAAGAGTGGGAACCCGGTTATAGGGATGTTCCCTGTCCCTCGTTCAGGAGTAGCTACGCAGTTAGGAAAGATTGCGGGAGACAACTCACCTGCACCGAGAGCATTGTAGGAAGTTCATAGGGGGAAAGAAACTTCACGAGAGAGTATCCCTAAGATGTACGCGGACGGAATAGGATGGGACTCTCTTATGTTTCAAGTACTGGCAAGGTCTTGATAATCTTCGTGTTCTCAAGGACCACGTAAGTGGTGTTGTTCGGGGAGGAATAAGAGCTAACGTGTTTGGCTAGCTTCCATGGCACCAGAGAAGCTTGAGGTTTTGATGATTGTAACGTTCTCCTCAGGAACACAGGGTTATTACTTGTGAATATCAAAGACTCCATTTACTCGTCCCACGGGAACAGGCTTGTGAAATTCAAGGAGCAATCAAGGTAGTTAACAGGAGCTTTGAGACAGTGAGGCGCTCCACGTATCTCGTTATATGAGTGAGGGCTAGATCAAGAATTCATACCTAAATGATAACACCATACACTGGACTGTCAAGTATAGTCATCAACTTTCCAAGATAAATCTAAAATCACTGTTTGTAAAAATGTAATGATGCGAGGCTTGTCATATTCGAGACGAGGTTCTCATTATATATTTCGATAGCTGGTCTTCCTTGCTAAATACATGTTATGTTCATATTGGACCTATGACTTCAACAGGGTTAATCGTCTAACAATCCCCTTTTGATAAATCTTCTTCAAATAGAAGTCTGTGTAAAAATCTTCTAGGATGAGAAGCACAACACAGATTCTGGCTTTACCCTCTGGAGGTATGACATTGTCTGCGGTTAAGGAAATTAGTAGCGTCATTTCTGTAATGCCCGGAGTTGTATCAATCCAGGGAAATCAAGTAAGGTTGAAATACAGGAGAATGTTTTTTATACATGACTCCGTCTATACTGTAAATGTAGCAATTCATGGAAATAGAATGGTAGAATATAAACTTGAGGACTTTCGTGGAAACGAGTTAAAACTGATGTTCACACTTAGTGATAAAAATGAGTTATTGATATCCGCCAGTTATTCAGGTGAAAAGGAGTGGGTGGTGGGGAAGGCTCTAGATCAGATAGTTAAACAGATCAGTGAGGGTTTGAAGAAAGAAATGGAAAGGGCTGATGTCTCTCTTTCTGGGGACTACTCAGAATACCTATCTAAGTTGTCTCTTCTAACCAAGCTAATAATGAAGTCTAAGATCGTTAAATCAGAAGTGATTGAAATAAAGGAAGGGGAACTTGTGGATTATCTAAACCAGGTGATCACGGAATATCAACATTACCCGGTAATTTACGTATCAGGTTCAGGAGAGGCAACATTTAGAATTCTTCTATTAAATGGAGAGGTAAAAGGAATTTACGTAATCAGAAATGGCCAAGAATACAAGGAGGAGAAGATTCTAAACATAATGAGTGGCAACTACAAGGTTCATGTTTATGTTTCGCTCAATCCTAGGGTATTGGAGGGAGTACAATGAAGGTACATAAGCCTTATGTAATCTACGAGGAAGGAGATCACTCGTTTATCTGGCTTGGCTTGGACGAGTCTGATAGGGAGAAGGGAGTCTTAACGAACCAATACCTAATTAGAGACGGAGATAGGGGCGCTCTTCTAGACGCTGGAGGGTATTTCGTGTTTGAAAGGGTCCTAAACTCGGTTCAGGAGTTCGTAAAGCCTGAAAATGTGGACCTTCTCCTCTATAGTCACCAGGATCCTGACGTTGTAGGTGCCCTTAACCTCTGGGTGGACATGTTACCCAACGTGAAGATTTACGTCTCGGAGCTATGGGAAAGATTCCTCCCGCACCTGGGTTATGATCTGGGAGAGTCCATAAACGACCTGCCAGACCAGGGCGCCAGGATACCCTTCGGGAAAAGCTATATTGAGGCTGTTCCCGCGCATTTCCTGCATTCGCCAGGGAATTTCCACTACTATGATCCCGTCTCCAAGGTGTACTTCTCCGGTGATATGGGAGCAGCTATATTTCCTAAGGATAAGTGGTACCTCATCGTGGAGAACTTTGAGGAGCATGCGAAGCTAATGGAAGGGTTTCACAGGAGATATATACCATGCAAGCGAGCCATTGAAAAATGGCTGACAAGGATTCAGGATATGGATATCCAAATCATCGCCCCTCAACATGGCTCTGTATTCACGGGAGAGAACGTAAGAAAATTCCTAGATTGGCTGATGAAGCTGGATAGGGTAGGTCTTGAACTGTTGTGAGTATTACACGTGAGAGTTTTCCAAGCTATTTTGAGACTTTTTCCTCGCGAGGTCCAAGTTTGTCTCCCTTCTTGATAATGGCCATCCGGCTGGTATTATATAATGAAACCTAAGCCCTATCATTTTAACTTCGTATGTGATCCCCGTGTTGATCTAAACTTTTATACTATGATTTCATAGTATATTACTCGTGAAACTTCAGGTTAAGGGAAATTACATATACGTTACAATGTGGGATAAGCAAAGGAAGAGACCCAGAAGATTTTACTTGGGTAAGAAGGAGGAACTCCAAAATCTTGAGAAATTGTTAAGTTTCGCCAATAACCTTAAGGTCACACGAGAAGAAATACGGGATTACCTCAACTTTTACCTAGATAAGGAGACCGGACTTACCAAGGAGGAGTACGTGATGTTGGCCCTTGAGTTGAACAATCTATGGAGTGGAGATACTGGGAGTCAATAAGGAAGGCCGTCAGGCTTGTTCAAAGGTTTTATCCCGATTACGCACTCGTAGGTAGATTTGCAAGAAACTTCTATGCGCCTCCAGAGACCACACTCGATATTGATTTCCTAGTGAACTTGGACGATAGGATCACTTTGGCGGAGCTCATAGATTTCGTCGGGTCACAATCCTATGAGATTAGTCCGACTGATGTGGGACACTGGCAATACAAGATGAACGTGAAAGGGTTCAGGGTAGACCTTGTAAAACCCAAAGGTTTCCATCTTGACGAAGAGTTCATATTCAAAAGAAGGCTGGTTCGTTTGAGAAGGGTAGGAAGGATTTTCGTGAGCTCCCCTGAGGACTTGGCAACCCTTTATGTTGTCTCCTCGAGGGAAAGAGGTGTTAGAGATCTCATTAAGGCCAAGGATGTAATTGAGTATTCCAGGGCGAGGAACGATTTCAATGAGGACTACTTTTTATCCAGATGTGAAAGAAATAGTGTAAAGCCATTATGTCTCGAATTGCTTCAACATGAACCTGTATGAGTAATTGTACTGCAGTTACGTTAACCGAGACAACGTATCATCACCTCAGCTCTGTCATTATCTTTCTTCTTCCCATTCCTTCTTATTTTACGAGATTTAACAGGAAACTGATATTTTATCAACCTGTCTAAAGAGTTAAAACATATCAAAAGCTACATTTCACCGGTCATTGGTATAACTTCGAGTCTTACCACCGTTTTTGCAAATATTCCCTTGACTAACTTATTCCAAAGCTGAGAGGGTATCCTCAAACTCCTGGCCTTTTCATCATCCACATTGCCAACCTTTATCTTCATCTCGCTGGCTATCCTCCTTATCCCGTAAACACACTCAGCGTAAACTGGACAGGTCGCACACTCGTACTTCGAGGATCCCATGTCAATGAAGATCAGATGATTATTGGACGTGTAAAGGACACCCGTATCAATATCCAGGGAGCTCTGTCTCGGTATGAAAGGAATCACCGCCTTGAAGGCTATGGCGTTGTCCTCCACCAGCCCCATTCTCTTCAAGTCCTCTAGAATATAGTAATAGTAGCTCTTACTTAATCCTAGGCTCTCTCTTCTGTCAGTGGACAGCACCTTCATGTAATTTTCCGTGCCCAGTTTGTTGAAGTTTTCCCTTGAAAGCATGACTATTTTCTCGCTTTTTTTCACGGGTCTTTCCGTATTGAAAATTCTATAGTCGCACATTGTACTCATTATAACTAGATATTTTAAAGATTAAAAAATGAAATCTCACTAAAGAATCGACTAGTTCTTTAACAGAGTTTACCGCACCAGAAAACTTAGCAATCTAACTAACTTTTCGTATGTTTCCCTTCTACAATCGAGGCCGTGATATCCTTTCCCATCAAGGACGGAGAGGAACCTGCAACCTCCCATACACATGGGAAGATAGGGGCAGGACTTGCACTTCTCCTGGATTACAAGGGACCTCTTTCCAGAGAGCAAATGGTTCAGGAGTGTTACCTCTCCGTCTTCCGTTAGTTTTCCCTTCACGTAAAGAGGGTTCCCGGTGAAGGCCCAGCACGGGTAAACCTTCCCCTCAGGGTCAACCACTATGTCCTCGTCTATGTGTGCAGCGCAAATCCCAAGTCTGAATAGGTCGTGGGGAATCCCGAAACCGTAAGCTCTGGCCTTTTCCCAGAACTTAACCAGAACCTCAGACTCCAGTTCCCTGGGAATCACGTTCTCCCACCACTCGTTCCTGAACAGATTGGTGTGAACAAAGTGGGGGTCCAATCTTACCCTAGTTATACCCTCCTCCACTAGCTTGGATAGGAGTGCGTCCACTTCGTTAAGGTTGTTCACGTCGATGTTTATCCTCAACACCACCTTAACAAGGTCCTGAATTTCTCTCAGGTTCTGTATTATGACGTTAAAGGAACCTCTGCCATCAACGTAGAATCTCCTCTTATCGTGAACCTCGGGGGGTCCATCCAAGGTTATCTGGACGTGTGTAAGGCCGTGGGATATCAACCTCTGGGCGACGCTCTTGGTGAGGAGTGAACCATTGGTCACGACGCTGAACGAGTACTTAAGGTCAGAGAGGGACTTGGATATCTCCTCTATCTTCCTGAGCTCCAGGAGAGGCTCGCCTCCGAAAAACGTTACCCTCACCCTTCTTCCCCTCTCCCTTTTCCTGATGTAATTCACGAAGCCCTTCATGACCCCCTCAGATACTGAAACCTCCTTTCTAAACCCCTTCTGAAAACAGTAGGTGCAATTGAAATTGCAGTTGTAGGTGAGGAGAAGGGTAGGTTCAAGAACGGACTTGTTTAGAAGGGGTTCCACCACGTCATTCACGTCGTCGCTTGTTGTGAACCCCTCCTCCACGATCTCCTTGAGATGTTCCGGCACCTCTCCCCTTCTCAGCTTCTCCATTTCCCACGGTTCAAGTTCCATGGCGTAACCTGTGAGCGTGTTGAAAATTATATTGTTAATAAAAATATTGAACTTAGATAGGGCCATGGGGAGGTCACCTCACTCTCCCCAGCTAGGGGAGTAACCGCATCTCCCGGCCCTTCTCTCGATCCGGACTACCTTTTTTGCGGACATTGAGGGAAAGGAGGGCCCATCCTCTATTTCCTTTACTCATATTATTCCATAATAATAGATGGTAAAGGCCGTTAATTGTATATCAGGTTTAAATACAATAAAAATGATCTAAATTTCATGAGGCTTGTTGTAGGAACAAATTTTGACGACGAGCTCATAGGAAAAATAAGGCAGTACCCCGTTACCCACGTCTTCGGGAGTCACACGAGGACGTTGACAGGGCACGGAAGAGCCTCCTTCATCCTCCCGCAGGTTGACGACGAGAGGTTCAAGGCTCACCTGGACGTGGTTCACGGGGCCGGGATCAAGTTCCTTTACACCATGAATACGGCCACGCTGAACGGTGGGGAATACTCGGAGAAGTTCGTGAAGAGGTTATCAGAGGAGGTTGAAAGACTTGTGGGATTTGGGGTCGATGGGTTCGTCGTGGCTCTACCCTTCCTTGTGAAGTTGATAAAGAGGGAACATCCGGAGCTGGAGGTATCAATTTCGTCGTATGCAAGGGTTTACAACATAAGGGAAGTTGAGAACTTCATGGAGCTAGGGGCTGACACGGTCATACTGCACGAGGACGATAACAGGAACTTCAGACTGTTGAGATCCCTTCAGAAGTTGCAGAGGAGAGTGGATTTCGAGCTCATCACCAATAACTCCTGCCTTTGGGGTTGCGTTTACAGGAGGACTCACGATATTGTCTCGTCGCAGAGCTCAGCGGAGGGAGGTATAGAGGCGTGGTTCGAGTATCCCATCCTCTTCTGTGCCACTGACGTCAGGAATGACCTGGCTAACATCATAAGGATGAGGTGGATAAGGCCTGAGGACCTGATAGTTTACGAGGGCCTAGGATTTGACAGGTTCAAAATTGCTGGAAGGAACAAGAGGACGGAGTGGATAGTTAGGGCAGTCAAGGCTTACGCTAACAGAAGGTATGAAGGAAACTTGCTTGACATAGTCAGCTACCCTCAGGGGAGGGCAGTTCCCAAGGTCATGGAAAAGGTAGGAGGTCCCAGGGATTATGAGGTACTCAAGGAGGTCTACGTGGACAATACCAAGTTTCCGCCCAACTGGCTGGGCTTTTTCAGGTATAACGGGTGCGAGGAGAGATCCTGTGCCGATTGCGGTTACTGTACCGCAGTAGCTAGGGAAGTGATAAGGGTGGGAGAAAAGGAGTTCTCCCGGCTCGACCTGGGAAAGGTCCAGGTGCCATTAGACCTGATTCCGAGGTTTGGTGGAAATGGTTAGCCTTGGAAGAATAAGGATCCTGGAACTTGTGGAACCAGGTTTCTTTGGTGGAGTTCTCAATCATAACGTGACCGTGGTGGAGAGGGGTCCCTCCGGAGGGCTCATGATGATCGATACGAGCCTGCCCATGAACCTGGAGAGGATGGAACTCTACCTTAAGGCCTGGGGCTACTCACTTGAGGACGTGTCAGACGTTGTGGTCACGCACTGGCATCACGATCACGCCGGGAACGCATCGGAGTTAAGGAAGCTTGGAGCCAGGGTTTACGCCCATGAAGACGAGGTAGAGTATCTGGCCAATCCGCCGAGATATGAGATAGTGTACAGCGACGTGAAGGACGAACTGAAGGTTTCGGAGGAGGAATTCAAGTCAACCATGGAGAGGATAGACCAGCTAAGGTATGATCCCGTGACTGTTGATGTTCCGCTCAAGGGCGGTGAGATTTTATCAGGTTTCAGGGTGATATACGTCCCTGGACATACCAAGGGGCACATTGCCCTATTTGACGGAGATTACCTGGTGACGGGAGACGCAGTTAGGGGAGTGGGTAAGCTGACTCCACCCCTGAGGTTCTTCTCCTGGAATTACAGTAGGGCATTGACCTCGTTTCAGATGTTAACCTCCCTTCCCTACTCCGTGATTATTCCCTATCACGGTGAGGTGTTCACAAAATGGTAGCTCCATACGTGGTTGTCCTGGAGAGCACCAAGGCATGCGATCTCGCGTGTAAACACTGCAGGGCCAGGGCTATACCCAACAGGTTACCGGGAGAGCTGACAACTGAGGAAGTTAAGTCGCTGGTGGACGATCTATCCTCCTCAGGAGTGAAGCTCTTCGTAATAAGCGGGGGAGACGCGCTAAAGAGAGATGACATATTTGACATTCTCTCGTACTCTTCAAGAAGAATCACCACAGCTCTCTCCCCAAGTGGGAGCAGAATAGACGTTGAGGTCGCCAAACGTATCAGGGACACTGGGGTTAGCATGGTCTCCATCAGTGTCGATGGTCCAGAGGAGATACATGACGAGTTCAGAGGAGTGAAGGGGGCATTCAGGATGGCAAAGAACGCAGTGGAGTCCTTGCATCAGGCGGGGATACCGGTGCAGATAAACTCAACCATCAGCAGGTATAACGTGGACAGGTTGCATGAACTGAGGAGAACGGTTGAGTCCCTGAATCCCGTGTACTGGGACGTCTTTATGCTCATACCAACTGGGAGGGCAACAAGGGAAATGATGATATCCCCTGCGCAGGCAGAAGAGGTTATGAGGACCATAACCAAGTGGAGGATGGAGGGCCTTAACGTGAGGATGACCTGTGCTCCATACCTGGTGAGGGTAATGAACGAAATGGGTGTGGTAAGACCTCTACCTCCTGACAAGAATTACGGGAGAAGAAGCGTAAATGGTGCAAGGGGATGCATGGCGGGGAACGGATACGCTTTCGTGGCCTATGATGGTACAGTCTACCCGTGTGGTTTCCTTCCCACCCCCGCAGGGAACGTGAGGTTCAGGAAGTTCAGCGAGATCTATGAGGATTCCCCGGTTTTCAAGATGTTAAGGGAACCCTCAAAACTGGGAGGAAAGTGCGGGGTGTGCGAGTACAGGTCCGTGTGCGGAGGTTGCAGGGCGAGGGCCTTCAGCTTAACCGAGAATTTCATGGACGAGGATCCCTTCTGCACATATGTTCCTAGGACGCTGAGGGTGAAAGTATGATAAGCATATCCAGACTGGTGTCCGACAGGAAGGAGGAGGCAGACAGGATAAGGTACTCTGGCCTCAAGGACAGATATCCGTCAGTGCTGGTGTTCAACGTAACAAGGAACTGCAACCTGAGGTGTCTCCATTGTTACTCCGGTTCTGGAACTCAGCTATTTCAGGACCTCCCCCTATCCACCTGGATCAATGCAGTGAAGCAGGCATCGGAGATGGGGGTAAAACATATTCTCCTCTCAGGAGGGGAACCCCTAGCCAGGAGAGACCTTCACGTCATCGCGAGGGAGGCATGGGAGAGGGGAATAAGGGTGGAGCTATCAACCAATGGGACCATGTTAACCAGGGAGAGACTTGAGGAACTAAAGCCCTACGTCGATTATGTGGGGGTTAGCCTTGACGGTCCAGAACCCATACATGACAAGTTCAGGGGAGTCGAAGGTGCCTTCTCCAAGGCCTTAAAGGGAATAAGAACAGCGAAAGAGATGGGACTTAAGACGGGGCTCAGGTTCACAATCACTAGGGATAATTACAGTTACATAGATTTCGTGTTTGAGGTCATGAGGAAAGAGGGCATAAATAGGGTATGCTTCTATCATCTGGCATATGCGGGAAGGGCAGACAGAAAGCTTGACATAGATAATTCCACAAGGCTAAGGGTAATTGCCAAGATAGTGGACTACGCCAGGACAGGGGAGTGGGAGGTTCTAACGGCGGATAACCCTGTGGATGGGATACTTGTATATCGGTTAACGGGGAAAGACAGGGTGCTGGAGTTACTGAGAAGGAATGGGGGAAACAAATCGGGCGAGAGGATAGCTGACGTTAATCCCGAGGGAGTGGTTTACCCGGATCAGTTCACCCCTGTGAGGATAGGGGAGATCACCGATCTGAGGAGGATCTGGGATGAACCCCATCCAGTGGTGAAAAAACTGAGGGAAAGGAAATCCCTGGTGAAGTGTGCCTCCTGCAGGTTCTTTGACGTATGTAATGGAGGGTTAAGGGGAAGGGCACTGGCTGTAACGGGAGATATGTGGGAGAAGGATCCGTCGTGCTATCTAGACGAAATAGAGAAACTGGAGGAAAAAGCCATAGCCTAAAAATGCAAAATTTTTCCTTATCCTTCCAGCTTGGAGAACTCATCCCACATTCTATCCACTTCGTCCTGGATCTCCTTTATCTGCTCCTGCGTTAAGTTGGCAAACCTTCCCTGTAACTTCAGGTATTCTGTCACTGGTTTCCTTTTCTTCTTATCAGTCAACGTCTTGCTTATGCTTGTCAGCCTGAACTTACCCCTCTCTATCTCGTAAAGTGGCCATATTCCAGTTTCCACTGCCAGCTTAGCAACCTCCACGGTCAAACTGGAATCATGTCTCCATCCTGGAGGACAGGGGGAGAGGAGATGGATATACCTGAACCCCGTGATGTCCTTTGCCTTCCTGACCTTGGCCTGATAATCGAAGAGATAGGCAATGGAGGCTGTTGCCACGTAGGGTACTCCGTGTTCAGCGATCAACTGCGGAACTGGCTTCTTCCACTCTCTCTTTCCTGACGGCGTGGTGGTGGTCCACGCACCAAAGGGAGTTAGTCCAGACCTCTGTATTCCGGTGTTCATGTACGCTTCATTATCGTAACATACGTAAAGTATATCCTCATTTCTTTCCGCTGCTCCGCTTAATGAGGCAAAGCCAATGTCCCCTGTCCCTCCATCTCCCGCCCAGACCACCACCGTTGCCTTCTCTCCCCTTGCCTCCAGGGCCGACTTCAACCCAGAGGCTATTGCAGGAGAGGCAGCAAATGCGCTGTGAACCACAGGCACACGGGAGGGCATTCCCCTGCTATCTCCCATGATCACCGTGGAACAGGAAGCTGGCACCACTAGCACGGTCTTTTCGCCAGTTACTTCCAGCAACGCATCCAGTTCCCTGGGAATGGGACATCCCGGGCAGGCCGCGTTACCACGCATGAGCATCATAGCAACCACCTCTCCTCCTCAAGTGCACCAACTGTCAGGTCCTCCAAGGCCTTCTCCACGTGCATCGGTCTCACATCCTTTCCTCCCAATCCCCCTATCACGTCGTGAATTGGCACGTCCAGTCCATATGAGGCAGATTTCACCTCAATGCCCAGGACTCCCCCAGAACCGTAAGAGACAGCCCTATCCAGAACCATGACACCTCTCGCCTTCCTCACAACGTTTCTGACAACCTCCTTAGGGAAAGGTCTGAATCCCCTTATCTTCAGGAGGCCAGCCCTTATGCCCTTCTCCCTGACCCTATCAACCGCAACCCTGGCGTCTCCGGTCCACGCTCCCATAGACACCACCAGATACTCTGCATCGTCGCAGAGATAGCACTCCGTACTCCCGTATCCTCTCCCCGTTAACTCCTCAAATTCCCTCCCTACTTGGTCTATCACGGCCTTAGCCTTTTCCATGGCCTTCTGGGCCTGATGCCTGAAGAAGATGTAGTCATCGGGTGTGGCCACAGGTCCGATTCCAACGGGATCACTGAAATCAATGAGGTTGAACTCCCTTGGCGGGAGGAAGGAGTCCACCACGTCATCTGGCAGAACCTCAACCCTCTCCATGGTGTGCGTGAGGATGAAGCCATCAAACCCCATCATGACCGGAAGGAGAACGTTGGGGTTCTCCGATATTCTGAAGGCCTGAAGTGTGAGGTCATAGGCCTCCTGCACATTCTCAGCCATCATCTGTATCCATATGGCATCCCTCTTGCTCACGAAATCCTGATGATCATCCAAGATTGACCAAGGCGAGGCTATTGCCCTAGTGGCCACAGCTGCAACTATGGGCACCCTCTGCCCTCCTGCCCAGTATATCATTTCGGTCATGTAAAGGAGGCCCTGAGACGCGGTCGCAGTGAAGACCCTTGCACCCGCTAGCGCTGCTCCATAGATTGAAGCCATGGCAGAGTGTTCGCTCTCGACCCTGATCATCCTTGCCTTCAATTTACCGGAATCAACGTATTCCGAGAGTTTCTCCAGCATGGTGGTCTGGGGGGTTATTGGATAAACTGCTAAAACCTGGGGTTTGGCCTGCATAACGGCATATGCAACAGCGTGGTTTCCCACCATTGCCTTGACAATGTTTCTAGTGGATGTTCTCTGCATTCACTTCACCTCCTTCACCATCTCTATGGCTGCTGTGGGACAAACCTGGGCACATACACCGCACCCCTTACAGTAATCGTAATCTATCCTTGGGTAGAGGTTCTTCTCAAGATCAATGGTGTTCTCGACACAGTAGAAGAAACAGAGCCTGCATCTGGTGCACTTGTCGTAATGTATCACCGGTTTCAGGACTCTCCAGGTTCCGGTCCTCCCCGCTGATCCCAGCGCTGGCCTGGCCAGAGGTACCTCAGCTGGAACCTTAATCAAGGGCTTTCACCTCCTTGGAACCTAGGTGAATTGCCTTGGCGTTGAGCTCCCCAAGCTTTCCGGGGAACTCCTCCATTACTGCTTTCTCCAGCAGTTCCGGATCGGCAATCCCGGTCACCTTGACCAGTGCCCCCAGCATGGCAGTGTTGACCACGCTCCATCCCGCGACCACGAGCCCCAGATTCCTCGCTATATCAGTCGCGTTAACGTAATAGGTGTTTTTCCAGTGTTTCTTGGGATTGTCCGAGTTTATGATCAGGACTCCGTCCTCCTTTATTCCCTCCAGGGGATTGACTATCTCTAGGAGTGTCGTATCAAAAACCGTCACCACATCAGGATTGTACACTCTCCTGTGAAGGGGTATTGGTTTATCTGATACCCTTACCTCACTGCTCACCGGTGCTCCTCTTCTTTCTCCACCGAAGAAGGGGATGGACTGTGCAAATTTTCCCTCCATTATTACTGCCTTGGTCAATAATTCCCCTGCCGTGACAACTCCCTGTCCTCCTCTGCCCTTTAATGAGATTTCTATCATAGGATTATATTCAACTGTGAAAATAAGGACATGACTTATCATTCATACCATCCAATCGCATTAACCATGTTAACATCAGATCCCCGCACAATTCAACTTATGATGGGGATAAAAGCGTGTTCTTTCTAAGAGAACTTAACTTAGTTAATCATGTTTTTTAAAATCATTTTACTTTTACCAATGAAAGGCTTTTTTCTTTAGCCAAAGAAATAACTTCATTGGGATCATGTGTTACTTAAATATTTCTAAAATTGACAGACCTATTATAGAAAGGAATGTTGTTTTGTTACGTAAAGAAAAATTTGATAAAATTGGGAATGATAAATTTATTAAGGTGTTATCGGCCCACGAGAGAAGCGAGATGAGTAAGAGCTACTTCTATTTCGTTCTCGGGAAAATGAGGGAACTGGGTTTAATGGAGGACAACGGACTGGCGTTCAAGGCAGTGATATCCTTCGAGCCCAAGGGAGAAAAAATGGAATTGGAGGAGAAGCTCATCTACGTTACGGAGGATAAGGAACTGGTATTGATGGACTTGGAGAGGGATGAGTATTCCTGCAGGAGTTGTTCCATCAGATCCATGTGCGTTTCCTACCTTAAGCTTATTGCAAAGGAGTCTGGAGCTAAAGTGAGCAAGATGAATCCAAGGGATGCTTGGAAGGAGGTTATAGGCCACATAAGGAAAAACCTGGTCGAGAACACATATTATCTCAAGGTTCCGAGTCATTTTCTGTTTGAGGAGAGGAAGGGGGAGGAAAAGGAAGTGGAGATCTCCTGCGCCAGATCTTGAACCGGGAAAGATACATTAATCATGGCGAGTAAAGATTTCACATGAATGACAATGAGACGTTAGAGACCCTTCTTAAGTCGCTCAATACCACACTGGATGGACTGACTTCTGAAGAGGCCAAATCTAGGTTACTCAAGTTTGGACCCAATGAGGTTAAGGAGAAGAGGAGAAGCCCGGTTATAGAGTTTCTTATGAAGTTCTGGGCTCCCGTCCCGTGGATGCTGGAAGTTACAGTGATCCTCACTTTCCTCCTTCAGAAATTCCTTGATATGTACATAATTCTCTTTCTCCTGATCTTCAATTCCATAATAAGTTTCGTCCAGGAGCACAGGGCCGAGAACGCTGTGGAACTCCTGAAGCGTAGATTACAGGTCATGGCAAAGGTGAAGAGAGATGGTAAATGGGTCTCAATTCAGGCCAAGGAACTGGTGCCAGGAGACTTGGTCACCGTGAGGATTGGGGATATCGTACCCGCAGATATCAAGATAGTGGAGGGAGAGATTTTAGTAGACCAGTCAGCTCTAACTGGGGAATCGCAACCGGTGGAAAGGAAACCTCTGGACAACCTCTACTCTGGCTCAATTGTAAAGAGGGGTGAAGCAAAGGGAATCGTGATAAGCACGGGAGCGAGGACCTACTTTGGTAAGACCACTCAACTGGTTCAGGTTGCCAGGGCCAAGTCCCACATTCAGGACATCATTATGAAGATTGTCAGATATCTGATAGTCATAGACGTTATCCTGGTGATTGCCCTCACCCTTTTCGCAATTATCGCGGGGATCAGACTTAGTGACGTTTTACCTTTCTCCCTAGTTGTTCTAATTGCCTCAGTCCCTGTAGCCCTTCCTGCTACCTTTACCATAGCCATGGCCCTGGGCGCTGAAGAGCTTTCCAGGAAGGGAATACTGGTCACCAGGCTTAATGCCTCTGAAGACGCTGCAAGTATGGATGTCCTAAACCTGGATAAGACCGGGACTCTCACCGAGAACAGACTCAGGGTGGGTGACCCCATACCCTCCAAGGGATATAGTGACAAGGACGTAGTTGTTTACGCCCTTTTGGCATCAGACGAGGCAACTCAGGACCCCATAGATCTCGCAGTAGCAGAATGTTCTAGGGAGAGGGGGATCTCCTCACCTTATTCCAGGTTACGCTTTGAGCCATTTGATCCATCTAAGAAGAGAACCGAGGCCATCATCTCCACGCCAGAGGGAGAAATCAGGGTCATGAAGGGAGCCCCTCAGGTTATAGAACAACTTGCAAACGTTGATAAGAAATGGTTTGATGAGCAGGTGAGTTCACTTTCAGCTAGAGGTTTCAGGGTGATCGCTGTGGCAGCGGGAAGGGAAAAACTCGAGGTTGTAGGTCTCCTCCCACTATACGATAGACCCAGACCCGATAGTCCAAAGTTCATCCAGGAGATAAAGAATCTGGGCGTAGCTCCAAAAATGGTCACGGGTGATAACTCACTGATTGCTGTGGAGGTAGCGAGGGAGGTGGGAATTGGGGATAAGGTGTGCGATATGCGGGAGGTCAGGGAGGTATCTCCACAGGAAAGGAGTAAATACGTTGAAGAGTGTCAGGTGTTCGCGGAGGTATTTCCAGAGGATAAGTACACCATAGTCAAGTCTCTTCAGGACACCGGTCATGTGGTGGGAATGACTGGGGATGGGGTTAATGACGCTCCCGCGTTGAAGCAGGCAGAGGTGGGAATTGCCGTCTACAATTCCACGGATGTAGCCAAGGCGTCCGCAAGCATGGTACTGACCCATGAAGGGTTAACGGATATTGTGGAGGCGATAAAGACCGGGAGGAAGATATATCAAAGGATGCTCACGTACACAATGAACAAGATAATAAAGACCCTTCAGGTCGTGCTGTTTCTCACGTTGTCCTTCTTCCTGACAAGGTTTTTCGTCACCACTCCCTTTGATGTGATTCTTCTCCTCTTCCTTAACGATTTCGTCACCATGTCCATTGCAACAGATAACGTCACCTATTCCATGAAGCCGGAGAGATGGAACGTGAACAAGATCGTTAGGTCCTCCCTGATACTGGCCCTTCTCGTGCTGGTTGAATCCTTCTTCGTCCTCTGGTTTTCAATGTCGCTCAAGCTGGACGTTAATGAGATACATACCGCGATATTTGACATGCTAGTGTTCACTGGCCAGTTTACCATTTACATCCTGAGAACCAGGGGAAGAATGTGGAGTTCAGTCCCGAGCAAACCTCTTCTAATCTCCTCAATAGCAGATATATTATTTGTACTTGCTATTTCCTCTCTTGGAATACTTGTTACGCCTATTCCAATTCAGGTAACGCTAGCTGTCCTTTTCATGGCATTTACTTTCAACTTGTTGTTCGATCAGATAAAGGTAAGTTTACTAAGATTAACTTAAAGTTGAATTGAACATGAGTCCAATTTCTTAAGTTTATTATTGTTCCCGATCTATTTTTATCGTGGTTAAATTGATGCGCAGGTTAGATAACAGGAAAATCCTGGTAATTCTAGGAGTGGGACTCCTCGTCGCGTCCCTCATCATGGGCTTCGTCAGCGTCCCCATGGCCCAGACAACCCCCCAGATAGTGGCGTACAAGATCTCTGGCTCGGCAAACCTCAACGCTCCAGGAACCGAGAGCTTCTGGTCCAAAATCCCGTGGGACAACATCTCCCTCACGGCCAACATACCCCAGGCCCCAACATCCGGTATAACCCATTACGTCCTGGTTAAGACTGCATGGAATGGCACTGACCTCATGGTACTAATGAGCTGGCCCGCCCCTGATCCTGCATTCGGTGCCTGGTCTGCAGCCGCAGGTGCACTGGATCCCTCGGCGAGCGGTCCGGGTCTGTTCAGGGAAATCCTTCTAACCCCTGGAGTCACGTATACACTCAACACTTCATACAGCAACTACTATGCTATAATTAACGGAAAACAGGAGCAAGGGAGGCTAATACTGAATTACTCAGGGATAACATTGCCAACTCCCAACATGACTCAGATTCAGGTCCTGCCTAACGGTAGTATCATCCTGTACCACTCCCTGAGGCCCATGGAGGACCTCCTGTACAACAACGGAATGTTTTACGGTTACTACACCAACAACACCTGGTACTATCCTGACAGGGCAGCCATAATGTGGTACATGGGCAGTGTAATACCTCCCACCTCGGACTGTATGAACATAGGTGGAAAGGTACCGGGACAGGAATTTGACGGTTTCACACTGAAGAATGCAGGCGGCTCTCTGCAACAGCAGGGAGGAGCTGCAAACATATGGATGTGGGTCTCCGGCGCCACATGGAACAACAAGACCTACGATCCGGCATTCGCCGCGAACCTGTGGAACAACGAGTCCCTCACCGGCCTACCATACACTGACCCGGGCAACCAGGGCTTCGCCGTTCCCCTCTACACCAACAACACCAACATGTACGAGGTTGACACTGCAGGGATATGGTACGCTCCCGTGGCCTCCTCTGGACTCAACGGATCCCTCTTCTTCGTGAAGACAGGCGCAACCTACTCCAACGGTTTCTGGACCGTGGAGTACGTGAGGCCCCTTCAAGTGCCCCAAGCTTACGCTAAGTGGATGCCCAACTTCACGGTTGGCAACACGTACTACGTGGCGTTCGCCGTATGGCAGGGCAAGCTAGGTGAAACCCTGTTCGACAAATCCATCACCTCCGGCTTCCTCCAGTTCACCCTCTCCAACTCCGCCCCGACCACCACAACGACCACCACAACCACAACGACCACCACTTCTAACACCACCTCCACAACTAGCTCCTCCAGCGTAGGAAACGTTACAGTGGACGTTACAGTGATTGGCGCCATTGTGGCAATTATTGCACTTATAGCCCTGTACGTGGTGTTCAGGAGATGAGCTCCCTTCGAGAGGATTCAGTAAAGTTAGTTCTGATTTTTTTAGCTCTGGCCTCTATTTTTCAGTTTATCCTTCAGTTTATATTCTCGGTTTCCTATTTACCCATTCAGATTCCCTTCCAGAACGTGTTAACTAAGCTAGGTCAGGTTGGTATATACCTAGGTTACTTGGCAATAGGAATTTTCTCGATTCTCTCATGGAAAAAAGTCAAGGCATTATTGCCCTTGGGAATTCTTCTCCTAATCTCTCCCGCGTTCACCCTCATAAACAACTATTTCACCTCACCCCTATGGGTGATGTATGAGGTGATTGTGGCTACACTGGGAATACTTGGCATCGCGGAAAGCTTCGCCCGCGCCCCAGTAACCTCTCTTGTTAATTTACCCACCGCTTTTATGGTGGTTCTCCTAGTGGCAGCCGGGCTACTCGTGGATATATCCCACGTTGAACTCCTGATTAATTACCTCTTCGTATTTGAGGTATCCCTCCTCAGCTTCTTGGCGTATACTGTTATCTGGAGTTCACGTAATCTGAGTCTAAGGAGGGCCTCCATCTCCTATTTGGCTTCCATTCCCTCGCTCTTCGCGTTTCTTCCAATCTACTTCCTGGTTTCCAGCAACAGATTCATGGAGATAATTATGAACATGGTAATGCCCTCGGTGTTTGGAATAGTGCTCACGAACCCCTACTCCCTTCCTCTGTTTGTGATATCCCTGGCAATCGCCATTTACCTATCCGTAACCATTGCGCTCAGTAAGAATCCGTACGCCGGACTGGGATACTTCATGATAATAACAACGGTTTTTCTTGGAGTTAATGGCTATCATCTAATTCTCTACATGGTATATCCAATCATTGGCACCATCCTGCTCAACATGAAGGAAGGTAAAAGTAGTCTAGTTGATGTAATTAGAAGCAAGATACAGAATAGAACCTGATTTTCTTTTATATGATGTTATAATACTTAAACTATTTGTAATTAGTGTGTGGAGTCACTGTAATCAAAGACCTCTAGGTTTCTGCGAGATGTCAGATCGAAAGAGAACCAAATACGTCACTTAACAGATACTCCACATTAAATTGTAATCAGCAAATCTGAATGATTGGTACCATATTATCGATTCATGTATTCCAATGAGATATATGAAAGATATATTCAAGCTCATCATCTGTTAAATTGATCAACAGTCCAACGGCAAAGTCTTAATATAAATGTGACGATATAATAGCGATGTGATAACTAAATGCCGTTAAAAATCAGATTGGGGAACGGCGAGAAGGGTGTCCTGAAAACCTCTGATCTGTACTTCATACAGAAGTTACTCAAAACCATGAGGAATCCAAAGACTAGATTCGATAGCAGGGAATTCGTGGAGAAGGGTGAGGACTATTTCTTCAATTACGTGGGTAAGAATGTGGGCGGAGTTGACGAGGGGAGAAGAAACTTCTTAAAGGGGATAGTTATAGGCGTTGCAGCTGCCACAGTTGTGGGGATCATTCCCGGACTGAGAGTGCTCGTTCCTCCTGTGGAGCAGGCTGCTGGCTTCCCCAAATCTCTTCTTGTGGACGTCTCAGGGAATCCATTGAAGGCGTCATCCATCCCAGTGAATAGTCCCATCATCACTCTCTATGAGTATCCTTTAACCGGAGAACCTAACTTCCTCCTTAACTTGGGAGACAAGTCAGGAAATCCAATTTCCATTTCCCCAGTCGAGGTTACTGTACCACAAACAGGGAAGACGTATAAGTTCCCAGGAGGTGTGGGACCAAACAACTCCATTGTGTCGTACTCGGCCATATGCCAGCACCTGGGATGCACACCTCCTTACATACATTTCTATCCTCCACAGTATGTGGGACCTTCCCAGCTAACCGCACCTGAACCAGACACATTAACTGCTCAGGCCTTGCTGGCTGCCAAGCAGGCCAATATACCGGCGTTAATTCATTGCGATTGCCACGGTTCCACATACGATCCCTATAAGGGAGGTGCAGTACTAACGGGCCCAACACAAAGGCCACTGCCTGCTGTTCTCCTCGAGTACGATAGTTCCACAGACTATCTCTATGCCATTGGCGCAATAGGCGTGGCAACGTATCCAGAGGGATCGGATGGAGTTCCGTCTCAGGACCCATCTAAGGATCTTGATACGTCCCAATACGGTAGTTCAGTGGGAACAAAGACCCAAGTCCAGGCCAACACAAACCCGTTTTCGGGATCATGAGTTCAACGGTGAGAGTTTAATTGTATGGTCTCATGAGGTGAAAACATGAGTTTAACCAAAAGGGTTTCAAACTGGTTTTCGGAAAGATTGGGACTGGACGACCTGCCCTTCTTCAAGACACCGGACTACATGTATCACGTTAATGAGTGGCTGGGTGCGCTGGTTGCTGCCTCGTTCATTTACACCGTTATATCAGGACTGATCCTGTTTCTCTACTATAACGCTGCAGCTGGCTATCAGTCAACCGAGACCATAATCAATCAGGTTCCCTACGGGTCCGTGGTTCTCTACAGTCACCTCTATGGTGCCTACGCCATGATTATCCTCGCCTACGTTCACATGTTCAGGAATTATTTCGTGGGGGCCTACAAGAAGCCCAGGGAACTCCTCTGGATACTTGGCGTCCTCATGCTTGTCCTTACTCTAGGTGCCTCTTTCCTTGGATATAGCCTCATTGGCGATGCGCTTGCAGTGAGCGCTGTAGATGTGGGTGCAGGAATCATAACATCAATACCCCAGCTATCATTCCTGATACCCATCATCTTCGGAAATTACGACACCGGAGACTATACTAGAGTATTGGCCCTTCACATCATCCTAGTTGCACTCATAGGATTGCTGTTTGTGTTTCACTTCTTCCTGGCAGAGCACTACGGCATGATGCCTTCTAGAAAGGTTAAGCCCAAGGCTCCTGCAGTTTACACCAAGGAAGAATGGTCCAAGTTCAATCCATGGTGGCCAAGGAACTTCGTCTACATGAGCTCACTAATATTTATGACGTGGGGTTTCATCCTGGCCATTCCAAACGCTCTTGCTTACCTGAATGGTTTACCTCAGTACTTCAACCCGTTCATGAATCCCAAACCCGCTCCACCACCAAATAGCCCCGCTGCAGCCCATATCACTACTTACCCGCCGTGGTTCTTCCTATTCCTTTACAAGATTGCTGACTTCACGAGCGATGTGGTAATCTTCCTGATGATTGGTGTGATAATACCACTAGTGTACCTCATCATTTTGCCATTCATTGATAGAAGTGACGAACTCCATCCGCTCAAAAGGAAGGTATTCACGGGTATAGGCATCCTCATGATTACGTACCTAATACAGACATCCCTCTGGGGAGATCTAGCTCCCGGTGTGGAGGTGAGTGTTAAGGACCAGGTTATCGCCTATCTAATACCCGCAATTATCGTGGCACTGGGTTTGACTTTCATTAAACCAGTGGACGCTCAGTTGAAGCCATCCAGAGGAATATCGCCCCTAACGTCTCTCCTCTTCATGGTTGTGGCCATGTTATTTGCGGGTTCCGTAGTGGAGCTAATTGACTATCCAAGTCTCTTTACCTTTGCCATTGCCGTGTTTACGGGCTCCCTATTCTTCATCGGAAGCAAGGCCATGGGTAAGGTTGTTCTCAGTAAGGGACTTCCCAACAATGCTGTGCCCGAAGTGAAAACCACAACCGAGACTCCGACCTCCAACGAGACTAAGAGGAAGTTCGCCGAAGTTCTAATGAGCATTTTGTTCGTACTGGTGGTGGTGATAGTGGCGCAGATGTGGACAATTCCTCCCACAGGTTACGCCTCGAACCTGTTCGGCGTGGATCTGGGACTGGTCTTCCTGATGCTGGGCGAAGTCATCTCGCTCTACCACTACGTAGTGTATAAGAAGCCCGTTGAGAAGGAAGAATAATTTTTTTATCTTCTTTTCCTTTTTACAAAATATGATAAATGTAGGATTTTATTATAGGGTCAAAAAGGGTCATGAAAAGGAATTCGAGGAAACCTTCTCCAAGGTCTTGGAATATCTAAAGAAGAACTTCCCCGGTTTCAAGGACGGGAAGTTGTACAGGAGCGTATCCGATCCCCAGGAGTACCTCATCTATAGTGAGTGGGAGAACCTGGATGTTTTCAGGCAGTTCGTATCCAGCCAGGCATACAGGGATACCACCTCTTACGGAAAGACAATCATAGAGGGAAGGCCCACACACAGGGTATTACAGCAACTGGAATGAATCTAGATCCTTCCAAGAACCCTGTTTAGCCTACCGGTTTCTTTGAGATACTCCTGAAGGTAAGGAGTATCGAGTACCTTCTCAGGTGTTAGATACTCCAGGAGAAGGCCCTGGGGCTTTGGTCTGGGATTGGTCCTGAACAGATCTTTCTCCGTGGCAAACATGTCCACAGGAACGTCAAAGGGTTCCACAGGTATGTGGTCCACAACCTGGATCGAATGCACTGTCGTTACCACGGGTACCTTGTCGTCCACGAAACCCTGCTCCCTAAGTATGGCGTATTCAAGCTCACTGTATCCTTCTCCCTTTCCCACCCTGCTCCCTTCTGGAGACACGGCGACCGAGCCCACTACGATAAGATCTATCTTGGGTATGTCCTTGAAGTGAACCCTCTCTCCGAAGGAGGAGAAGTTTACAATCTTGGATGCCTCTCTGGGATTGTCCCAGGCCTTCTCTGTCATAAGGAAGAATTCACCCCTCAATCTCGGGGTTGGAACCACCAGGGTCTTCCTGGCTCTCAGGACCAGTTCCCTGAGGGGGGCCTGAGGTGAATCTGGGTTGCTTTTGATAACCCTCGCGTCTCTGAATTCCTGCGTCTCTGACAGGATCTTGGCGGCCTGCGCACTTCCCTTGAAGTTTGGTATCCTCCCCCTCACCGGTCTCGGAAACGACGCTACGTTCTTCTCCTCCATTAACCTCCAGATCCTCTCCCTAATCTCCTGCTTCACCTTTCTCTCCATGCTTCATCCTCGCCTTCAAACTCATTGCCTCATATATCAGATTAGCTCCCAGCATGGAGGTTATCTCGCTTACGTCGTATGGTGGGGAGACCTCAACCACGTCGAAGCCAACCAGGTTCAGGTTCAGCGACCTGATTATCTCCAGAGCCTCAAATGAGGTGAGACCACCGACCTCAGGCGTACCTGTTCCCGGGGCAAAGGCCGGGTCCACAACGTCTATGTCAAATGATATGTAGGTTGGTCCCTCCAGACCGTTGATCTCCCTTATCACCCTTTCCTGATCCCTCTTCACCTCCCTGATGTTAAATGACGTTATACCCAGCCTCCTGGAATCCTCCACGTCTTCATGGGAGAAAAGGGATCCCCTTATCCCCACCTGGATAACCCTGTTCAGAAGGTTCTCCTCCAGTGCCCTCCTGAGCCATGTTCCGTGATCGTATTTCTTCCCCCAGTGGGAGTCCCAGAAGTCGTAATGTGAGTCCAGATGAACCAGGTTTACCTTCCCGTGTACCCTGTGCACCGCTCTCAACACGGGAAGGGTGATGGAGTGATCTCCTCCTGCCAGGAAGAGGGTGGAGCTCCTCATCCTTTCCACCAGAGCCTCCTCAATCCTTTTCATGGTATCCTCAATATGCCCCGGAATCACGTCCACGTCACCACCGTCACAGGCTGATAACTCGTCCAGTGGATATACCCTCTGGAATGGGTTGTAGGGCCTCAACAGCCTGGAACCGTCCCTAATTCCCATTGGCCCGAATCTGGCCCCCGGCCTGTAAGTGGTGGCGTCATCGAAGGGAATTCCCATGAATATTGCCTCGACCCTTTCCTCTCCGCACATGGGTAACCTAGCAAAGGTCGAAATTTGAGCAAACCTGGGGGATTTGAGCGCGTCTATCTGTCTCATGCTTAAGATAGTGTCTCAAAACTAAAAATGGTTTAATGTTGGAGTATCCCTTCTCGAGGTTTGAAACTCGCACTGATTCTCCCGAAAATTATATAACCACGATTATATAACCACGATTATATAACTATGGAAATACAGAGAAGGGAATACAAGGACGTGATGAACCTCAGGGACTGGACGCTTATGTTCGGGCGCAGAAAGGTGGGCAAGTCCTATCTCATAAGGAAGTATCTCAAGCACGACCTTTATTTCACCGTGACCAGGGACCTTCAGGCGTTCTACCCTGATGGCGAGATCAGACCCCTGAGGGATGCGCTGAGGGAACTGGGAGAGACGCTGAGACGAGAAGGGACGGTAGTTGTGGACGAGTTTCAGAGGATGCCAGAGAGGTACTGGGAAGTGTTTGGATCCCTGAGTCAACACGGGAAACTTGTACTTGTGGGTTCGAGTTTCAGAATATCCAAGAAGGTGTTTGATTCCAGGAGCCCTCTCCTAGGTTTCGTTATGCCCTTCAGACTGGGTCTTATTCACTACGCTGAAGCACTTCACGCTGTGAGGGATCCACTCCTGGCGCTCCTGTACAAGGATCCATGGGTTATACCCTTCGTGAGGGATGTGAGGGAGGTTCAGGACAGGGGATATCAGCTTTACATGGTGACCAAGGGTCTGGTGGGTGAAATATTTGAGGAGGAGGAAAGGCAGTTGACAACACTGTATGAGGCCATCCTCATGTCCCTGGCGGAGGGAGAGTGGAACACTTCCGTGATAGCCGGTAGCCTGGCAGGAAAGGGTCTGGACGTGACCGCATCTTCCGTCAGCGGATATCTTGACGTTCTGGCCAGCCTGGGACTTGTGGAGAAGATGGAGATATTTGGACCCAAGAGGAGGGCGAGGTGGTATTATAGACTCTCCTCCCCTATCCTGTCCCTGATGTTCTACGCTGAGGCGAAGTATAATGTGTCCGTAACGGAGAGCGTTGGTGAACTACCGCTGGGAAGGGAGGTTCAGTTTGCGGTGGGCGAATTACTTGCTGAGAAACATGGTGGGATTATGGCGTACTCACCACACGAGGATATAGACGTGGTGATCCTGAGGGACGGGAGACCAGTGATAGGGTATGAGGTTAAGATGGGTGAGCTGGATAGGAGGGAGGCAGAGAGGGCTGTGTCTAGGATTAGGAATGCTGGAATTCCACGTGTGGGACTGGTGAGCCTGAGGGATAGGCCAGGGTTCGACGCGGACGAAAGTCTTGGACCGGAGGAACTGAGGCAGATTGCGGACGAGATATCGGTTAGGGTATTACAGTGAGAACGAGATTATGATGTCGCAGACTGGTTCTCAATGTGATCCCTTGACACAACCCTTCAATCCAGGAGAGTCCTCCCTTACCTCAGGGTATCCAGGAGGGCTTTCGAGGACGGTTGCTGTAACGTTCCTGCAACTGGCGGGATTCATTCCAATGTTTGGGTCTGCTCGCCGTTGATCTGAAGATGATGAGAAAGGATGAGGACTTCCTGAATCCGGTGGGAATATGTTGGCATAAACATGTTGACGCGTTCCCTCCGTGAAGAGGATAAACTCACCTTTTAATGGGAGAAGTGAATATCAGAATATGGAAGCCCAAAGGATATTCAATGAGGCGAAGCAGATAGAGGGTAAAGTAATAGAGTTGAGGAGGAGGATTCACGAGAATCCAGAGTTATCGTATCAGGAATATGATACGGCAAAACTGGTTTCCAGTTACCTCAGGTCCCTGGGAATCGAGGTGAGGGAGGGGGTAGGGACTGAGACCGGAGTGCTGGGCGTGATCAGGGGAAAAAGGAGGGGAGTTGTGGCGTTAAGGGCCGACATGGACGCTCTTCCCGTAACTGAGGAGACTGGCCTACCCTTCGCCTCCAAGAAACCCGGGGTAATGCACGCCTGTGGTCACGACGCGCATACTGCCATGCTTCTGGGGGCGGCCACAATTCTATCGCGTCATCTTGACGAGATCGGGGAGGTCAGACTCATCTTCCAACCGGCTGAAGAGGACGGAGGAAGGGGAGGTGCACTTCCCATGATAGAGGCGGGTGTCATGGATGGCGTTGATTACGTCTTTGGGTTGCATGTGATGTCGGGTTATCCCTCAGGAACCCTGGCCACACGCGGAGGACCAATAATGGCCTGTCCCGATTCCTTCAAGGTGGAGGTGGTAGGGCGAGGCGGACATGGGTCCGCTCCCCACGAAACCGTGGATCCGGTCTATATCTCCGCCATGATAGTTAACGCGTTACAGGGGATCAGATCTAGACAGGTCAACCCCCTCGAACCCTTCGTTCTCTCCGTAACAAGCATTCATTCAGGCACCAAGGATAACATCATCCCGGATAGGGCGGTGATGGAGGGAACCATCAGGACACTTAATGAGAAGGTGAGGGAGATGGTTCTCAAGTCCTTCAACAACATTGTGAAGTCAATCTGCGAGGCATATGGAGCGGAGTGCAGGGTTAATTTCAAGGAGGATGCCTACCCTGTTACCGTGAATGATCCAGACACCACGAAGAGAGTTATGGAGATACTCAAGGAGATCCCGGGGGGAGAGGTGAAGGAGACCCCACCGGTCATGGGCGGAGAGGATTTCTCCCGATTCCTGCAGAGGGCAAAGGGATCCTTCATTTTCCTTGGAACCAGAAACGAGGAGAAGGGGATAGTTTACCCCAACCACAGCTCAAAGTTCACCGTAGATGAAGACGCTCTGAAGATAGGGGTGACTGCGCTGGTCCTCTTGGCTAACAGGTTCTCCTCCTGAAACTAAGGATCGCCCACACAGACCTCCTGTCCCTTAACAAGACGTAATTCAATTCTTTTGAGTAACTCCCTTCCCACCAGGGATAACTCCCTTCCAAATATGGGCGTCTCCACGAATCCATGTATCTTTACTCCGCCCAATGTGATGATAGACCTCGCTACTCTAGTTCTCACGTTCCCACTCAGCGTGGAGTAAACGTTCCATTTGTCTTCGTGGAGTTCCAGCGATGATATCCTTTGGTAAATATGAAAGGGGACAAGTAGCTAACCTGAGAATCCAGTGTCCACTATGGCATTAACCTTTACGCTTTCCATAGAAGATGGATCCAGAACTTCTACCTCTATCTCTGGCCTGTCTGTCACTCTGAAGCAATCGATCCCCATCCCCACTCTCCTCTAATTGGTGAGTAACTTCTGCTATCAATAACGCATTTTCTGTAACCTCTGGAGGCCTCTATTGCCTGATCTTCAGTATCAAATGCCCCTATGAACTTACCATCACACACCAAGACAAACTTTCCCTTATCCAATGCCTCAATAGCTTCCCTGTTTCTCCTCAGTACTGCGCGATTTTCGCTGGGTATGCCCTCCGTCTCTCTCAACCATAGTTTAATTGCCGTCGAAAACTGTTTTCGTTAAAGCGTGAAGTTTAAATACTTTGTCTACAAATCACAATATGATGCTAAGACCCAAAGAAGTATGCCAGAGACTGGGAATCTCCTACAGAACATTGCAGGAATACGTAAAAAAGGGGTACATAAAACCAGAGAGATTGCCATCTGGGAAAATGAGATTTCGGGAGGAGGACGTTGAGAGATTGGC
>NZ_JAKNCW010000022.1:0-29013 GCF_022064045.1 Metallosphaera javensis (ex Hofmann et al. 2022) | reverse complement strand
GACCATGTTGTACGTTATGGCCATCATGTAGATGAAGGCCTCGTTTCTAACCTTGGTCTCAGCGTAGGGCCTCCAGTGCTGCTTAAGGAAGATCCCGAAGTGCTCCACTAGTACTTAGGTAAAGTTTTTATCTTGGTATTACTAATATAGAATGTGGAGGAATTAGAGAAGGCTTACAGGGAGGAAAAGAATGCTAGGATAAGGCAGAGAATACTGGGGGTGAAGATGTACCTCGTGGACGGGTTCAGGGAGTACAGGGTGGCCGAGGTCCTCGGGGTTTCGTACTCAACGGTGAAGAAGTGGGTCGCGAAGTACAAGAGGGGAGGGGTTGGTGCGTTGAGGGATAGGCCAAGGTCGGGTAGGCCCAGGAAGTACTCCAGCGAGGAGGTGAAGAAGGTGCTGGAGACAAGTCCCAGGGAGCTGGGATACAACCTGGAGGGGTGGACCATGAGGGCGCTGAACGCTGAGCTGAGGAAGAGGGGGATAGTTTACAATAGGTATCACCTTTACAGGGTAGTGCACCAGCTGGGGTACGGTTTCGTGACGCCCAGGCCGGTGAACGCCAGGGCCGAGGTGGAGAAGCACCGCGATTTTAAAAAAAGTGAAGGAACTGATGGGACGCAGGATAGCGTTCTTCGATGAGACAAGGGTGTGGGCACCACGGTGAGGAGGTGCCCCGCCAGGAGGGGTTCCAGGCCCAGGATCAGGGTGAACCTGGGCTTCCAGCACTTCTACGTCTTCCTTGCCCTTGACGTTTCAAGGAAGGTGCTGTACACCCTCTACAACTCTCCAGCAAGAACATGAAGAGCTTCGTTTACAGGAGGAAGTGGGGCAGGGAGACCAGGTACCTCGTCCTTGACAACCACTCCTCCCACAAGACGGGGGCTATCCTGGACCTGTTCAGGAGAAGGGGAGTGAGACCCGTTTTCACCCCAAAGTACTCGCCAGAGCTAAACCCTGTGGAGAGGATCTTCAAGGACCTGAAGTTCCACCTTGCGAACAGGTTCTTCAACAACGTGGAAGAGGCAAGGGAGGAGGTGAGGAGGTTCTTCGAGGAACATCACGATCAGTTTAATCTTGATGTGGTCCAATATCTGGATTTAGATGAAATAGAGGTAGAAAACAATGGATAAAAACTTCCACAAAGTACTAACGCTGCCCGCTTCCAGGTGACGGACCATGAAAGCTTATAACGCGGGTTCTTTATATTTTCCTACACAACAATATGGGGTAGCCCCACCGTGACCCTTATAATCCACCACGAGCAATCAAGGGGACGTCCCTGTACGTGACGTGGTGAACCCCTGGCTGGAGCTCGTCCACTCGCCTGAGTTCGTCACCCTCACCCGGGCGTTGGACTTGAGCTCCGAGACCAGGTCTGGGAGGCGAGTTCGTCCGTTCACGTACCACGTGTAGAACACTATCCCCTGAACGTTGAAGATCTCCCTCAACCTGGACACTAGCTCCAGCATGAGCTCCTGGTCCTGAAGGTAACAACTACTCCCCTCTTCTCCAGCGCGTCCTTCCTGGGCACGTAGATCTCTAAGTGAACCGGGCCTAGTTGATCCTCAGGTCCTTCACCGCAATAACCAGAAGCAGCGAAGGAAGGAACGCCCTTTCACGGAACGTAGAAGATCTGCGCCCACGTCCCGGAAACGGGCTCAGCCAGGGCGTACCTCTTCACGTCGTGCGTGCAGTCCACGACGAGCAGGACTGGATCGTCCCTGACCAGAGCCTTCACGACTCTCTCCAGCTCCACCGCGGAGAGATCGTCCAGCTTCCTCCCGTTCCCGTAGTTGAAGCCCGCGATCCTGGACATGGCATACATGTTCTCTTCCGTTAACGCCAGCGCGCTTGTTAACTTCACGAACGTGTCGCTCCTCACAGCGTCCTGGATCCTCGCCAGCCTCTTCACTTGCCTACCGAGCTCCTCTTGGACCTTCAGGGGATCTATGCAGGTATACATTAGTCAAAATTCTGCGTTACCTGGCTATAAAGTTTTTAAGGTGTGAGGGAGGTCACGTCAATCTCGCATATAACCTACGCTAAATTAATAGCATAGCTTGCCTAATAGTTCTTATGAGTATCGCTTTAGACGATATTCAAACATTCCTTTTACTATACAAATATAGGGATATAAGTTCCGTTGCGAGGGAGATGAACGTATCTGATGGTACAATAAAATACAGAATACGTACTATAGAGCATTTCTTAAAAAGAAAATTGGTTGAGTCAATGGGATCAAAAAATGTAAAATTTACAGAATTTGGAGAATTTACTGCTGGAGAATTCAAGAAAATAATGAATATAATAGATGGTTTAAATAAATATAATAATAAGCTTATCAACGAAATTAAAATAGGTTCAGGGGAGGTAGCCGGAATATATTTTCTTCCTAGACTAGCTAAGGAATTCAAAGATAAATTTCCATCATTTAAGATTAGCTTCGAAATAGTAAGTACATTGGACGTGTTTGAGATGCTGCAAAACAGAGAAGCGGATATAGGTTTCGTGGCCAGCCTTAATTTCGATGATATAGACGAATTCCTTAATGATGTAAATGTTATAAAACTAAAAAGAATTAAGCTTGTTGTTATAAGTAAGAAAGGTACGTTAACCTCAAAGAGAATCAAGGTACATGATGTATTGCATTTACCTTATATTGGAAGAAAACCCAATTCCGGTATACAGGCAGAAGTAAGGAGAATATTAAATAGAGAAGGATTCAGTGAAAGTGATTTAAAAATGGTATACAGATTAGATAATTCGTCTTCAGTAATTAGCGCTGTAATAGAAGGTCTGGGCGTTTCAATTGTAAGTTATATTCAGGCTGAAAGATATATAGAAGCTGGTCTCCTTGATTATGCAGAATTGGAAACGGATGTTGAGAGCTATCTATATATAATCGATTCCTGGAAAGGAAAGAACTCTTTAGTCAATACATTTATAGATTTTACACGAAAGTTCATTTCTGATAAAGATAATGTAAATAATTAGAAATGGAATTTATATTTTTATGATATTAGGCACAGAGTGTTACGACTTTTTCCTGGGCCATTCAGGTTTCCGTTGCGAATTGTAATTAGTTAATCTACGCGAGACGATCAAAACCATCTATCATTTTCGGTAATACTTTAAGGGGTCGAATACGATGTCATACCATGATCAACGCTCAACGGAATGGAGGCCACCCCTTGTTGTGTAGGAAGATATAAAGAACCCGTGTTATAAGCTTTCGTCGTCCGTCGCCTGGAAAGCGTGGAGCTGGCGAAGGTGATAGGAGTGGTGCCTGATGACATGGGACGCGACTTCCACCCCGCGTTGTTTCCATGGATCGCCACGAACAGGTAGGTCTCCAGGTAAAGGAGGGACGGGAAGTATCTAGGGTCATGTATCCCGTCAAGGTAGGAGTTGAAGCTCTCGTTTTGGTGTAGATGTGGTGCCTCACCCGTTCGCGTACATCGTGAGGACCCTCTCCCTCACGCTCTTGTAATGGTGTTTCGCTCCCTCCACATCCTCCCGCATTCCCTGCACAGGTAGAACTGCCTCCCCATTATCTTCCCGTTCTTAACCACGCGATTCCGCACGAGGGACAGGGAACGTCCCTGTAGACAGGTTTCCTTACCCTCTTGGCCTTAGGTAATACTCCTTCAAATATTTATACCTTAATGACTACACCATGGACACGCTCAAGGCATATGACAACTAATTAACTAGTTAATTAAGGATTAGGGAAAGGGGTAAAAGGCCTTAAAGATGTTATTCTTTTACCTTATAACACACTATCTTATAACACTTTTAAATCCTAAATCGCACTCCACTATAAGACAACTGAGTATTTACAGCGCAATTTCTTTAATATATGATGTTCAGTTTTAAGTCTCACTTCCAGTAACATCTTAAAACTCAAATCGTTGTGCCAACGCATTAGGACGAACCATAACATTTTATACCAATCCCTTAATTTATCATTATGAAATCCGTAGAGATCTCCCTTAAGTACCAGGGTAAGATCGAGATGCTTCCGAAGGTTCCCATCTCCAGCTACGAGGATTTCTCCGTGATATATACTCCAGGAGTGGCCGAGGTCGTGAAGGAGATAGCCAAGGACAGGGAGAAGAGCTTCCAGTTGACCAGCAGGTGGAACAACGTGGGTATTATCACGGATGGGACGAGAGTGCTAGGTCTAGGTAATGTGGGGCCTGAGGCCTCTCTGCCCGTGATGGAGGGGAAGGCCCTCCTCTTTAAGTATCTAGGTGGCGTGGATGCGTTTCCCCTTCCCCTCGCGGTGAAGGATGCTGACGCCATAGTTAACGTGGTTTCCGCTCTGGAGCCGTCGTTTGGAGGGATAAACCTGGAGGACATTGAGAGTCCCAAGTGCTTCTACGTTCTGGAGAAGCTTCAGGAGAGAATGAATATACCCGTATGGCATGACGATCAGCAGGGAACCGCGGGAGCAGTGCTAGCTGCGCTCATAAATGCCATGAAGCTTACTGGGAAGGGACTGGACAGTAAGATAGTGATATTTGGCGCTGGGGCAGCCAACATCGCCACGGTTAGGCTACTGAAAGCATATGGCTTTGATCCCAAAAGAATGATAGTGGTGGACAGGGAAGGTGTGCTTCACGCTGAAAGGAGGGACTTGGACTCCATGATGTTCAATCATAAGTGGAAGTACGAGATTGCGGTCACTACAAACGGATTCAACATCACAGGTATAGATGAGGCTTTCAAGGATGCGGACATCCTCATCTCGGCATCAATGCCAGGACCTAACACGATATCCAAAAGATGGATAGGTCTCATGAAGGATCCCATTGTCTTCGCGTTAGCTAACCCAATTCCAGAGATTTACCCCTCCGACGCGTTGGACGCCGGGGCCAAGATTGTTGCCACAGGTAGAAGCGATTTTCCCAATCAGGTAAATAACTCCCTTATTTTCCCTGGAGTTTTCAGGGGAGTCCTGGACAGTAGATCCTCGAAGGTTGATGATCAAATGGTGATAGCCGGCTCGGAGGCTTTGGCCAAATACGCTGAGAAGAAGGGGATATCCCCAACATACATTATTCCAAGGATGGATGAGATGGACGCCTATTATGAACTTGCCTCAGCTGTTGCGGAAAAGGCCGTGGAGAGGGGATATGCAAGGGTAAAGCTGAGCAGGGAAGAGTTCAGGCTCATGGCCAAGATTAAGATAGAACAGTCAAGAAATAAGATAAAGGCGATTCAAAGTGTTGATTAGAAAGGCCGAACCCAGGGACGTTGAAGTCATAGCTGATATGTTCGAGAGAATGTATGCTCTCAATTCCGAGTTTGATCCCCTCCTTCAGGTGCATGACGAGATCGAGGAAAGACTGAAGAAAAGCCTCTCCGAGGACTTGAGGAGCGAGGATAGCCTGGTGGTTGTGGCTGAGGAGGATGGAAAAGTCATAGGAGCAGTGAGGGTAAGACTAGAAAGGAGGGAGTACTACGTACCGGAGAAGATGGCAGTTATTGAGGAGATCTACGTAATGCCTGGATATAGAAGGGAGGGAGTGGGAGAGAGACTTGTGGACTTCGTGATATCTGAGCTGTCCAGAAAGGGAGCTAAGTCTATTATGGCCCGTTTCCCTGCCAAGAATATCATCGCCGTCTCCTTCTACAAGAAGAGGGGGTTCAGGGAGATACATTATGAATTCATAAAGAAAATATGAGAGGCGTTAGGTTCGGCACAAGGTTAGATCTGGGCAATTATCATAACTAGGGGAAAGTGCCTTACTTGGAGCCTTGCCTTTTCAATTGCTCCAGCTGGTTCCGAAGATTCCTTATCTGTTTCTCCAGTTCCTCAACAGATACCGTCCTCTGCGAAGCCTGAGAAACCTGCTGAGACTGTTGAACCTGCATCTGGGCGATTTCCATTTCCGCCTCCATTCTCCCCTTCTTGAACTCCCCAAGAGCCCTTCCCATGGATCTGAACAACTCGGGTATTTTGTTACTTCCCACGAATAGAACTAGCGCTACTATTATTATGATCGCGAGATCGGATGGTTGCATCGCGACCATTTTCTGTTTCCTCTTACATAGCTTAAACTCAAGAGTGTTAAAAAAGATAACTTTGCAATTTTAGGTCCAAACATTGAAAACAGAGTTCAAAAAATCTTGTCGTCAATGATGCCTACTGGTTAAGAAGAGCTAATCATCCTGTTAAAGTACTGTGGATGGGTCATCATGGAACAGAGTAGCCCATATTGCTCATAATCACCCTCATGGCATTTTTCCAGAGAACTTCCTCCTCGTGACCATCCACAAACTTCAGTAGTTCCTTTACCTTCATCACGTTCTCGAAGCCCTGAGGTGTCTCTTTAATCCCCAGGAAATCGGTTCCCAGGGAAACGTATTCCCATCCGTACGACTCCCCCACATATCTCAGATTCTCCGCCACTCCCTGAATAGTGGGCTCACGCAAGGTTGAGACAATGGCAGTTATTCCTATCACTCCCTTGGTCTTAACCACTGCCTCAATCTCCTCGTCATCCAGATTCCTCCTGTGCATTTTTAATTTCATCATATTTCCGTGGGATACTATTACAGGTTTCCTAGTGATTGAGGCCACTTCCAGGACTGTCCTTTTTCCTGCGTGGGCAAGATCCACTATAACTCCAAGGGAGTTGGCCAGCTTAACCAGTTCCTCTCCCTCCGAGGTCAAGCCGTAATCCTTCCCTGACATGCAGGAGGAGGCGAACTTATTGTCATAATTCCAGGTCAGTCCCAGGTTCTGAACGTTAAGTTCCCTTAGGAGGTAAATGTCGATGTAATCCCTCAACGCATCAGCTCCCTCCAGGGAGAGGAGGAGTTTCGTTCGTGGCTCGTTCAGATCTTTTGCAGACCTTACTATCTTGACAAGTCCCTTTCTTTCCAGGTAGAGGTAAAACTTGATCTGGTCTATGAGAAGTTCGAAGGAGAAAGTCGTGGAAGGGGTGAACGATCCATAAAGGGAGGTCAATAGATCGGATCTCTCATCCCTTGTGTTAACGTGAGGGAAAATGGAGGCAAAAACAAGGGAATCGAAGTTGCTCAGAAGCTTAAGGCTTGACTGATGATCTCCATCAATTACGTCTATCCCCTGCTGATTGGAGTAGGCCAGATCCTCATGAAGATCTATGAGTTTCATGGCATTTTCTTATGTGATATCCTTAAAAGGGATTGCTGGATCTTACGGTATATGTTTTCGGTCAAATTACCAGAAATCACTAAAAGTCATATTCTAAAATATGATATTAGCGGATATGATGTGCCTAGGTAGTGAGAAGAGCGAGTATCAGGGGTGAGTATCAGGGGGTGCCTCTCTGTTTGGTTAGTATTCATGGTGTATAAATATCATGATTAATGAGGACATATAGTCATGAATACATTTTAGATTTTTAAAATGAAGATCAAGTGAACGTCAAGTTATTCCACGGCTACTTATAGTCTAATGAGTATCATTTAGCCGAGCCGAAAGAAGTTTAAAAATATTTATTATACGGAAGATTACAGGAACCAATGGAATTATCCTAGAGATAAACCTCTCATATCTGTATAACGACTTGGGATCCCTACTATTTAAAAGGCGTCATGAAGTATCTATCATATGACAAAGGAGGAGGAATATGGTCATCTGCTGGACAGATCAAAACGCTTTTATGAAACTGCCATCTTCCAGCTCCAGAAAGGTTATTATGACCTTTCCGCCTCCAGTCTGGAGCAGTCATTACAACTCTTCCTAAAAGCCATGATTGTAAGGCTTGGATATGATTACCCCAGGACCCATAGCATCAGGAGGCTCCTGGAGATAATACGCGAGATAACTGGACTGGATGAGATAGCCCGGCTCGAGACTAGGTACGAGGTAGAACTTGGACTATTTGAGGACGTCTACATCACCTCTAGTTATATAGCAAGGGAATTTAAGGAGGGTGAAGTTAAAAGATTAAGAGAGGTAGCGGATGAGGTGATGAGAGTTATCGGACAAACTCTTAATTGAGGAGGCAAAGCGCAGGGCTAAGATCTTCAATGACTTGCCCCATTATTTCTCGATAATACTTGAAACCATGAATGAGCTGGATAAAGGGGCTGAGGTGTACCTTTTCGGAAGCGTTGCTGAGGGGAGGCATTTACTTTCCAGCGATATAGACATCCTAGTGGTCACGGAAATCCCGCCTGAAGTTGTGATATCAACCCTGTGGAAAAAGGGTGTGGAAGATCCCTTCGAGATTCACGTGATAAGTAGAAATGATCTTGAACTGTATAGGCGGAGATCTAAACTAATTTCCTTAAAAAGCCTAGTTTAGTCTGGAATCTCACGCAGGACTTAAGGGAATTTTGACGTCAATTCCTAGGAAATGTTATAGGTCCAATCAAGGGAAAAAGTGTATATTGACTCAGCGATATCGCTGATCTAATCCTTAGACGTGAGTTAATATAGGAAACAGGCGACCTCGTGATCTTGTGAGACCCTTTTCAGCACAGGCTCAGTAGTCCTGCAAACTTCCTTTGCGAATCTGCACCTGTTTGCGTATCTACACCCCTTGACGGGTACTTCCCCTTCCTGAATGAACTCCAGTTTCCTTATCCTCTCCATGAAGCCCTTGGTGGGAGTTACGTTGAGCAATTCCATAGTATAGGGGTGTAGGGGTTTCCCTATTACTTCCCTCGCTGAACCCCTCTCCACAATCTTTCCCGAGTACATAACAGCCACATTATCGGACATGTACTTTGCCACCAGCATATTATGGGTTATGAGGAGATAGGACACCTTCCTCTTTTCCTGAATATCCAGAAGGAGATTGAGTATCTGGGCCTGTATGGAAACGTCCAGATTGGAGGTCGGTTCATCCAACACGATGAACTTGGGATCGCTGATCAGGGATCTAGCAATGGCTATTCTTTGCCTTTGCCCGCCAGAGAACTCGTGTGGAAATCTGGTCGCCACTCCTGGATCTAGTCCCACTAGGTTAAGCACTTCCCCCACCTTCTCTTCTCCCTTCTCTCCTAAGGGCAGGAGAGGTTCCCTGATTATATCACCCACCCTCAATCTAGGATCTAGGCTCAGGTAGGGATCCTGAAGCACTATCTGCATCTCCTTTCTTATGCTCCTCATTTGAGACTCCTTCAGGTTTGTTATGTCCTCTCCCTTGAAGATGATCCTTCCCTCCTTTATCTTGATGAGTTTAAGAATTGCCAGAGCCAAGGTAGATTTACCGCTCCCTGACTCCCCTATTACAGTGAAAGTCTCTCCTTCTCCTATCCCTAGTGAGACTCCATCAACGGCTCTTATGATCCTTCCTCCCGCGTTAAATTCCACCTCCAGGTTCTCGACCTGGAGCAGGTTAGTATAGGTGGCAGGCAACCTTCCTCCCTCCTAAAACTCTGGTTTCAGGGTCCTCAGACATGCACTTTTCCATGGCGAACTTACACCTTGGATTGAAGGAACAGCCAGATGGCAACTTAAGAATGTTTGGTGGAGAACCCGGTATTGACTCGATTCTCTTCTCGTTCTTATATCCATCAGGGATGGAGTTAATTAGACCCTTAGTGTAGGGGTGCATGGGCGATTCAATTATCTCCTCTGCCTTTCCCTCCTCCACGGCCTTCCCAGCGTACATTACAACGATCCTATCAGCAATCTGCCCCACTAACACCATATCGTGGCTTATGAAGAGAACTGATAGTCCCAGGTTTTCTCTCAGTTCCGAAAGAAGTCTCATCACCTGCGCCTGGGTTATCATGTCCAGAGCAGTGGTCGGCTCGTCTGCGATAAGGAGTGAGGGTTTCAGGAGATATGCCATGGCAATCATGATCCTCTGCCTCTCTCCCCCTGAGAGTTGATGAGGATACTTCTCCATGATAACCCTGGGCCTCTTAATGCCAACCCTTTCTAGGGAGTCCACAATCTCCTCTTCGTTGTCGCCCTTTGGGGGTTTCCACATTCCAACGCTCCATCCTCTCCTTCCTGACCTGACGTCTATGGCTTCCTGTAACTGGTCACGAATCTTCATGGTAGGGTTAAGGCTCGACATGGGATCCTGGAATATCATGAAGATGTTTGTTCCCCTGTAAAGGTATCTTTGGTCCGTCTTCACCTTGGTGATGTCCCGTCCCTTAAACAGGATTCTTCCCTTGCTTATCCTCGAGTTCCTGGGGAGTAGTCCTATGATGGCGTGGGCGAGGGTACTCTTCCCTGAACCGCTTTCCCCCACCACCCCTACAACTTCTCCCTTTCCCACGTCTAGATAAATATCTCTTACGGCAAACGCTTCCCTTCCCTCCAGGTAATAGGAAACCCAGAGGTCCTCAACCTTAAGCGTTAGCTCTTCTGACGTAGTCTCCACCTCTTGGATCTAGGTAATCCCTAAGTCCCTCACCGAAAAGTGAGAAACCTACAGCCATTAACGTGATAGTTAGGGCAGGGAAAACGGAGGACCACCAATTCCCTGGCAAGGCAGTTAAGCCGTCGTATACCATCCTTCCCAGCTCTGGAGTGGGCGGAGGAGCGCCCAAACCAAAGAAGGCAAGGATAGAGTAGAAAAGGATAATGGTTCCCATGTCCAGCGTAATATATACTATAACAAGGGATAATATATTTGGGATAATATGTCTCCTCATGATCTCCCACCTAGTTAAACCTGCTGCCTTTGCCAAGGTAATGTAGGGCATTCCCCTCACTTGAAGAACCTGACTCCTCACCAGTCTAGCGTAAATCGGCCAGTTCACCACAATAAGGGCAATCATGCTGAAGTAGAGCCTTTCCGCCACGTGCGTCTGTCCTAGAATTGTGCTTATGGCCAAGGCCAGCAATATTCCAGGGAAGGCAAGGAAGATGTCTGTGAACCTCATTAATCCCTCATCCACGAGCCCTCCCACGTAACCGGAGATCATCCCCACGAGCCCTCCTATGAGAGCCGAAGCTCCGGCAATGATGTAGGGAATTGCCACATCGTTGGGTAGGGCCGCAAGCACCCTTGTGAAAACGTCTCTACCCTCGCTATCTGTGCCGAAGAGGTGAGCAGTGGAAGGTGGAAGGTTGGCCAAGGCGAAGTTGATCTTGTTGGGATCGTAGGGAGTAAGGAGTTTCAAGTCCAGTGCAGAGATGATGGCCAAGACTATGAACCCAACAATGATTACAGCTCCTGCCAATAATGTTTTACTCGATAACAGTACTGTCCTGGCACTCATACCGTCTCCCTCACCCTAGGATCCACTACGCTGTACAAAATGTCGGCAACAAGGTTAGATATGACCACCACTATTGTTACCACAACCGTCCCAGCTAACAGGGAAGGAGTATCTAGGTCCAAGAGACTCTGAGCAAGGTAGTATCCCATTCCGTAATAATTAAAGATTGTTTCCACCACGAGAGCTCCCTGAATTGAACCCGCGAAGATCACGCTTGACAATGTTATTGTGGGAAGAAGGGAATTCCTCAGTGCGTGACGATATATCACGACCCTTTCCCTTAACCCCTTCGCCCTTGCGGTCTTAATGTAGTCCATGTTGAGGGCCTCTATCATTGAGTTTCTGGAAAGTCTAGTTATCCCACCGAAACCAAAGAGGGTAAGGCTCAAAGCCGGTAAAATCGCGTGATCCAGGGCTGAAACGAAGGCGCTGAAATCCCCCACGAGAAGAGCGTTCAGGATGGGCATGTTATCAAAGAACCAGAATGGGTAATACTTTCCGTTGAATGGGTCATATATCTCAAACTTGGGCTCCTTTAACGCCAGTATCGGATCAACTGGATACGAAGCGGGGAAGGCGTGAACGTCGTAGGCTAACACTAGGAGGAGACCCAGAGCCACAAAGAAGGGGGGAACGCTTCTGGTTACTGTGTAGATAATCCTGATGGCATTATCTAGAAAGCCATTGGGCTTAAGACCTGACAGGACGCCCAAGGGAATCTCAATGATCAACTTGAGTATCAGGGATATGACTGCAAGCTCCAGAGTAACGGGCAGGTACTCCTCCACAAGCTGAATAACGGGGGTTTGGTAAAGGGGTGAGATTCCCCAGTTACCTGTGAAGAAATTCTTGACATAATAGAGGAACTGAATGTACCACGGAGAGTTCAGGTGGTAAAGTTGGGTAATTATCTGTATTTGTTCAGGTGAAGCTTCGGGCCCTGCCCAAATGGAGGCTGGATTTGGGGCCGCCACGTTAACCAAGAAAAAAACGAGAACTAATTCACCAAAAATAACTAGAAGTGCTCCTGCCACACGTTTTCCGATTAGTTTGGCCAGCCCCATGTTCTTCCCTAGTATATTGTTGCGTAGAATAATCCATCAAATCCTGGACTGTAATATATTCCCTGAATTCCGTGAGCTGTCACCGTGTATGCAATGAAGTCGTCAAGCCACACGTATTGGGCCTGCTGTAGCGAGAGCTCGGTAATTTCGTTAAAGATTCTTTGAAGCTGAACCGGGTTATCAGTCCTCACTGCCTGAATTATAAGGGAGTTTATCTGCGAATTATCTACGAAAGCTGGGTTACCGTGATGAAGCCTTGCCTGAGACATTAAATAGATGGCAGGATCAATGGGGTTCAGCACAGGTGGGAAATTGGCCGCAAGTTGGAATGCCGGATAACTGCTGGAATTGGGCGGGTTGAGGTAGGACTCCACTATGGTAACTGCAGATTCAGGATTTAATTGCACTTTAATCCCGATCTGAGCTAGTTGCTGTTGCACTATGAGAGCCTCGTCCTGAAGTGCCGTGCTACCTGTCTGGTAAGTTAGCACTATGGTGGGGAAGGGTGTCCCTCCAGGATTAACAGTTGTTCCGTTGGGAAGGGTTAGACTGAATCCTGCCTGAGTTAGGAGATGTATAGACAGGGATGGATCGTAAGTGTAGCCTTGTATTGAGGAGTTATAGAAGGGAAGGGACGGATCGTCAGGACCCACGTAGCTTATGGCCAATCCGTCATAAACCTGTTGCTGGATCTGTGTTGCATTTATTGCATGAGCGATAGCCAATCTGACGTTAGTGACATTGAATGGGTATTGATAAGCATCCATTGCCAAGAAGTCTATTTCTGGATATGGTCCCCACACGTAAACAGTTCCATATGTGCCATTATAGACCACAGGATAGCTAGTGTGACTTCTTATGTAAGAAATACCCTGGGAGCCAATAATCTGCGATAAATCTATTATATCAATCTGAGCTATCTGGGCCTTCCCGGATTGAAGATCACTTATTCTCAGGGCTTCGTTGGTCTGGTAGTCTATCACGATGGTCTTGATCTTGGGGATAGCCAACATGAAGTTCCTCTGAGACTGAGGAACCTTGGAAGCCCAGTAGTTAGGATTAGCCTGTAGGATGACATAGGACTGACCTATTGGAGTTTCCAACACATAGGGACCAGAACCTAGGGCGTGGGTGGAAAGGTATGTGTTGGCTGTATCAATCTGGACTCCTCCATGCTCATCCACGAAGACCGGATCTACCACAGCTCCTGCAGAAGTGGACATTGCTGCCAGGAATGCTGAATATGGATATTGCAGGTTAAATTGAACAGTATACGGATTTACCACGACCACAGCCTGATAGGGATAGCTCATGACTTTTTGAATGGTTTGGTTACTCACGTTGAAGTGGGATAGAATATAGGCTAGGTCGTATGCGGCTTGTTCATATGCCTGAGTTAAGTTTGAGGGAAAGGTATAGCCCGCGTACTCCAGAGCTTGAAGGGTACCGTTAGGCAACTCTATGGTACCAGTTGCGCCACTTGGCAACTTTCCTACGAATCCAAGTCCATCATTAACTGATAGTCCCTGGCTAACGTAGACCGAAATTCCGAGGTTGATTAACATGGTCCTATAGACCGAGAACCAAACGTCAGTAGCATTCAGAGGATCGCCGTTGCTGAAGGTTATAAATGGCCACAGGTGGAACACGTAGGTCGTTCCGTTATTTAGTACCGTGTAATTCTCAGCCAATACACCTACAAAACTGGAGGTATTGGTTCCGTTATAAAACACGAGAGTCTGATAAACGTTCTGTATTAATTCTCCTCCTGCAATATCATAGCTAGATGCAGGATCTACACTAACTGGTGGAGTTGCCTCGTCAACTGTGATGGTTGAGGGTATGGATGTAACGTTTGTCGTGGTCACAGTCACGTTTGTCTTAGTAGTTGTTATGTTCGTAGGGTGAGTAACATTAACGGGCGAGGGAGTAGGTACAGTTGTATGTCTCGATAGAGATATGAACGCTACTGCAGCTATTATAATTATTACTACAATTATACCAGCAACTAGGGTCCGACTTATACCTTTTCTATATTTCATAAGCAACTAGGTTTAGTAGTTATATTAAAACATTATCCCATAAGGGATGTGCCTAACTATTACAGGATTAAAAAGTTTTATTAAACAGTTTATTACTATCATTATAAATCTTAGTATTATAAAGTGAAATATCCAGGGATGTATTTATGTATGTTTTCTTAAAACCCGACCTTATATTAAAAGTTTCTAATTAAAGGGTAAACTAAGTATATAAGTAGCAATAAGTCAATTTTATTTCTGGCTATTTTTGCAAAATTATCATACTTCAATTGCAATATTATTAACATTTAGCCTTATCAATAAAAATCATTCAAATGACGTTTGCCTAGAATGGATACAGACTCGGGTGGATGAGCGTGAGGTTATCCGTGCATGATAGGGAGGGTAGGATGAAGACCGGAGTTAAGATGGAGTTGCTGAGGGAGGAAGTTGTGCTCAGGAACCACGCTCTACCTAGTGTTGGTAGGGAAGCAGGACACTAGGTTATGGACCCTGAGCTTCAGGTTGACGAGACTTCCAGTGGTGGTGGATGGGAAGTGGGTGAAGCTCAAGGGAAGGAAGTTCTCCTGGTGGCCATGAGAGTCACGCCTAAGAGGAAGAGGGCAGTGCTAGATTTCGTCCTAGCCAAGGAGGATGCGAAGAACTGAAGGCTTTTGGTTGTGATGTGGAGGAAGTTTAACTTCAAGTTCGTGATCGAGGACATGGTCGGGTCCGTGGACGTGCTTGAGCTCTCCGGTATAAACGTAGGGCTCTGCCTCAACCACGTCAGGAAGCGCCTGGATTGCGGTGGTATGAAGTTAACCTTCTCATTTCGGCCCTGCTCATCGGGTTACCAAACAAGGCAAAGGAACATGTGGAACGGACTGCTCGTTCCACCTCCATCATTAGTAAGGCTTAAATCATATTCTAGAATATGATATTCGTGGATATGATATTTGTTGACAGGGAGAAGGAACTTGAGAGCCTGAGTGAGAGATTGGAGTCTCCAAATTTTGAGCTGGTAATCATCTACGGAAGGAGAAGGATTGGCAAGACGTCACTTATACTGAGGGCAATCTCCAACAGGGAGGATACAATCTACTACTACGCCACGGAGAAAAATAACCTGCAGAAGTTCAAGGAGCTTGCCCAGAGAAAGTTCCAGGAAATAAAGTACGTGAAAGAGGACTGGGAGTCAATTTTCCATTTCCTGAGGGACAAGGTCATTGTAATTGATGAGTTCCCCTACCTAATTTCTGAAGATAAGTCCATCCTGTCCACTTTCCAGAAGATTGTTGATGAGATGAGGGAGAGTAAGACGAAGATAATACTACTGGGCTCCTCTATCTCTGTCATGGAGGATGTCCTCTCCTACAAGAGCCCACTCTACGGTAGGAGGACGGCCTCCCTCAAGATTGGGGAACTCAGGTTCAGGGATTTACATCGCTTTGGTTTCAGCGGGGAGGAGGCAGTCAGGGTGTACGGATTTGCTGGTGGTGTGCCAATGTACTTGAGCAGGGTGAGATCCCCCTTCCTGGAATGGATAAACCAGGAGCTCAGGAGAGTAGACTCGTTCTTGAGAGATGAGATGGACTTCATGTTAAGGTACGAATTCAGGGACATCGCCACTTACAAGGAGATTCTTCGGGCAATCTCCATGGGGAGGAACACCCTCAACGAGATAAGGGATTACGTAAGGGTTGGCGGGGACATCAGTTCTTACCTGAAAAAGCTGGAGAGAATAGACCTGATTGCCAGGGAGATCCCGGTCACCGAGAGCGTTAGGTCTAAGAGGGGAAGGTACGTAATAAGGGACAACTTCACTAACTTCTGGTTCAGGTTCATCTATCCTAACCTGAGTCTGATTGAACAAGGGATCTATGAGCTGACGGGAGAGGAATACAATGGCTATCTCGGTTTAATTTTCGAGAGGGTATGCAGGGAGTACACGAGGGACAGGTTTGGGGTAAGAAAGGTTGGCAGGCAGTGGTGGAAGGACGTGGAGATAGACGTACTGGGGCTGGGGAAAGTCAGGATCGCCGGGGAGTGCAAGTGGAGCGAGAACGTTGATCCCTACAGAATTGTGACCAGCCTGGAGGATAAGATAGCCAGGCTAGGGCTAACAGTGGATAAATACGCGGTCTTTGCCAGGAGTTTCACCAAGAAGGAAAAAATGGATAACGTGGAGCTAGTGGATATTGATGACCTCAATAGATGGCTCTCATCAGTGTAGGAAGCCCACCCCAACGCCTCCTTTTTCATCCAACTTCCCCTTCTCGTCATTCAGAACTTGCGGATTTAGCTCGGTTTGTAGTGAATTTCACATTAAAGGGTAATGTGTGGAGTAACTGTAATCAAAGACCTCTAGGTTTTTGCGATATGTCAAATTGAAAGAGAACTGAAAACGTCGCTTAACAGATACTCCACGCATTAATTGAAGGCTCCTTATACATGAGGATGTGGAGTGGCCCCTTCCATTCCCAGGTAAAGAACTTTTCAAGGGCGTAAGGAACTGACCTCGAGTTCAGGGAAATGTTACAGGGAGATCTCAACGACCCTCACAAAACATTTTAGTTTACGTCTTGCCTAGCTTCTTAGAAATCTCAATTAACTCCTTAGGGCCTATGGAAACGTCTCCAATTTCCGGAGGTTTCTCCCTCAGGCTTATCAGCCCAACCTTTTCCGCGACCTTGCTCATCCTCTTCACCGCCTCCCTGGCCTCCGAAGTGGTTATCTCTCCCATCTTGACCTCAAATGCTATTATCCTCCTTCTTCCCTTCATTACCACCACGTCTATATCCTCCCTGGGAGAGTAAACAAAATCTCCACCGTAATACTCACTTATCATCTCTCCCACCGAGAACTGAACCTCCAGTCCCAGGGGCAGATCGCTAACCTTGACGTCCCTTTCGCTAACTAGGTACTTTGACTCGGCGTACAGCGAGAGTGAAATCACAGGGGAGACATGTTTGTGGTAATACCCCTTTCCCAGGGTACTGATCTTCCTTATCAATCCCATATTTGCTTAACCTGTTCATCAGGGAGGACACGGTTGCCTCCCCACCCTTAACCTGCAGGATACCTGCCAGCTGTGAAGTTCTCCAGAATCCCTCCGCCACCTTGAGAAGCACCTGGTAATATAGCTGGGTTAGACTTCTCTCCTCCTCCTTGAACACCTCTCCTATGAGACCCTTAGAGATCAGGGAAAACTCCTTCAATCTCTCAACAAATTCCTCGTACGTGTTGATGAAGGGAATGATCCACGGATCCCTGAACAGGGTGGACAGCACCGGGTCCTCCAGCTGGGACAGGACATCCTCGTAACTCATGATTGGAATCTCCCTTGGAGTCAACAAGCCCAGGAGGGGAGAGTTCCTGTCGAATACCTTTTCCAAGACTCCATAACTTGAGCCAGCCAGGATGAGGGTCCCGTTCCGGTCGAGGGTGGAGATGTCTGCGTAAAACTTCTCCGGCATTCTCTGAAACTCGTCGATGATCACGGTGCCACCCTTCTTGAGCTCTGAGCGAACCTCCCTTAACAGTTCCTCCACCTCGACCCTTTCCCCGCTCTCCAGCAGGCCCTCCGTTTCATTGGCCATGGTGACGAAATAGTCGTACTTGATGTAGTTCTTCATGAGCGTTGTCTTTCCCGTTTTTCTCCTGCCGTACAGCAATAGCCAGTAATCAACTCCCCTGAGTTGCCCGCATTCCTTTCTTTTTAGTACTAGTCTCACGGGACTAGTCTGATAGGACAAGAATATATAAAGTCTCTTCCCTCGACACCTGCTGATTGTCCCTGACCCTCCATGTTTCAGACCTGACTGAAGTTCAGGTACCACGAGTAGAGGGTATACCCTAGGTCTGCAGTACCGTTGGAGTCATTGAATTCCATGCCCACCTGAATGGCGTTAAGATAGTAACTTTCATTGTAGTTCACATTGGCTCTCTGCAGGTAGGGATTAAGGTTCTGCAGAACGTGTGTTATGGGGATACCCACAGTACCCTGCAGGTTTTGGGGAGGTAACAGGTAAACTCCTGTCCATCCGGTCGCTGAACCAGTCCTGGGCAGGACGTACACAGCCCAGGACATGTTCTTGAGGGTTCCGTTGACCAAGACAGGGAAGGTCATGTAGCCCGTGAAGATGAAGTACTTGTTCTGGGTTATGTAGTCGCTCCCGTACATCCATATCATCACCTCGAAGTCCCCATACTTGAGGTAGGTGGTGTTGGGGTCCCGGGTTAACCAGATGTCGTACGAGAAATCCTGTATGACGCCCGAGTTCTGAAACACCCTGAACTTCAGGATGGAGTAAAACTGCGGTAGATCTGAGATTTTTTCAGGTAATGGTAGTAATGGGGAGACCAGGGTCTTCCCCGCGAAGGGGAACCAGCCCTCCTCTCCATACATTAAACCGGGGTATCCGTCCACGGGTATGGAGGGAGTTATCTTGGTGATTTGGGTCATTTTAACGGTGACGTTAAGGTATGGAGTCAGGGTCATGTTTGTAACGCCCAGGGCAGTCCTCACGTTCCAGAGGAACGGGGAGAGGAAGAGGCTGGAACCATTAGCGTATAGTTCGCTCATGGAGTATCTGCTCTGACTGAGGTAACTTCCCAGGATAGATACATCCCTCTGGGGTCCTGGAAACAGGACTACAAGGTATTTACTGGCGACGGTAGTAACTCCGTTATTTTCAGTTGAATGGTTGTCATATCGTGTATAAAACGCAACTGCACCCAGCAACACTGCTAAAATTAGTGCTGATATGACAATTTTTCTTACCACGAGAAGCTCTGTCTGGGAAACATTATAAACCTTGTATACATGCTTTCAGGCTGATAGGAATGTATGAAGATACTAATCTCATGTAGCGATCACGACACACTCCACTTCCTTCCGACAGAGGACTCCTTCTCACTTAAGTACAGTGTAATCCCCGACATCCCCTGACGGGAAGTATCTATGCGGGTCATCATGTGCCATATGGGTTCATGGTATGAACCTAGCGGAGTTATTCGATCCATTTTCAAGGTATGAGGCTCGATACTACTGATTAATCTTATCCCTCTTGGTCAAGGGTAAAATTTTATGCATTCAGGATACTCTCTAGATAGTTTGTTTCAATACTTTGCAATAAACTTTAAGAGGATCATCGAGGAGGGAGATTCCTGATGAAAGTTTCGTTCACTGCAAGAATCTTCTTACGGCTATTTGGAGAACCAATTTTCGCTGATCTCTGCTCAGGAGAAATAAGATACTTGGGCTAGGGGTGGCCATAGTAGAGACAGGGATAATTTACGGAATTCTTCTTGCGAAGGGTTACGATGGAACGGTGAGGAACACGTTCAGGATATTTCAGTTGATGGTGTCCGTGGTGGCGGCGTTGATCTTCCAATTCATCATTCTCAGGATCATCTAGTGGTGAGAGAATGAGGGAGTGAAACTCAAGAAGAGAAAGGACCTGGGCCCTCAAAAAGAAAATAGAGAATCTCTTGAATAAGGCCAAAATAAACCATGACTTTTTTAAGAAAAAAACTTTTTTCAAGTGTTATTTCCTAGCTAATTCCACGGACCTGATGGGCATTACTCCAGGTATCTCCCACTTCTCATACATCTCATCGACCATTTTCTGGAAGTAGTCGTAATCCTCCTCCACAAAGTGGGAGAACCTTCCCTGTTTCTCCAGGTATTCCCTCACCGGCTTCCTCTTTATCCTTCCCTCCACTATACCCTTCGTTGGCTCGTTGTACACTATCTTGCCGTCTATGTACTCATACAGGGGCCATATCCCTGTTTCCACGGCCAGAGTTCCCAGTTCGTGAGAGTACATGGGATCGTAGTCCCATCCCTTGGGACATGGATCCAGAGAGTGTATGAAGGTGGGTCCTCCGGCGCTCAATGCCTTCTTTATCTTGTTTAATGTGTCCAGTGGATAGGCTGGACTGGTGGTGGCAGCGTATCTCACGTTCCTATGTCCCGCAATTATCATGGGGACTACGTTCTTCTTCCATCTCCTCTTCATTATTCTCCTGGCCGTACCTGGCCTACTGAAAGACGTCTGTGCACCATATGGCGTCATGCTTGTCTCCTGGATGTCCGTATTCGCGGATGATTCATTATCATACAATATTATTAGGAGATTATAATCGTAGGTCATGGCGTTGGACACTCCTGAAAGACCCATGTCCGCACAGCCCAGGTCACCGCAGAACACTATCACGTTTATGGGTTCCTCCTTTATCTTGCCCTTCCTCATCAATGCCCTTAGAGCGGCCGCCGTGCCCAGAGCGGCTCCACCGGATCCGCCCAGCTGAGTGTGGACCCACGGGACAACCCACGATGTGGTGTAGTATGTTGTGTTGGCTACATACATGCAACCAGTGGCGCCCACAACTATGGTTCTTTCCCCTGATATCTTGGCCAGATACCTCATTAGGAGGGCAGATTCGCATCCCTGGCATGTCCTGTGCCCTGAGGTGTAGAACTCCTCCAAGGGAGCCTGCTTTATTGTCTTTATGATGGATTTATACATTCTTTCCTCTTTTTCCAACTCATTTTCGGTCATGTCTGGTCACCTCCACTACCAGGGATCCCCCCTCACGTTCACCCAATAGGTGTGCCTTGTGAGGGGTGTATCCCTCTGCTCCACCCCGATCTTGATTATCTTCTCCACGTCCTGTATGGTTATCTCCCTTCCTCCTAGACCTCCAATGAAACTGAGGACCTTGGGTCTCTCATCCAAATCGTAAAGGGAGGATCTAACCTCGTGATACACCACGCCGCCTCTGAAGGGTGAGCCAAGGGAATAGTCCCTATCCACCACGCACACAACCTTAGCGTTTGCAAGATACTTCATGACGTCCTCTGCAGGGAATGGTCTGAACCACCTTATCCTTAGCATTCCTGCCTTCACCCCTTTCTCCCTCATGTTCTTTATGGCGACCTTCATGGGTTTAGAGACTGTTCCCATACCTACTAGGATCACGTCTGCATCCTCTACCATGTAAGGTTCAACGAATGGGTTCTCTGGCATGGTGATGTCCCTAGTTGTACCCGGATACCTCCCGAAGGTCTTCTTGAAGGACTCGTAAGCCTCCTTGATCACCTCCCTAGCCCTTTCCATTCCCTCGTCATGTTGTCTCCTTATCTCTGTAACCCAATCCTCATTTACCTGTGGAGCAACACTGATGGGATTGTCTGGATGAACTCTGAGCTTACCCCTATCGTAGGGTGGAAGGAAGCTCTTCACAAGCTCCCTATCGGGAAGTCTCACTATTTGCTCAGAGTGGGTGAGAAATCCACCGTCCATTGAGACACCCACGGGGATGAGCACCCTTGGGTCCTCCCCAATTCTGTAAGCGAGCAATGCTGTATCGAATGCCTCCTGGGCAGTATCAACCCAGACCAAGAGCCATCCCACATCCCTGACCATCAACGCGTCGTTATGCTCAACTCCGTATGCTCCTGGATCGTCCAGTGCCCTGTTCCCTATAACCGCGACGACTGGGGCCCTGTCCGTTGCCGTGACAACTATGGCCTCCATCGCGTATAGCCAGCCCACCCCGCTCGTCCCCACCAGGGTTCTGGCTCCCACCAGTGACGCATGCTTGACTATCTCAAACTGCCCGTGCTCACCTTCAGCTATTATGAACTCCGCGTCCAACTGTCCGTCAGCTATGAGCTTGGATATTGTGTCCATAACCTCTGTGTAAGGTCTTATGGGATAAGCAGCAGTAACATCCACATCAGCATACATAGCGGCGTAAGCAACGGCCTGGGTTCCATTGAGGAGAATTTCCTTCTCTGCTACCTGTGTCATCTTCCCAACCCCGGAACAATTGGTCTTTCCCTGACCTCAGCCCTAGCGTTCTGAAGCCATTTCTTATATTCCATCTTGTTAGCTTTCCACATTCCGTAAGGCCTCGTGTAATCTGGTAACCTTTTCTCATCAACCATCACGATGCAGTTCTTTACCGGACAAACCTCGGCACATATACCGCAACCTACACAGTAGTCGTATGCTATATCATAATAACCGTCTGGAGTCTTATCGAAACACTCATCTGGGCAATACACCCAGCAGAGATCACATTTTATGCAGGTATCGAAGTCCACCGTGGGTCTCTCGGTCTTCGTTGTGCCTCTCTTGAACTGTTCATTTCTTCCTCCCCTGGGCACTGCGGGTATTGCTGTTCCCTCCATCATTTCCTGCCATGTCAGGAGCCTAGGAGGAGCGTACTTGAACTCCACTCCCTCTCCAGGGTTCATGGTCTTGATTACTAGCCCCTCGTATGCCTCCTCCACTGCCTTCAGCCTCTCATTGAGCTTATCCTTCTTATGCGATTTCACGTATGAGACGACATGCTGGATGTCCACTATGTCTGGTCTTACCTTAGCTATGGCTCCCCACACCCTCTCCATAGTGGTATCATCATTGAATGCCCACAGGCCTGAGAAGGATCTGTCCCAATTGAGTTTTCCTAAGGTCCACTGAAAGTCCTTAAAAGGCGTAAGTTTAACCAACTCTTCCATGGGTTTCCTTGAGGTGACAATCATGGCTCCATTCTTCCTCAACTTTAAGTTAATGGGCTGAACGCCCTGCCAGGCCCATGATTCTACGCCCTTCAGTAGGGTATCGTCTAGGACAGCTATCACGTCCACATACTCTGGCTCCACTCTTGTGGAATATCCTATCAGATCCTCCTCGCTTACGTTGCCTACTGCTACATAATACTTTGCAGGAACTCCGTTTCTCTCAGGAGAATCACCGTATCTTCCGAACGAAACTGCAGACTTCCCCATATCTCTCGCCATATACACCAGTCCCTCAGCAATATACTTCGCTAGCCTCTTCTGAAATATCCCCCTATAGGTTATCTCCACATACTTTACATCTTCTTCTCCCATTTTCTCATGTATATTATAGTAGTTGCTTACATTTATAGTTTTAAGTAATTTTTTCAAAAAATCCAGTTTGCATCTGGAAGAAAGTTTCAAGTCCCAAGGTGATTCTTTGCAAGAATCTCAAAGTGACCAAGATAGTCCAATTATATTTTCAAGGGAGAACTCGTCAGCAAGACGTTCAATTAAATTCTAGCAAGAAGGAAAAAAAGGATTTGGAGTGAACTGGATTAGGAAAAAATCAGAGTAGGATGGAGGGATCTATCTTATATCTTCTTATTATCTTAGAAGTCTCAACTGAATTTATACCCTTGATATTATACAATCTGTTAGAAATGAACGAGTAGGCCTCTTCCTCCTCCTTGAATACGGCGTGAACGTGAAGCCTAGGTCCGCTATCAACACCATAAACCCTTACCACGGCAGGAAACTGTGATATTTCGTTGACCACCCGCTCAATATATTTGGGGATCGAATCAATCTCCAGTATGAGAGAGACCTTATAGCCAAGGTTCGCCCTATCTATAAGGGGAACGTAACCGAGAATTATCCTGTTCTCCTCGAGCTTCTTTATTCTGTATCTAATGGTACTCACTGGCATGCCCAATTCCTTAGAGAGCACAGTGAGGGTGAACTTAGCGTTATATCTCAATCTCTCAAGTATTTTCATATCCACCTCATCAAGTTTATAATCCTGCATATATATTATTAATAATGTAACTAATCAGTATTAAAGTTTTCTAACATATTCGCAAGCAGTAAGGGAAATGTATTCAAGTTTCTGCAATGATCAAAGTTATAGATTTGCAGAAAGTTTAAAGGAGTTCACGAAAAGTAAAGCCCAAAAGAACTATGTTACTTCGTTAATTAAAAAAGAAAATTTGTTCAGATATATTTCATTTCTCCCCGTATCCTGGTGGTATTTTTCTATTTCCTATTGCCCCACTGCCGAACGCCAGAATGATTCCGATCCAGTTAAGTCCTATCCCCACAGCCACTATGGAACCGGAGTGGGCATTTACCCCCAGCACATCTACCCCCAATCCCACGAATAGGAAGACCCATCCCAGTATATAGATCACGGTATCCGATACGTTTATCAAGCCCTTATGAATGGTCCACTCCTCGGTTTGATCATCTCTTTCCTTACTCATTCTACTTCATTATAATATGGTTTTTAGAGTTTAAAAATCTTTTCCCAAAATAATCTCAGATAAAATAAAATATGATAGAAAAATCAATCTAACTTGTTTGTGACTCTAGAGTATCATTTACTATATTGTTGAATCAGAGCCTGTAGCTTTTCCTGAGGGATCTTTGAGGCAACCTCTTCCGGTATAGGTTCATGAAGTTTTAATCTAACCTTAATGTAATCCTCTATTGTTGGAGGCTTCTCCACGAACCAGACCAGTGCAGCAGCTATCAGCGAAAACGCGGCACCTATCCAAAATACCACAGACCACGCCAGTGGAGTTATGGTTATCGGCGCACTCGTAACGACATCGGCCCAGGTACCTCCACTCACTAGTGTCAATATAACTGCCGCCACTATTCCTCCGAAAGCTCCACCTACCACCTTTAGGGCGTAGGGAATACTCCAGTTCTTTCCTATATTGTTTTCACCGAAGTAGTCAGCAATTATCAACCAGTCGAACACGAAACATGCACCTGACACCGCACCCGTGGCTACTGCTAATATTGCCCAAGGAATCGCCAAATGAGCTAATCCTGCATATAGAACGCCTAGACCACCTATCCCCATAAACGAGTAGAATATGGTGAGCGCCTTTCTTCTTCCTATCAGACTTGAGATGAAGCCTTGAGTTGGCCTACCCAGACCATCCGTCAATGCGAAACCCGCTGCACCAACAGCGAAAGCTATACCTCCCCCAAACCCCATGGCTGCCCCGAAAGGTGCATAGAATGACACATTAAATAGTGAGGCCGCCAGCGCTAGCGTGAATGAGATCATCTGAGCCTTTCCTATCGGAGTTGCCAGCATTTCCCTGGGGGTCCATTGGGCTACCGCAGGCGGATTAACCTTTAATTCTCTTGACTTGAGTTTAGCCTGCCTAGCGGCAATGGGATCCACATCCTTGGGCCACCAATACTTCGGAGGATCTGCGACTAAGAACCCAGCTATTATTAATCCTATCCCAATGCTGAGGCCAGTAATGTATAATATTTCTTGGAAGTTACTGGAATTAAAGTCGAAGATATACAAAAGAATGTATGGGACCGCACCGTAAGCCCAAGCGCCATTTGCTAGCCCTAATCTCCATCCTCTCTTTTCAGGGAACCACTTATTGACCACGCCCCCTCCCACGGCATACCCTAAACCAGCACCCACACCTCCTATAGCCGCATATCCGAGATATGCTATCCAAGGCTGGAACGAATTAGCGAAAAGGTAATATGCTACCATGAGCAAGGCACCGCCAAACAACAGTGCCCTTCTTGGACTAATTAGACCCTTCTCCCTCAATCTTTGAAAGATCATGGCACATATGGTGGCCTGGAAAAGCACATACACCGTATAATTGAAGAAACCCTCAGCGAGTGACCACCCATAATGGGAAATTACCGTTGTTGAGGCTGCACCCCAACCGTACTCTAGTACGCTACCGAAGAAAAATGACATCCATGCGCCTAGCAACAAGAGCCTCCTGCCTATTGGATATCCCAGCATCTTCCTAGTTATCGCCTTTACGTCCTCTCCTACCCTGTATTTCCTGCCTACACTATCAACTATTATGGTATATTCCCCATATGGGGACTTGTGCTTTGTCGAACTTTCCATTACCATTTACACCTCTTAATATATCAGGTGACATTCTCCATTAAGTGGGTAAAAACTATTATTGATTTATAGTTACCTAAAATACGGTAATAATCTATAATTTAGATAAGATCTGCTTTGCAATGCATGCAGTAGTTGGTCTTCTCTATAATTATAATTATTAAATGCTTGAACGATAAGGTAATAAAAACTACAATTTTAGTCAAAAATCTCCCGAGGTATGAGCCTAAGATTAATCATGGAGTTTAGATGTTATTGCAAATATTTTAAAGACCTATAAGTAATCCCATAGATCCAAGAATTAATAGATATTAATATGAAACCATTAAAACTTTATGCGATAGTCATAATGTCGTCAAACTTGCATAAATTCGTTTCATGGCTTCGTGACTCAGCATTGAATTCTTGAAACTTAAAATGCACCAACATGACAACACTATGGACACACTCACATGACTGGGCCTAATGATGAGCTATCACAGGGCGAATCTAAGACAGTATATTTAGAGCGAGTAAAGTAAACATATCATATGGGAAACGTAAAGGTGGAAATTTTAAGAGAGTCTAGGCTTACAACTAAAGGCTGTATATGGGTATTACCCAACAGTAATGAGTGACATAACGAATATGATGGCAATTTGAAATAACATCTGACTACCTGATATATATTCCTCATTCCAAGCTTAACTGTCTTGCTCATGTCGGGGTTTGACTTCCTTAACTCCATGTATATTCTTACCTCATTGGGAAGAATTAGGCCAAAGCCTTGCACTATTAATATTTAGAACTATTGTACTACAATGAGGAAAAGCCTATTTAATGATGAAAGTAAATATGTATGTATTGCTATATAAACGCCTGTAGTCGTTGCTGAAGCTAGTGCAAGCATGAAAAATAACATCATGGAACGTCTCTTTATTATTTCAGCTCTTGTAGGAGGGTCTAGCGACCTCATAGCTCTGCTAATAAGCAATCCCATGAAGAGGTCAATTCCAGTCCAAGCACCTTCCGTAATTACGTTAACATAATCAAGGAGAACGAAGCTTCCTGATAATGCTCCAATTAAGGCTACAATAGGTACAAGGAGAGTGACCACAAAGAATATGAGAATAGTTTTAAACTATATGTCACAATATTTATTTCTTGCTATTAATAAAACTTTGTATACTGAATAGCTTGATTTATTTAAGTATTAAAAGTATTCTTTGATGATAAGCTCCATGGGAACTCTAGTTCTTTTTGAATTGCCAGAACTTGAATTCCATCATGCTAAAGTTTTGCTAGTTTCAAAATTTTCCATTGCCTATCTTAACATTTCCCTGATTTTGGCCTCTATTTTTGCCTCGCTTGGAATTACCTCCCTCTCCAAGGGCTCGCTGAAGGGGATCGGCACGTCCGGTACTGCCAATCTCTGAATTGGAGCCTTTAGCTCTCTCAAGGCCCTTGACTGGACCCTGAACGCTACCTCACCAGTCATGCCATAGCTCATGTAATCCTCGTCCACTATGAGCAACCTTCCAGTCTTCTTTACCGACCTGGAGAGCGTCTCCTCGTCTAGGGGTACCAGTGTTCTCAGGTCCACCACTTCGACAGAGATGCCTTCCTTCCTTAGTTTCTCCGCAACCCTAATGGCCCTATGCACCATTACTCCCACAGATGCAACGGTCAAGTCACTCCCCTCCGTCTTCACTACCGCTCTCCCAAATTCTAGCTCGTATGCCTCCTCCGGCACTTCATCCTCCTCTCCCTCGTAAGGGAGAAATGGTAGTCCCGTGAGGAGTTTGTGTCCGAATATGACAACAGGGTTAGGATCTCTCAATGCCCTAATGGTCAAGCCCTTAGCGTCGTAGGCATTTGAGGGAACTACAACCTTGAAACCCGGGACGTGAGCGAAAAGTCCGTAAAGCACTTGAGAGTGCTGTTCTGCGTCCCCATAACCGCCACCCACTGCTGTTATCACTGTGACAGGCATGGGAAACTGTCCCCCAGACATGTAGTGGTTCTTGGCCATATGGTTGTACATCTGATCGAATCCCGCCCCCAGGAAGTCCACGAACATGAGAGATACCACGGGGTGAAGACCAACTGATGCCATTCCCACTGCCATTCCCATGAAGGTCTGCTCCGTGATGGGTGTGTCCACCACCCTTTTCCTTCCAAACTTATCAAAGAGACCCATGGTGAACCCGAAGACAGCACCCCAATAGGTAACATCCTCCCCCAACACTACAATGTCATTTCTCCTCTCCATCTCCTGGGCTATTCCTTGAGCTATGGCCTGGGAAATTCCCTTCATCTTCATCTGAACACCCCCGTCAAAGCGGTTGAAGGTTCAGGATAGGGACTTTCCTCGGCGAACTTTAAGGCCTCATCCACTTTCTCCCTGGCCCTCCTCCTCCGTTCCTCCAGTCTCTCCTTCTCTACTCCCAACTTGGTCAACCTGTTACCCAGCCTAGTGATTGGATCCATTAATCTCCACACCTCAACTTCATCCCTTTCCCTGTACTCCTGTCCATCTCCCTCGAAATGACCCCTGAATCTGTAGGTGACGGCTTCAATCAGGGAAGGACCCCCTCCACTCCTGGCCCTTTGAACTGCCTTTCTCGTGGCAAGATAGACATCAATGACGTCCATTCCATCCACAAGATAGGACGGAACGTTCAGGGACATTGCCCTCTGAAAATGATGGGGTGTAGCAAGGGCCATGTTTTTGGGAGTGGAGTCGGCGTACATGTTATCTTCAACCACCACTATAAGGGGAAGTTCCCATAGCGATGCAGCGTTCAAGGTCTCATAAAAGGTACCGTGATTCGCTGCTCCCTCCCCGGCGAAGGCCACAGCAACATTATCTTCTCCCCTGTACTTGAAGGCGAAGGCTGCTCCCGCAGCCTGGGGAAATGACGCGCCGACTATTCCGCTACACGAAAACCTCACTTCCTTATCAAAGAGGTGCATATGTAGCACTTTTCGGAACTTACCTCAGGCTGAACAGTTTCTTGGTATCACCCACCTCAAGGTAAAGGGTTTTAAGCA
>NZ_JAKNCW010000021.1:0-32713 GCF_022064045.1 Metallosphaera javensis (ex Hofmann et al. 2022) | reverse complement strand
CTTATCTCTAGACCGATGATGGGGCCCAGGGCGGGTCCCAGCCCTGAAATTGATCCAACAACCTGAGCCATATACATCTCTCTGTTAAGAATATATTTATTGATATCTTCTGAGTCTAGGGTATTATCTCCCTGCGGATTCCCTTGAACAGGTGCTGTAAGTAGGGGTTATGGAGCTCAGGAGATTCTCGGGTCATTGCCATCAGTTCAACGATATAGTGCTTGAATTTAGATGAGTTCAGGTATAAAAATATGAATAGAAACTTTCAGAGAGTGATAATGAAGCAAGCTAACCTCACCCGCCTCCCTCCATGTCCTCTATCTACTCACAGGGTTTACCATCCAGTGAAGAAACATGAGGTCAAACGCTACGTGTACCAGCTCTTAAAGTCGGTACGAGATTCGTACTACAATTAAGATCATGACATGACGTCATGTTCCCCTAAAGGATTAATGGAAAATAGTAGATCTGTTTCGGTGATTCGCCTAGACTCACCAATTACAGTTAGCAAAAGAAACCTTTATCATCCAAAACCTTAATCATCCAGCGCATAAAAGTTCAGCATAAATGTGGCGGGCTCGCCGGGATTCGAACCCGGGACCTACGGGTACCTCCCGTTGTGGTTAAGAGCCCGTCGCTCTACCTGGCTAAGCTACGAGCCCAGGGTAAAGCTAAGCAAAATAGTTCGAGTGAATATTTAAAGTAAACGAGTCATACCTTGCCCATCTATACTAGTCTCAGATATCCGTTTAGGGACCCAGGTTACAGCGCGACACATGATTAACCTATCACGAGGTTTACAACCCATTTCACCAGTTGTCCAATTAAAACAGTCTCGCCAGCTACTCCTCATTCTCCGGCAACGTCATCATTATGATCCCCGTGTACGCTATATACCCAAATACTATCAAAATGACCAAAAATTCTATAAAATGTATGACTACTGGAGGTATTTTCTGAAGTATCTGGAACCTGTATCCTAAAAACAATGCCATAAACGAAAAACCGATAACGAAGATGGAAAAGATGGCCATTAGGGCCCCAAGTAACCTAAACCCTTGCATAGCCCAACAACCTTAACGCCTCCCTTGTGGCCACCCTGATCACTTCCCTGGAAGGTAGGGTAGGCTTCCAGCCCAAGGACTTAATTTTGGAAATATCCAGCAACATTAATCTTACGTCTCCCTTCCAACCCCTTCCGTCCTCAGCATCGCGATAAACGTGAGCTGGCTTAAGCCCCATCTCCTGTTCCACAATGTTGGCTATCTCATCAACGGTTATCCAGTCCTCGTTACCCACATTGAAGTAGTCATATCCTTGCTTATGCTTTGTCCTGAGAAGTAGTACTGCCTGGATCAAATCGCTGATATGCAGGTAACTTTTACGCTGTTTACCGTTCCCTAAAATTTCGAGGGTGGTGGGATTTTTGAGTAACTTCTTTATGAAATCTATAACCACACCGTGGGATACCCTCCCGCCAGTTATATTGGCCAGCCTTAGAGACAGAGCCGTTATCCCGTAATTCCTTGAGTAGAATTTCACCATCTCCTCTCCCATTAACTTGAAGAGACCGTAGTTGGAGATTGGACTTGTCTCCTCATTTTCAGGAGTGGGCGTTCTGGCCTCTCCATATACCGTGGACGAGGAGAAGAACATGAAAAATTTACAATCAGACTTTCTGGCTATCTCCAGAGCATTAAGGGTGGCCTTCACGTCTCTCTCAAAGTGCTCCTCAATATTTTCCATAGATGTCCTCACGTCAGGATTGGCCGCCAGATGATACATGGTCTCGCAACCCTCAAGCCTGGGAGAATCAAAGCGGAGATCCACTCTCTGGAACCTTGCCTTGGTATTTAGATAGTTACCATTCGAAAGATCGTCTAAAACGAGAACTTCGTTTCCCCGTTCCAACAAGGCATCAACAAGGTGTCCTCCTATGTACCCAGCTCCTCCAGTGACGATCGAAATCATCCTGTTTTCTAAAAGTGTCATAGGTTAAATAGTGACCTATACCCTTTTCTGAATAAGACGGGTTCTTTGCACAAAGAATACCTCCGCCCACAAGAAGATAATTCAAGGGGCCTTATGGCTGGAGGATTGAGTTATTTGCTTAAGCCTTTCGTAAACCATGTTTTCAATTTTCTCCTTTGAACCTACTTTCTTCACGGCGACCAATCCCTTGACCTTACTGCCTGGATGCTCCTTTTCCATGACAACCGGATCTAGGTTCAATGCCTTACACGAGTCCAGAAGCTCCTTCAGTGTTACCTTCAACCTGGGAAATCTTCTGCCCTTCCTCCTACTGGGAGCTACAAAATAGGCCAGCCAGATAACCACTCTCTCTTTTTCAAAATCCCTTAAGCTCATTGTTGCATCAGTATGGCATTTATAACTCCTTGCTGCCCGGGCCTAGAGGTGACCAGGGCTTTTCCAATCTCAGTCCTTATTATGGACCCCTTTACTATTATGCCTCTTCTGGCATACTCCCTATTTGCGGGGCTTTCAATCACCTCGAGAATCTTTGCCTTCTTAGCGGAACCATCGCTCAGATTTATCACGTTGGCGTAGGCAGCATAGGTAAGTCTGACCTTAACGTTTCCCCCAAGTACCCTTGTCTTCTCCCTTACATCCTCAGAATATACCTTAGTCTCTGTGGGCTGGCTGCCTATCTCAAACTTCCTTTTTCCCCTAGACCTGTTCTTCTTTCCACCCGTTATTTTCCTTAAGTCCCTACCTTGATATACACCCATTAGCGTTCAGAAAAACATTGATATGAGGATTAAAAAGGTTAAGCTCCAAACCTTCTTACTCGCCTCTGGTAAGCCCTTATGGCTCTCCAAAGGTCAATCCTCCTGAAATCTGGCCAATATGCCTCACAGAAAAATAGTTCAGAATAGGCAAGATGCCACAGGAGGAAGTTGCTTATTCTCATTTCACCTGAAGTTCTGATGACCAGGTCGATGTCACTGAGTTCTTCGTCATAGAAATACTTTCTAAACTCCTCTTCTGTTATGTTGGCCAGATCCCTCTTGTTGGTATCTCTCATCATGCGAGAGACCGCATCAAGTATTTCCTGTCTTCCACCATAACAGATGGCCAAGGTGAGCTTTCTCTCTGAGTAGTTAGCTGACCTCTCCATCACCTTTTTTACAGTATCCCGCAGTTCATCGCTGACCATTTCTAGCTTACCTATTGCCCTAACCTTGATCCTGTACTTGTCCACGAAGTTCTCTGTGACCATCTCCTCAACTCCCCTCTTTATATAACCCATGATGAGGTCCAGTTCAGTTCTGGTCCTTTTGGTACAGTTTTCGGTGGAAAGAGCAAATACGGTAACGTTTTTCACTCCCAGATCCAGGAGCCAGATCAATACACTTCTAAGTTTCTTGTATCCCATGAGGTAGGCCTCATTGATGGAGGAGTTGTTGTTCCTTGCCCACCTTCTATTACCATCTGGAATAATACCAACGTGATTGGGTATAGGCCCCTTCCTAATCTCCCTCCACAGTATCTGCTCGTAAATAGGATAGAGGGGTTTCATTAGCGCTTTAAGCATAACTCTTCTAGTGCGTTCACATAAGTGAGTGTAGCTATATATATTTCATCGAGAGTAATTCTTTCAAACTCGGTATGCTCCAGCCTTGAATCTCCGGGTCCGTATGTTGCGATGCTTGGAGTGATAGAGTAAAGTAAGTTCATATCGCTAGTCCCTCCCTTTCTAACCAACGAGGGTTTCAAACCCTGCTGAAGCAGACCCCTCATTAGAGCCTTGACCGCAGGCGTTGAGGGGCCAACTTTTACGGGAGGGATATGTTCGCTCACGCTCAGGTTACATCCCTCAAACTTCTCAGATATTTTGGATAATATATCCTTGTCAGTAATCCCATACGGATATCTCACGTCAAAATGAACGTAAAAGTCGCCTGGGGTAACGTTGGGAGAATTACCGCTCTTAATTATTGTTGGGACTATACTCGGTGACGAGTACTGGGATGGAAGTTGCGAAGTTTCCAGGATTGCGGGAAGATACTTGAGAATTACGTTCTCGGTAGCTGAGGATGAGTGCTCTGGCTTCCCATCACAGTTAACGTTAACCCTTAACAGCCCTCTGTACTCCACTGCAATATGTGTGGTATTGGTGGGTTCGCCCACAATGATATGTGAAAACCTCTTCCCTGAGGAAATTAGTTCCCTTGCCCCAGCGCTCCTATTTTCCTCGTCCGAGAGCGCACCTACCTGAACCTTGCACCCCCTCTCATTCATTATCCAAGACGCTAATATCATAGAGGCCAAGGGACCTTTGGCGTCAACAGCGCCTCTACCCCTTATCTCCACGTCGGATATTTTGGGTGGTATGTAACCTGAAACTGTATCCATGTGAGATGCTAGCAATACTTCCCCATCCCCAAGGAAAAAGGAATTTGTGGAGGTAACGTGTAAAGTTAGGTTAAACTCCTCCGCTATACTTTCAAAAACCTCGCTTGCCTGTCCCTCCTGACCCGAAGGCGTGTAAACGCTCAACAGCTGCTCAAGAAGTCTTCTTGCCTTCTGTTTCAGCAACTCCTTTTCTGGTTGCATCCACAGCCAACTCCATGTCCTGATTGTTTATCATGTATGGCGATAGGAACCTTATGGTTGAGACTCCAGCCTTAAGTGAAAGCACGCCGTTATCTTGCAACACCTTGATTGCAGTACCTGGATTGAGCCTCAGATCCACTCCTATCATTAATCCCAGTCCCCTCACCTCTCTGACCGACCTGAAGTCTACAAGTGCTTCCCTAAGCATTTTCATGAAAGTCTCTCCCTTAACCTTAGCCTGTTCAGGTACCCTATCTTCCTTGAGCACCTTAGATGCTGCTGTCACAGCGGCCGCTGCCATGGGATTACCCCCATAAGTGGTTCCGTGATCTCCCTCGCCCAGTTTCTCCGCTATTGAATCTGGAACAAAGACTGCGCTAACTGGAAATCCGCCACCTATGGCCTTTCCTGCGGTCAGAATGTCGGGCCTGATTCCGTAATGCTGGTATGCCCACACCCTCCCTGTTCTCCCGAAACCTGCCTGTACCTCATCTGAGACAAGAAGTATCCCCCTCCTCTCGGTTTCCTCCCTCAGTGCCTTCACGAATTCCGGTTTAGCTGGTACCACACCTCCCTCTCCTTGTACAGGCTCTAGGATCACGGCAGCCACACTGTCATCAAGTTTCTTTAGTTCTTCTATCTGATTGAACTCTAGAAATTCAATGGGAGATATAAGAGGCTCAAAGGGTTCCCTGTACTTCTTATTCCATGTAATCGAAAGGGAACCCATGGTCCTTCCATGAAAGGAGTTCTTGAATGCTACGAATTTCTTTCTGCCAGTTATCTTTCTTGCAATCTTCATGGAAAGTTCCACTGCCTCGGTCCCGCTATTGAGCAGGAATATGTTATCCATCCCTTCAGGTTTCAAATCATCCATCTCCCTCAACATCTCATCCCTTATGTCGACATCGAAGGCGGTTGTGAGAGTTACAATGGTATCCAGTTGCCTCTTTAGGTATTCCACCACCTTGGGATTCCTGTGACCCAAGAAAGCTACGCCGTGTCCGGCATGAAGATCTAGATATCTTTTTCCCTTATCATCCCAAACGTACTGGTTCTCACCCTTGACAATCCTTAGACCCCTACTCCCGTAAAACGTGATTAATTTCATTTCTTTATAACCTCCGTGAGCTTGTTTAAAAGGAAACCACTAACATTGAATTGATTCACCCTCACCGTGTTCTTATATTCCGGGACTCCGTTCACCTCACCCACCAGATATCCTCTTTCCTTATCTTCAAAGACATCTATTCCAAGAAAGAACCCACCAATTACTTCCTTGACCTTAAGTGCTAGTTCCCTCAATTCCTCATCTATCTTCAGTGGCTTGGCCACTGCGCCCAATGCGGTGTTGGTCTTCCAGTTCTTGGAGTTCTCCCTGTATATGCCCACAGGCGCCTCATCCCCAATTACGAAAATCCTTATATCACGATCTGGCTTATTTACATACTCCTGTACGTAAAAAATTGTCTTGTACTGAAGTGTCGTAAATTCCTGATACTCTATGAGACTGCGAAGCGTATCCTCGTCCTGAGCTCTTGCTACCATTCTCCCCCAACTTCCCTCTATGGGCTTTATGACCACAGGGTAACCCAGCTTCCCCGCTATCTCCAGTGCCCTTTCTCTGGAGAAAGCTATGGCAGTCCTCGGGACCGGAACTCCCCTGCTCCTCAACAGAAACGTGGTGAGGAGTTTGTTCTCGCATCTATTCAGGGTTAGGGAATCGTTAAACACCTTAAATCCATAGGTCTCAAACAGCATAGAGGTTGCTGAAGCCCTACTATGACTGGTATTTCTCTGAATGATCGCCTCTATCTCCTGATAACTGGCATCCTCGCTCGATAAAAATGTTATATCCTTGGTAAAAAGTGGTATTACCTTATTACCAGATTTCTTCGCCTCATCAATTAGATTCCTCTCTTCCCACCTAAGGAGATCATAGGATACTCCTAGTATCACTCTCCCCAGTCCTCTCCAATTTGTTCCGCTAACCTCAAAGATAGTCTTCCGTGATCACTGTACACCTCTAGCTGGGCACCGCAGTCGTGCTCAACAATTTCCCCAGGTAGGGCATTATCGTCTACCTGAACTTCTCCGCCACAGACAGGACATTTTAGTGAAACCATTATAGATCGAATCAACATCTATAGTTCAGCATTCAAAAGCTTTTATGAAAATAAATAGTTCGAACTTAGAACCAGGTCCTAAGGATTATAGTACTATTTGTGCCCATAACACCTTGTATGCTTCTTATTTCATCAATGGTCCTGTTAATAGATGAGATATTTATGCCTCGTACAATGACAATGATATCATAGTCCCCTGTGGTCTCGTATACCGTTTCCACACCTGGAGTTTTGGCTATTTTCTTAGAAATTTCCGGCGTTGGGATTTGAGGGGTTGATTTCACCATCACTATGGCCTTAACCTCATTCTCTAGCTCATAATCTATTGTAAACCTTTTAATCACACCCAGTTTGGTTAATTTCTCAATTCTTTTTCTGATTGCAGCCTCACTCACCTTCAGGTCCTTGGCTATCATTGTGTACGGAGTGCGGGCATTCTTCTTCAGAACTTCCAGTATTTTGATATCCTTTGCGTCTATTTTCTCACTCATGATATCTCAGTCCCCCTACCTCCTAGGGCTGAATTTATGGCATCGGGAACCAAACCTGAACCAATTATCACCTTGCTTACCCCCGACTCCACACTCTCGGCGGCCATGAGAACTTTCCTGTTCATTCCAGGCCCTATTTTCATGGATAATTCCTTTGCTTCCTCCTTGGTTAACTTGCGTATAACAGATCCGTTCAGGAGCACCCCATCAACGTCAGACAGGAGAAGTAAAGCTTCGGCCTTAACAGCTTTAGCAACGTTAAAAGCCATCTGATCTCCATCAACGTTAAGGGGAGTGCCCTCCTCTGTATCCAGAGCTATAGGCGAAACCACCACTACATCAACCAGCGAGGCTATGGATGACATTAACTGCGAATTCACCGAAACTATTTTCCCCGTGTAACCTCCATCAATTATTCGCTTCTTTCCCCTCTCATCCAAGATCATGATCCTCTTTTTCCTTGTACCTATAACTGCTCCTCCATCAACTCCAGTAATGCCAATAGCGCTCTTTCCCCTGCTTATAAGCTGGGTAACGATGTTCTTATTGATTAAACCCATGGTCATAATATAAACATCTAACTCCTCCCTGCTTGTATACCTGCTCCTTATGCCCTCAGGCGATGTAACGAACGTGGGCTCCATGCCCATCCTCTTTGTATATTCGGTGACTATGTCCCCTCCCCCATGAACCAATATCATTTTTCCCTGATAGCTCAGAACACTCTCTACGATGTTCTGAAGAGCGTTCTTCACTACCCTTCCGCCAATTTTTACCACTATCATGGCTAAGCAGGCCTCAGAGGTGGTAATCTAAGTCCTTCATCCTCATTGAATCCTCTTGATATATTGAAACTCTGGACTGCCTGACCAGCTGCCCCCTTCATGAGATTGTCTATTGCAGAAAACATGGTGAGTCTCCTCACCCTCTTCTCGTTAGCAAATCCAATGTCCGCAAAATTGCTACCTATGATGTACTTGGGATCTGGATATGGATGGATTCCTCCCCTTATGATTCTCACAAATTTCTTCCCCCTGTAGAATTCGGCAATCTTTTTCCATATATCCATGTCATCCATTTCACTCTCAGTCCACATGTGTACAGAAGCCATGGCTCCCCTAACGCTACTAATCGCGTGAGGAACTATACTCACTTCAACTTGTTTGTTGGCTATTGCAGAGAGCTCCTGCTCGGCCTCTGCAGCATGCCTGTGCCCATCAGCCTCATAGGGTCTTATGGCATTCTGCCTCTCAGGATGATGGCTTCCCTCAGAGGGCTTTGCTCCACCTTCGCTGCTTGACACCTTGACATCGCTAACGAACTTCATATCCTTGACGAATCCCCACTTAACCGCAGGGGCGAGCGCAAGGATTGTGGCAGTGGCATTACAACCTGGAGAGGCAATGAGCTTAGCCCCCTTCAATTCTTCCCCATGAAGCTCTGGTAGACCATAGACTGCCTTCTTCAAAAGGTCTGGATATGGATGTTCAATCCCATACCAGTATTTGTATACCTCTGGGTTCTTCAGCCTGAAGTCTGCGCTCAGATCAACAACCTGTAGCCCTATCTCAAGCAACTTTGGAACGTAGTTGAGCGAAACACCATGGGGTAGCCCTAGGAACACTACGTCCGCCTTATCCCCTATTTTGTCCATTGAAAAATTTGTGAAGTTCATTGTGTAAAATCCCTTGAGGTTGGGATGAATCAAGGATATGGGTTTGCCCGCATACTCCCTGGATGTTACCATGGTCACTTCCACTTGTGGATGCACCGCTAGCAATCTGAGGAGTTCTCCTCCAGTATAACCCGAACCTCCGATTATTGCAGTTCGTATCATCTGCAAACTTAACTAACACCTTGCTTATAAATAATACTGGGGACTTATTAGTGGATGTGGAGGCTAATACAGACGAACTCAGGAAGTTCCTTGAGGGAAAGATTTCCTCGCTAAAGAAGGAATTAGAGTTCTATGAATATCTTCTCAGCATGATTGAGTCGGGCTATGTTCCTTCTAGAGGGGGTAAGGTAAGTCTAGATTATATAAAAAACAGAAAGGGAGAAATCATCGGTGAGATATATTTTTCTCCTCCTTCTATGAAAATCCTTGTTAAGAAGAGGTTAAGCTTACCCAAGAGTTACATGAATGCCATGAGTAAAATCCTTGAGGATACGAAGCTCACGGATAAGGTGGAATATAATATAGTGCTGGATAAGGAGGACATAAAGGAAATATCAATTAACGGAGTTAAGGATGAGCTTCTGTATAACAAGATAAAGGCGGGGCTCCAGTCAATTCTGGAGAGAGCCTCCAGTTAATGGCCTGTGGGCCACTAGGATTGGCCTAGGATCTCCTAGGAACCTCACCAGCATCTCTCCCCTACCCAGAAAGGTTAACCTGTTTTCCACTTCACTATCCAGAATGTTGGAGTACCTCTTGACCACTTCCCTCCAGAAATTCTTGTCCCCATTGTTCATAAAGCACAGGGTGCCTATGTTGTCCATGAACACATCCGCGTTCTCTCCCAGGTCCTGTATGTTCTGAGTGGCCATGAGTAATGAAATACCATGACCCCTTCCCCTCTTGACTAGATCGCCTATGATTCCGTACTCGTCGTCTTCCTTGAGAATTGTCCATGCCTCATCCACGACTATGCCTACCCTGAGCCCTACATCAGCGTCGGACGAGTAATTTGCGTAAAGCACGGAAATGAAGGAGTATATGACGAATCTCCTTAACGTTTCGTCCTTGAGTTGAGTCAAATCTATCACATTTATTCCGTTAGTGATACCTTCCATAATGAAAGGTCCGTCTGAGTCGAAAGCATCCACAAGTTCCAGTGATCTTCTGATGGAATATCTATTCGCTATTTCCTCGTCCTTTATAATTGTTCTCCATTCGGGCTTTCTATGAACTTCTCCCAGATGCCTATTTAGCACGTTAAAAAGTATGGCTCTCTCCTCTCTATCCAGTTTAAATGATACTCCGATAATTTTTTCTAAAAATAGTGGTTTAATTGATGGAGCCACATAGGGAGAATCCAGTAGCTTGAGCGAATAGAAGAACGGATTTAGAACCCTGAAACTGAAACCGTATCTTTTCAGTCTCGTCCTAATGTCTCCCTTAACGTCGAAAAATATAACTGGGATAGAGTATTGAATTGACATTAAACTTCCAAGCCAGATAAGAAGTTCGGTTTTTCCTGCACCTGAGGGTCCGATTATCATTATATGGGAGTTCTCAGACCTTTCAATATTCCAGAATACAGGAATCTGTCTTTCCATATCCTTTCCTATATATATCCCATCTCCCCACCTCTCCACAAGCGGCATCTTCTCCAAGGAGAAGGGTGTAAGAAAGGGTATCTGGGAGGGCAATCCTTCACCCCTAAATTTAGTTAGGCTCAGGGATAGAATGTCCTCTATCTCTCTCGCCGTTGCAAATCTAGATTTGATGTTAAGGCTCTCCAGACCCCGTATGAGCACCTCGCCGAGACTTCTCACTTCCTGTTTATCCTTTCCGTGGATGAGGAGAACCACTTGATATGAGAAGGGTTTCTCTCCCTGTTCCAGTCTACTCAAAATGGCCTGAAGAAGCTCCATCTCCTTTTTGGCCCTCGCGTTCGATGGATCGTTTTCTATTATTATTCTAAGATTTTGTAATTTATTTAGTAATCTTTCAGTATATAATTTCTGATCTATATACTTCTTTCTAAAGATAATATCCACATGCTCACCTATATTAGTTATTTTGTGAAAGGCATTTATTGAGGCTCTTAATGAGGAATCTGAGAGATCCCTATAATCATAGGGAATGTCGTCCACAACTATGACTCCTATAGCTGACTTATCACGAGTCACGACCCCCTTTTCTATGAGGTATGATGACGCTTCTCCTCTCCTAGGCGAAAAATTGACGTTGAGGGGGATTTTTATTGTTCCAGAGTATAACATGAGAATTAATACTACACCTAGTAGGGATAGGAGGTAAGGGTTTCTATATAGTAATGCAAGGATCACAGGAAGTAAGAGTATAACGTAGGGCGTATATCTGTCGAATATCTCCATCCGTAATCGAATGATATTGGGTAATAAAATGTAAGGACTGTTCAACGAAACTATTTCCAACGGTGGGCCTCATCGATGCGGTAATATGGGGGTAGATATTTTAAATCAAATAAATGGACGAATGATTATTTTGATATGAAGACCATTCGGGTGATCTTTGGGATCAACGGTGATCAAGGCGTAATTCCGATGATTTACCAGGTTATCAGGTCGTTTCAGGTTCAAAACCTGAGGGTGGAGGTCTCTATGGACTTGCTATATGACCTCATGTACCCTACCATAGAGTATGACGGAATCAGAACCACCCTAGATTACCTTAGCGATGATGAGATGAGAGAGCAAATAATGAAACTGATAAGAGGAGAAATTTCCATACAGAGGTCACCCAAGTTACCAGTATTCAAGGACGATAAGGTCATAAGTGACGGTGTATTTGCATCTTAAACTTTATTGATATAATTTATCACGGGTACTTGTGATTTTGGTTATTGGGGCTGGAATAGCAGGGTTAGTGTCGGCTCAGCGTGAAGGGGCAATAGTAATCGAGGAACAGGCAAATTTTGGAGGATTGTATGGAACTGAGGAGATAAACGAGCTCAGGATACCGGCCTTACCTCCCTTGATAGAAAGGGAGAGGGAAATCCTCGAGATATACCCAGACGCAGATATATCTGAAATTAACCTCTCAATCAAAGTTATTGATGAGGAGCATCTGAGGGCAAAGATTTGCCCGATTTGTAATTCGCTTCCCAACTGGTTGTTTCCCTCTAGAAAATCCCTCTTTGTAAAAAATTTTCCAGAGATCTTGAATTATTTAGCAAGGAAGGTTAAAATAGTGAGAGGTTACCCTGTTAAGATAACCAAAGGAACCTTATTCACCAATAGGGGAGTCTATGATTTTAACAGGCTCATAAACACTGGATCTAGGCAGAGGATTAACAGGAGTCTGGGCCTAAACGAGAAAATAGATGCGATAGGCTGCCTTGTCCTACAGATAGTTACAGGTCATGAAATTGGGGATTGGGACGTGTATATTAACGGAAAATCTGGTACCATATTCACCCACATTTTAAGGTATCCAGGTGATAAACAGTACTACATTTATAGTTTTTATAATAGGGGTAAGCTTCCGGACGTGGACAGGGTGATCCTGGATCTCAAAAGAGCCAGATTAATTGAATCCAGAGAGGATATTCTGTCATTGAGGGCCAGATACATCAATGAATGCCTCCTTTTTGGTGAGAAAGAAAAACGCAGACCCGAATTTTTAAGGGAATGTGGCAGGCTAGGAGCCTGGGAGAATATGAGTCTCAGTGACGCAATACGTTCAGCCCTAGAGTGCTAAAGACCTCCGAAAACTGAAGGGCGTACACTGACGCCAGTCTGGTGTCGAACCCATTAAGTCTCAACGTGAAATAGGTTCCCAAAAGAAAATCGCCATTCCCCACCTCATAATTCCCCACCATATCTGGTTCCAATTTTAATTGCCCATTCTTGGTGTATAACTGGAATCCTTTATGTCCGTCGGAAATAATTATCTCTTGATATCCCATCTCGTGCAGGTCACTTATAGATAGACCACTGGCCATCAGTTCGTCTCTGTTGGCGTGAAATACTGAAAGCTCCGATTTAACACTCACATTGAACCTGTTGGTGTTCTGGATTTCCTCGCCTTCCACACAATTCCTTATGAAGCCCTGTATATCCACAGCTACGGCCTTGAATTCAAAAGTAGTGGAAGGTATCTCCCCGCAAACTGGATTCAGTAATATCCCATCCCAAGAGGATAATTTTTCCATATCGATGGGCATTTTACCGTGGGAGAATTTCAAGGTCAACTTCCTTCCTTTTTCGTCCAAAACTAAAAGAAATCTCATGGTACGCTCAAACACTATCTTTTCAATTACTTCTAGGTAAGATGGTAAACTGTAATTAAAATCCTTTCCAATGGAGATATACCCTCCAGCGAGACCCCCAGCAATCGTTACCCCTAGACCTGAATAGATGGGGGCCCCTCCAGGTCTCTCAAGTGACTGTTTACCGTACACTATTTCATCTATGGTCATTGCCCCCACTATGGCCACCCTACTCTTCCTCCTCATCTTCCTCGCCTCCTTCTTCCTCATCCTCAACCTCCCTGTGTTTCTTCTTATTCCAGAGCTCATACCTATGAGCCAATAAGTGGCTTAACAAATCCTCTTGATTGAAGAAGTACGAGCCTGAATTCGGAATTCCTCCTTTCAGGCACTCTGGCCCGCATCTGGGACATAGATATAGCCTTGTTTCCTTATCATAACATACCGTCTCTTGCCTTCCATTAACTGTGACCTTGATCAGTTCCCATTTCGGGGCCCATCGGCTTGACATTGACAATCTATCTTGTAGTCAACAATTAAAAAGTGGATTTGCTTCCGTGACTTAGGTGCGGGTTATTATTTGCTATGGTTAAAGTGGATATAAAGTTATTATCTTAAAGAATGTTAAAAATATTTTTAGGAAAATATAGCTCTCCAGAAATTATTTTATGAAAACCTCGGTACCTATCCCCTAGATTGATAGGAAATGGCCAGATGCTGAGCTGTGCCCTTAATTTTAGACTTTCCAGGAATAACCTTCACTATTTCATCCCTCAATGCCTTAATCCCGTCCACGCCTAATTCCCTGGCAAATATCCTAGTTATCCTGTCCCCCAGTTTCTCTGGATCCGAATCTCCAGGAGTTATGGTAACATATACCTTACATCTTTTTGAAATGGTATCCAATGAACCTACCTCCACCCTATAGCCATTTTCCACATTTACCCCAATGGTCAGCTCCAATCTAACATTCTTGATGTAATTCTTTTTCCCGTAGATCATGAAAGATCCCTTGGGCAAATATTCACCCGACGGGGGTGACTTTGACACCTGATCACCGTAAACCCAAAACACGTCAATGCTGGCCAGCCCCAATTTCCACGCCTTAGAATAGCAACCTGCCAGCACCGCAGCATCCGCTAGATCCTGCTCCTTTATATCAATGGGGTTCTTGATCACAGTTGCAGGCGCTCCTTGGATATCGGCGTGCATAAAGATGTCCTTGTCGTCAAGCATTCTCTTCACAATACTTTCATTCTGGTCAATATCCCTTCCAGCTATTACGATGAAACCGTTTGATGTAATTGTCCAATGATACTTCTCGTACCACTCCTTCTTCCTTACCAAGATCTTACTTCCCTCGACGATCTCCTTAGACTTCGCAGCAATCTCCTGTTTTTTCTTCTCTAACTCGCTTATGGTATCCTTAGTTTTCTTTACTTTATTGTCCAGTTCCTTCGCCCTTTCGAAATACTGGGACGCGTTCTTAGAAACCGAAATTTTTGGGTCTATCTCTATTTTCAATCCATCTATCTCTATTTCCTTAATTCCTTTCCCTATTTTTTCTTCCACATCTAGGTAATTATTCATAATTGCCTGACCTTTCTTTCTTAAAATTTCAGCCTCCTCTTCCATTTTGACTAGGGCTTCCTTTAACTTGGAAATTGTTGCCTCTAGCCTCTTCTCCTCTCCCTCATCAACAAGTTTCTCGAGGTCAATCTTTTCCAGCGAAGTGAAGTAATCATCTAGAGCCTCATTATAACTTGTTCTCTCACTACATCCTGGAAACCGGATCGGCCAAACAGTCTTCTCAAGGTCCACACAAGGTTCAATTATGCCATGCTGTATGTCCTGCATCACTTTTTCCAGTTTTTCCTTGGCCTCCTTTAACTCCTCTAGATTATTCGCTTTAATGGACAAAATATTAAGAAATTCCTGAGGTGCTCCCAGAACCCTGGAGAGAGCTCCTTTCTTCAGGTAACCTTCAATTTCGTTAGGCTGGAGCTCGGTTGGAGCTGGAGGCAGAACATAGAGTTCTCCGGACCTCAGAATCCGATCCTTGAATTCCCTTTGCTCCAACGTAAACTTGATCCTGTTCTCGTTGTCGGTAACAACTAAGGTTCCCTTTGGGAGGAGCTCTATGTAAACAATTTTATCTTTCAATTTCATTTGCAAAATTCTCTCTCCGTTGACTACACCCACGCCCTCTATGAGCTCTCCCCTTATTAGCTCACGTAACATCTTGGCCTTAGAGTCAAGAAGTCGCTCTCGGTTAAACCTTGTGAAGTGTATCCTTTTACCAGGCTGCACAACCAGCTGAGAGTCTCCGCTGGGACAATGTATGACAAAGATGTATAATTGGGGGAGATTGGTGGAGAAGATATTGTCTATTCTACAACCCTCCAGCTTACCCCTATTCTCCGCTAACCAAGCAACTAGATCAATATAGCTCATTGAAAGTTTCCTTGATAACTTTATAGACATAATTCCGTAAGCTATAGTGTGGAGCCTGAGGATAAATTATTAGTTTTTAGAGGGATTTTAGGAGGAGTTGCAGGTCTCCTTTCGGCCTTTACGCAAAGTATATACTACTCACTGGCTATAGTGGTGGCCATCTACCTTCTTTCCCTACCCCTAGCCACATTCGGACTTAGAATGAAATTGGGTAGATCCGTCTACACCAAGGGAATTATAACACTAATTGTTGCATGGTTTTTAATATTGATTATAGCATACAACAGCCTAGTTCAAGTTCCATGACCTATCAGAAGTTTATTGTCGATGCCATGCTGGGCAAACTGGCACGATGGCTCAGGATTTTAGGTTACGACACTCTCTACTTTAAGGATATAGAAGACTGGAAAATACTGAAAATAGCGAAAAACGAGAACAGGATTGTATTAACTAGGGATAGGGCTCTCTGCAATAGGGCCAAGAAGAACTCCATAGAGTGTTTCCTAGTATTACCAGATGAGGAGATAGAGAAGACGCTGGCCCTTCTCTCGCGTAAATATGAACTGTTACTGGATATTAACCCTGATGCGTCAAGATGTTCAGAATGTAATGGGATACTCGAAAAAAAGGATAAGAACCTTTGGATATGCACCAGGTGTAAAAAGGAATACTGGAAGGGCAAGCATTGGGACACGATTACTGAGATCCTTATTAAGGCCAGAGCACTGAAGGATTCATATGGAACTCCTAAGCATAGGGGACATAGACCAACGAGTAGGGAAGGAACTAGTGAGAATAGCTAGGTCGTCCATAGAGAGGAGGTTAAGGGGAAGTAAAGAGAATCTAAAATTTGAAGATCCAATCCTAGATAAATACGGGATGGCGTTTGTTACCCTCGAATCTGACCTTGGAGGCAGGTATGAACTTAGGGGTTGCATAGGCTACATAGAGGCAGTTGCACCCATAAGGGAGATTGTTTCTAAGGCCGCGCTGGCCGCCGCGTTCTCCGATCCCAGGTTTCCGCCCGTCAGGGCTGAAGAATTGGATCGGCTGGTGGTGGAGGTCACTATACTCACCAAGCCTGAAACTATCACAGTTGACGATCGCAGGAAATTACCCTCCATGGTCGAAGTTGGCAAAGATGGCCTCATCGTGGAAAAGGGTGTCATGTACTCTGGTTTGCTTCTTCCACAAGTTCCTGTAGAATATTGCTGGGACTCTGAAACATTCCTGGCGGAAACCTGCATAAAGGCGGGGTTGATGCCCGATTGCTGGCTTGAGAACTCAGTTAAAATTAAAAAATTTCAAGGCATAATTATCAGAGAGGAATCACCAAATGGAAATATAATAATCATGAGGCCATCGGACGTTAAGTGCAAGCTTCCGCTAACACCCACTGATTAACTTTACTTCCGAAATTTACTTTAATCTATACTACTACTCCTCAATTTCTAACCTTTATGATAAACTTTTATTTCCCCGGAATCTAGGTATAAAGAGTGATAAAGATGGAGGAAGAATATGCTGAGCTATTCACAGAGGATGTGAAGAATGCGCTTGTGGACGCTTTAAGGGACATGAAAGGTGAAGTTGAAGCTCACGTCTTTATAGACTCGAGCAACCCCAATTGTCAGTACTGTGGTGTTACCGAGAAGTTTATGGAATTTGTGAGACAGGCCTCGCCAAAGGGACCAAACGGAGATTACTTACTGAAGGTAAAGGTACATGATCTTGCAAAGGATAAGGAGTCATTTACAAAGTACGAAGTCTCCAGAGTTCCCACAGTCGCCTTCTTGGACGGCAAGATAAGATGGACCGGTGCACCCCTTGGAGAGGAGATAAGAGCGCTAGTAGAAACCATAGTTAGATTATCTCAAGGTGAGAGCGGGTTAAGCCCTGAAACTGTGAACGCAATAAAGGAGAAGCTTAACGGAAAGGTAAAGGTTGAAGTGATGGTTACTCCCTCTTGCCCCTACTGTCCCTACGCAGCGCTCCTAGCTCACATGGTGGCTTACGAAGCTTGCAAGGCGGATAAATGTAACGTGATCTCCGATGTTGTGGAGTCCTATGAGAATCCTGACATAGCTGAGAAATACCAGGTTATGTCAGTACCCACAGTAGCCGTAAACGAGTCCGTGGAGTTCATAGGAGTACCACAGGAAGAGAACTTCTTGAACACTCTCCTGGAAAAGCAAACGTAGTATTACTTTTTACAATCAAATTTTTATGTATCGATAATTGAGATATTTCTTAGATGAGAAGTCTCATTATAAAGTTGTCAGATGAGGAATTCAAGAGACTGGAGGAGGAAGCTAGGAATAACGGTTTTGTACTCCTTTCAGAGTATGTGAAATATAGGTTATTCGGTAACTCTTTCACTTTCAGTCCAAGATCTCAAGATACTAAAACGATTGAAGATGTGGTTAACCCTCTTACCGTGGAGCTACTTAATGTGAAGAAAAAGCTTGGAGAACTGGCTGAGAGGGTGGAAACTATTGAGACAACTATCTCGACAAAACCAGGAACTCAGCCCCAGGAAATGAAGAGAGATAGGAGAGATGAGCGAAAAGAGGAAAAAAGGCCACCTCAACAGCAGGAGAGGAGAAGCGCTATAGACTATCTTAAGGAACAGGGGGTGATGTACGAGAGCAAGTTATCTAATCTCAAAAACCCTGACGCCTTCTTTGATAGATTGGAATCGCAGGGGGCTAAAATAATCTGGACCGCTGAGGAGAGAATAGCTGTGGATCCCATATTCTTTCAGAATTTCCTCAATAAGTTAACCCAAATCCACACACCAGACGAGACCGAAGCCCAGAAGTATCTATCGAAACAGGAACATGAACTGTTCCAAAAACTCAGGAAGACTGGAAGCATTTATTTCGATAATCAAGATAAATTCTGGAAACTCACTTCGTGAACTTTGGTGTGGTAACTCCCTTTTGTCCCTGATATTTTCCCTTGTAGGGATTCTCCACGGGCGTCAGTGTTTTCGCAAAGATTAGATGAAGGAACCTAGTCCCTTTCCTCAATTTTATGGGAAATCCAGACCCCATTACCTCTATGGTCAGCTGTCCCTCAAAGCCTGCATCAACGATAGTGGGAGGAACTAGAAGGCCCAGTCTGGCGAAACTGGACCTCATGTTCACGAATGCCATCACATCTGGAGGAAGCCTGAGATATTCCTCTGTTACCATCAGGACATGTTCGTTGGGCCAGATGATGAACTCATCCCCCTTCTCCCTGATGAAGAACTCATCCGGGTTCATACCTTCCTCGAAGGGCTTATCCACTTTCTTGAACCTGGCGATCTCACCACCTACTCTCATATCAATTCCGTTTTCCCTAACGCTATCTTCTGTCAGTGGATCCACTAGAATCCACTTCTTCTCCAAGTAGTATTTGAGATCCCTATCTCCCAGAATCATCTCCTTTACAATATTCTCCAATTGTGTTGATAAGGTAGATGGCCCCAATCACAACATCAGAGTAACTCTGATACTTCATCACTCAGCTCCTAGCCCTCATCACTAATCCTATTTAAGTTGCCACTTACAAATAATCATATATGAAGTTTAAGCTTATCGCGGAATATTTTGATAGACTTGAAAAAATATCCTCTAGAATACAGCTAACATCTCTACTTTCTGACCTATTCAAGAACACTGATAGGGAGGTAATAGACAAGGTGGTATACCTGATTCAGGGAAGGTTATGGCCAGACTTCACTGGAATGCCTGAGATAGGCATGGGCGAGAAATTCCTGATTAAGGCTGTTGCAATGGCATACGGGAATAAGGAGGAAGAGGTAGAAAAATTGTATAAGAGCGTAGGTGACTTGGGTGAAGTTGCCTACTCTTTGAGGAGTAAGGTAAAGGGAGTCAGTATTTTATCCTTCGTTGGAGGATCTCAGGAAGCCGGAGAGCTTGAAGTCACTGAGGTCTACAATGAGCTGGTAAAGATAGCCACTAGCACTGGAGAGGGAAGCAGAGACATCAAAATAAGAATCTTCGCGGGTCTGATCAAGAAGGCAACTCCCATAGAGGCCAAGTACCTGGTAAGGTTCGTTGAGGGTAGATTGAGGCTGGGAATAGGTGACGCAACAGTGCTAGATGCCCTAGCCATAACATATGGTGGGTCGGCAGACTACAGACCCATAGTGGAAAGGGCTTACAACCTGAGGGCCGACCTAGGCGATATAGCTAGGATAATAGCGACCGAAGGAATAGAGAAGTTGAAAAATATTTCTCCAACTCCTGGAATTCCTATTAGACCAATGCTGGCTGAGAGGCTACCTGATCCTGAGGAGATAATGGAAAAGATGAACGGAAAGGCCCTGGTGGATTACAAATATGATGGTGAAAGGGCTCAGATTCACAAGAGCGGAGATAAGGTAACCATCTTCTCCAGGAGAATGGAAAATATAACCGATCAGTACATTGATGTTACGGAATACGTCAAGCAATTCGTCAAGGGCGATAATTTCATTGTAGAGGGCGAGATCGTACCCGTGGATCCGGAAAGCGGTGAAATGAGACCTTTCCAGGAACTTATGCATAGAAGAAGGAAAAACAACATCGCTGAGGCTATCAAGGAATATCCAGTAAACCTTTTCCTTTTCGATTTAATGCTCTTTAATGGCGAGGACTACACCACCAAACCACTTCCGGAGAGAAGGGCCAAACTGGAGGAGGCCTTAACCAGTAACGACAAGATTTATATTGCTTCGCATATAATTGCTGATAATGTAGATAAACTGAAAAACTACTTCTACCAGGCGATATCTGAGGGTGCTGAAGGCGTTATGGTAAAATCCATAGGGCCTGACTCCATATATCAGGCAGGATCAAGAGGGTGGCTTTGGATCAAGTTAAAGAGGGATTACCAAAGTGAGATGGCCGACACGGTGGATCTGGTAGTTGTGGGAGCCTTTTACGGAAAGGGTAAGAGGGGCGGTAAGTTCAGTTCCCTACTGATGGCCGCTTATAACCCTGAGAAGGACGTGTTCGAGACAGTTTGTAAGGTAGCCTCTGGTTTCAGCGATCAGGAACTGGATGAATTGCAGAGGAAAATAAACGAGCTGAGGAGGGAGCAGAAACATCCGAGGGTAGTATCTGACATGATCCCAGATGTCTGGGTGTCTCCGACCCTTGTGGCTGAGGTAATAGGCGCCGAAATAACCATCTCTCCCCTTCATACATGTTGCAGGAACGAGAAAGGAGGACTCTCTATAAGATTTCCGAGATTCATCAGATGGAGAGATGATAAGAGCCCTGAAGATGCCACAACCAACCAAGAGATCATGGAGATGTACTCAAAACAGCTCAAGAAGATCGAGGAAAAGCCTGTAGATGAAAATATCTAGATCTAAGAGCTATTACCTCTGAATGAATGTTCGTATAGAGAGGAATGGCGCTATACTCATTGGTGAAAATTTCACCGTAGACGGACATTGGAAGAGGAACTTCAGGATAGTCACACACTTTCATTCGGATCACACACTGCAACTTTCCAGTAGCGTGAAAGAATGTATAGGGGTAATAGCTACTCCCCCGACCATGAAGGTGCTGGAGGTCCTCGGTTACAAGATAGCCAAAAACAAGAGGCTGGATCTGAACTATGGAGTAACCATTAACGTGGATCATGAGAGACTAACCCTCCACCCCTCAGATCACGTTTTTGGATCTGCTCAGGTGGAGATTGTTACAGCAAGCCAGGAGACGATAGCCTACACTGGGGATTTCAAAAACCCAGTGAAGGGAACTCCCATACTCAATCCTGACGTCCTGATCATTGAGTCGACCTACGGAAAGCCGGAATTCACAAGGAAATTCAAGGGAGAGGTTGAACAGTTGATGTCCGATACAGTTAACGATGCGGTGGTGAAAATGCCTGTCAGAATATACGGATATCACGGTAAACTGCAGGAGGTAATGAGGGTACTACGGAGGAACGGTATAATAGCCCCCTTCGTGGTTAGCGGAAAAGTGGAGGATATAACTAGAATTGCCATCTCAAGCGGAATGGAACTAAGCGACGTTTTTTCCAGGGAGGAGGCGGAAGCTCAGGGTATACTTAGGGACGGATGGTACATAGAGTTCCTACACTTCAATCAATTCAAGAACAGGGATTCCCTACATGTTAATTTCCTTCTTTCTGGGTGGGAATTTGAAACACCTATTAAGAGGATAGATAAAGTCTCCTCTAGTATAGCGTTCAGCGATCATGCTGACTTTGAGGACCTCATTTATTACGTGGATAACTCCAAGGCAAAACTGGTAATTGCAGAAGGTGGAAGAAGAGGTTACTCAAAGGAACTCTCTAAACATATAAGAAATATTCTAAAAAGAAACTCAATAAGTCTTCCAGAATAGCTATTACTTTATCACGATCAGAATATCTCCCTTCTTTACTCCCTGGCCTGCCTTGACCAATATCTTCTCCACTAACCCGCTTATGGGGGCCGACACTATGGTCTCGGATTTCATAGCCTCAATTGATAAGAGGGGTTGTCCCTTGTTTACGGCATCTCCTTCCTTAACTCTTACCTGAACTACCCTACCCTGCAATGGTGATATAACCTCACCCTCCTTGCCCTTAATCATTTCGTCCAGTGTTTGTCCTTCCTGCGTCGGAAGCTCGGTAACCCTCTCAGCTCTGAATATCTTGGCGTTGTCAAGGATTATCCAGCCGTTGTCTAGGAAGACTCTATGCAATTCACCGTTGATCTTGAGGATAATCTCCCCCTCTCTGGTGCCTTGACCGACATATTCTATTTCAAACTCGTTATTCTCGGTCTTCAATCTGTCCTTATTGTCCTTCTGGTCTTGGGCAACTATGAAGGCATCTCCACTATCCGAGTGAACCCTGTAGAGCTTCATCCCCACATCACCCTGGGAGAACTCTGCATCATTATACCGTAATTCTTCCATCCTGATCCCGGCTTTGCCTGCTCTTGAGGGGCGGAAACTTTCTTCCTGAGAAGTCCTCTGCTTTGGAGAACCACAGCTACTGAGGCCATCATCTCTTCTTCCTCCTTCAACTTCTTAACCATTGAGTCAACCTTCTGAGAGATGTAGGCAGTGCTAAACCTTCCTTCCTGAAAATCTGGATCCCTCATTATGAGCTTGTACAAAGGTATAGTGGTTTTAACTCCACCAATCTTGTAGTCATCAAGAGCTCTCATGGCGGTCTGTATTGCATACTGTCTATCCTCTCCGTAGACTATTAACTTCGAGACTAGTGAATCGTAGAAGGGGGGTACCCAACTTCCCTCAGTTACACCGCTATCCATTCTAACACCCGGTCCGGTGGGCTCTCTATAATATGTGATGAAACCTGAACTTCCACTGAAATTGTTTATGGGATCTTCCGCATTTATCCTAAACTCTATTGCTGCACCTCTCGCCCTCTTGTTGAGTTCCTCCTGGGTGAAGGGTAAATGCTCTCCAGCGGCGAGTCTTATCTGCAATTTCACCAAGTCAATCCTGAATATTAACTCTGTGATGGGGTGCTCCACTTGAAGCCTCTTGTTTAACTCCAGGAAGTAGAACTCCCTGGTGACATCAGAGAACACTGTTTCGAAGGTACCCAACGTAAAGTAGTTAATTAACTTTCCATATTTATAGATGGGTTCAAACATTCGTGATCTCTCTTCCATGGTGATGGCTGGAGACGGTGCCTCCTCAATCAGCTTTTGATTTCTCCTCTGGATTGTACACTCCCTCTCCCACGCTACCACATAGTTTCCATACTTGTCGCCAATCAGCTGAAACTCAATGTGCCTTGGATTAACAGCAGCCTTCTCTATATAAAGGTCTGCCCTTCCGAAAGCCTGTTTTGCTAACCTCTTGTTCCTTTCCCACACATCAATGAGCTGATCTGGGGTATCAACCTTTGTTATACCAACTCCTCCACCTCCGCTGGCGGCCTTGACCATGATAGGATATCCTATCTTTTCCGCCAGCTTCAAGGCCTCATCAAGGGACTCCACAGGACCGTCAGATCCTGGTGCTATGGGCACTCCTGATAACTGAGCTATCCTCTTCCCGTCAAGCTTATCCTTTATCTTCCTCATTACCTCTGCGGAGGGACCAATATAGGTCATGCCTGCCTTCTCCACTGCTTCTACGAAGTCTGCGTTCTCTGACAGAAATCCGTATCCAGGATGGACTGCGTCTGCGTGTGCCTTCTCTGCAGCATCTATGATATGGGGTATGTTAAGGTAACTTTCTAGGGCCGGCGATGGGCCAATGTAGTAGGCTTCATCCGCATATTTCACGTGCAATGCGTATTTGTCCGCCTCGGAGTAAACAGCGATAGCTGTCATTCCCATTTCCTTTACTGCCTTCATTACCCTTACCGCGATTTCTCCTCTATTTGCGACCAAAACTCTACCAAACGGTGGCATAAGAATCGCATAAATTATGCTCGAATAGTTTAAAAAGTTTTTATATATCTATTTTTCTTATTAGGTTTTATATAATACTATGTAATTTCGCTCAGGTACAGGATATGGCTTCTGGGAAATTCGATAGACAGGACCTCTCTCAATAGATCTTTTAGCTGTTCTCCCGATATCTCAAACTCCCTCCTATTATACCCACTTTCGATTATTTTGTATTTATCGTGATCTAAAAAATAGATTTCCAGAAATCTATCCCTTTTATAACTTTCTATTCTCAGACCATTTCCGACTTTGAGTTTCTTGCAGGTTGAGTAAATTATCTTCTGCGCAGATCTGGCTGAAATGATCATGCGAAGATGAAATATTTTTGGGTAATTTAAGTGGTGATGACTTCAGGATGCTCAGAATTTCCAGCGCCAATCACAGTTCATTCGACCCTCTTGTCATCATCAAGTGTGCATATGGACAGCTGGGTATAAAAGATACCTCTTGATCAGCAGTTTATCCTATTGAATATTGGGCCGTCGTACCTCTAGGAAAGATTTAAATGACCCATTGATCCTATTAGTCTCGGTAGGGTAAAACAGCGGCGTAGGCCAGCCTGGTAGGCCGCAGGGCTCATATATGGGTATAATGCCCGTTGAGAAACCCTGAGGTCCCTGGTTCAAGTCCAGGCGCCGCTACTCCCCCTACCTCCACCTTGTAACGAGAAACTCATTGCCTGAAGGAGAATCTGAATCCCTAGATCATACATACATTATATCGCAGAGCAAAAACATATTAGGCTTCCCTTGAGGACGTGGAGGCCTTCTCAGAGTGGAGCTGCCATGAGGTAGGCATCCTCGCCATCAGCGTAGTAATGTTTCAGTAGCTTTACCTTTTTGTAACCTACTTTCTCATAAAGTGAGATCGCAGGATAATTGCTAACCCTCACTTCAAGGTAAACTTCCTCCGCCCCATATACTGACTTCATCTTCTCCATGGAGGATGCAAGAAGATGCTTAGCTATCCCTCTTCTCCTGTAACCCTCTAGTACGGCAATGGAAACCACATGACCCTTCTTCACAAGGGGAATGAACGATCTGAGGTTGCTGAATCCCGTCTCTATCCTGGGCATAATGTAACCAACCACCTCCCCATCAACGGTAGCCACGAAAAATGCCTCTCCCCAATCTCTCACATGCTCCACGAAGAAGTAGTAGGGGTAGTTCTCCGGTAATGTTAACCTGTTAATCTTTATGATGGCGTCAATGTCATCTGCCCGAACAGTCCTTATAGTAAACCCTCTCTTCTCTTCAACCGTTTCGACCATGCTATAATGCTTTATAACGGTAGAATATATACATGCGTGAAGATAACTGATGCATCCTTCTAAGAAAATTGTAGGGACAATAAGCAAAGAGCTTCTTGGGAAGTCCATCCTGCTAGGAGTTACTGGTAGCATATCCCTGTACAGGTCACTGGATCTGGCCAGAGCCCTCATGAGAAGGGGAAGCGAGATCAGAGTGATTATGAGCTCGGAAGCAGCTAGGCTGATTTCCCCCGATATGTTCCTCTGGGCAACTGGTAATAACGTGATTACCCAGTTAACGGGGGAACTGGAACACGTGGAGTTGGCAGAAGAGAATGATGGATTTCTGATTGCCCCTGCAACTGCAAACACGATCGTGAAACTCGCGGAGGGAATAGCTGACACTCCCCTAGTCTCCACGGCACTTAATTTCATGGGTTTGGGAAAGCCTGTATGCGTTGTTCCAGCAATGCATCTGCCCATGTATCAATCTCCACAGGTGAGGAGGGCGGTTTTAAGGCTCAGGGAGATGTCCGTTAGGGTAGTAGAGCCTGAGATTGTGAATGACTTAGCACACTACCCGGATGTGGAGCTCATCACCTGGAGTTTCATTGCCCACATATTGAGGGGAGAGGATCTCAAGGGAGTGAAGATGATAGTAACCGCTGGTCCCACCAGAGAGTATATGGATCCCGTGAGATACATAAGCAACCCCAGCAGTGGAACCATGGGCGTATCGATAGCTAACGAGGCACATTTCAGGGGGGCAGAAGTGTATCTTGTTCACGGTCCCCTAAATTCCAAGGTTAAGAACTTTGTACCAAACACGGTGAACGTGGAATCCACATCAGAAATGAGAGACGCTGTCGTGTCTCTCGTGGAGAAGGGCTACAGGACCGTAATTATGGCCGCAGCGCCGGCAGACTTTAGATTCAGGCAGAGAAGGGACAAGAAGATAGATAGCCACAGCGAAGTTCCGGTAGTCGAGCTGGAGAAGACCCCCAAGATTTCCCAGGAATTAAGGGGAAAGGCCTTTCTGGTGGGATTCTCCGCTGAGACGGCAGATAACGACGACGAGTTAATAGAGAAGGCAAAGGCCAAGAAGGAGAGACATGGATTCGACATCATCATAGCGAATAACGTTGCTAGAAAGGACATAGGATTCGCTTCAGAATATAATGAAGTAGTAGTTATTGGGAACAACTTCGTCAGAAAGATCGATAAGGACTCAAAAAGCATCATAGCAAGGAATATACTCGATGTGGTCAAGGAAGAGCTTAAAAACAGGGACTTGTTATAGATTTCACTAGTCCATCGTGGCTCAGGTAGCTCAGCTCGGTTAGAGCGCTGGGCTGTGGACCCAGTGGTCCCGGGTTCAAATCCCGGCCTGAGCCCTGCTTTAGATAAATTGAAATTCATCCTCGCTTTAAGGGTGCGAATTAAAATAGCATGATGCATTTCGTATTGGACTTAAAGATAGCATATCTCACCCTTGAATTGACAGTAACATAACCATGAGATAATCCCTGAGCTCCCTAGTCATCAGGAAGTTATTTCTAACGTGTTCCCTAGCATCCTGACCTATCTTCTCTCTCACTTGCTTGTTTCTAAGCAAATAAATCAGATAATGCGTGGCCTCCTCAGGCGTGTTGACCAAGAACCCTGTATATCCATGTATTATTTGCAATGGAATACCTCCAGTGTTACCTCCAATTACTGCTTTCCTCTTCCACATGGCTTCGCTTACGGTTAAGCCGAAACCCTCCTTGATGGATTTTTGCATCACCACGTCTGCTCCCCTCTGAAATGCATTAACCTCCAGATCGCTATCTGGGGGGAGCATCAACAGATGAACATCCTTCACTCCCTCAGCAGCCTTAACTGTCTCCTGGTAAACCTGATCACCCTCAGGATCATCAGATGCAGGACTTCCCAGATAGACCAGTTGCGCATCTATGTGTTTCTTCAAGCCCTTGAAGGCAGATATCACCCCTACGGGATCTTTTGCCCTGTCGAATCTACTTATCTGGGTTACCAGTGGCCTTTGAGGATCCACATCAAACTTTCTCAGGATCCTCTCCACAGTGAATCGTGATATCTCCCTGTTTTTCACGCTCAAGGGATCTATGGACGGAGGAACTATGTACTGTGGAACGTTCAGATCCTCCCTTCCAAAAACTGATGATGACACAATCATGGCATCATATTGCTGAACGTATTTACGAAGGAACTCCCACACCGGTGGATAGGGGTTGGAGATATCTATGTGACATCTCCATATCCACTTTCCCTTCTTTCTAACCTTGATCAAACCCGCAGGCTGAGGATCATGTATAAAGATCACGTCATAATCCAGGGGTATCTCCGAGGCGTTAATGTCTTGCCATTTCTCGTAAATGGAGAAACTGTCCTGGTTTAGGTTCCCCATTCCATTTTGCAGGGAATTATGAAAGGACTTCGTTACGTTAAAGAAATCATTGTCTCCCCTGATAACCTTCCATTGCGTATTTATCCCCAGTTCGTTCATCATAGGAACCAGTTTGCTCAATATCTCGGCAACTCCTCCACCCTTTGGCGTTGAGTTCACGTGAAGTACAGAAAGCCCCTTTAGCTTCTCAGCAATTCTGTAGATGGCATCCAGTTCATTTTCTCCTATTATCTCAGCATATTTTTCTATCATGAGTAGATCACCCTTTCCACTAGCGAGAGAATGTCTTCCCTGAGTACCTCCTCGCTGACATATGTCTGTGGATCTATCTTGGAGAGTCTGTCCGCCAGAGCTGAGGCGTGGAACTCCTGTTCCAGCCAGGCGGAGAAATCATTCCTGCTAGAATATCCCATCACTCGCCTGAACACGAAATGATACACCACGGACCGCATCGTAATGCTGGACAGGACGTCGATGAATTCCCCCACACTCCACGCTCTCTTTCCTGTATCGTATATCACAGGCCTGCAGGTAATGAAGTGAAATGGTCTATCAGCTCTAACCCTGTTCTGGGACGACTCCAGTATCTTGAGAATTTCATCCCTAACCTGTTCCACGGTCTTCGGTTCTGCGCCTTCCACATCAGAAACCTTGTATGCAAGTGATTCATCATGGAGTTCATCTCTAATCCAAAATGCGAAGTCGTTATGCAGATCTTGGGGCACGACGTGACTAGAAAAAATTGGGTGAAATACGTGATAAAAAATTGAATATCCGTCAACTTTTCGTATTCCGTCCATCAACTCCTCAATGGTGTAGGCTTTCCTTCCGGCGTATACTGGAGGATAGTAAGATGCATAGAATTCAAATGGATTTCTAGCTTTTAGATCTAGAAAACTGGCGACCATACGTAATACTGGATTCCTCCCTAATAAAGAATCGAGCTATGATAGGGAAATAATCAAGTTGGGGAAAAAATAGATCCGTATTGCCTACTATATGGCGATAAACCTGTATTTCCCGTTCCCGAAGTATTCTACAAATTGCCCCAGTGAACCTAGACCAACGGAGACTACCCTGGTGCCCTCAAAATCAACTTCCTTCTGTACTTCCGAATGACCATGAAAAACTAGGAGAGGTCTGTGGGTTAGTATCTTAGCCCTCACGGCGAGAGAACCTATGCTAACTCCATTGACGAGGCCGGTTCCAACACCAAAGGGGGGCTCATGTACTATCACGTAGGGAGTCGAAAAATCTACTGAAAGATCTCCTTCCCTGGTGAATAAAAGGTTGTTCCTCTCCATGTACTTCGTTGCGGTTATGCTATCCATCTCCCCTAAAATCCCCTTGAAGTTCCTTATCCTCTGAGGACATTCTACATCCCCTAGCCCTATCACCCTTGCGCCTAACCTATTGAGCCACTCTATCACATCCTCTCTGCAGGAAAGACCTGAAACCATTATTAAAGAGCTCATTCAGTTCATATAGAGCAATTCCTGACGCTATTAAATCAGCTGTGGATCCCGGATTGATTCTACGGGAGATCAGAAACCTGTTTAACTTCTCCAGCTCTCCTTCAGATGGGCAATCTGGGATCTTGGATGCTAGGAGAGATATGTTAAGTGCAGTTCTGCTTCCCCACTTTCTAAGTATCAGCCCATCTGGTTCTTCCGAGAGTAACCTTATGAAGGCGTGCTGAATGGTACGTGTGAAGGAACCGCACCTATTACTCCTCAAGAGCTGGAAAATCCTGAGGGACCTACGATACCCCTCCATCAGCTCCCTGGAAACTGTATCAAACGTGGCAGACCACTCCAAAACCCGCCAAAATTCTAGATCCCCAGATCGGTAGTCCATCCTCTCCATCCTTCCAAGATAACTGGGTTGAATAATGGATAGGCTGTCACTAAACCATTTCCAATCCTCACGCCCCATGGAACGAATCACCTGAGATGCCCTGACAATTAGACCTTCAAGATTAAGGGATGAGGCAGAATACGCTAGGGGTAACAACAGCATTGCCGTCCCCAGAAGGGCGAATCTTCCGCTAGAGACCTTGTACAACAAATCCATGAGGGGAAGTTTCCGATGATAGCCCCTAAGGCAGGCCTCTTGATATGAGCCCTCCAGCTTCATGGCTGAATCCAGAAGATCCCTGTATCTCACCGAGGGGATGTCCTGGGTAGGTCCTGCGTTACCTGGTTTTGGTACGCTTGCCTCAATGAAGGAGGCCAGGCTCAGCAGTCTGCCAACCCTATTGCAGAACCCTGATATTTCCCTTGACCCTTCTATCCCCAATTAGAATCACCCTCTTACCTGAACACTCCAATTCAAGTCCCTTCACCTTCATCAAACCTCCCTTGAACATGGCCATGGAGTAAATACCTTCCCACGATATCACTTCGTAGTAATCGTGGGAGTAAAGCCCAGCCACTGCGGGGTAGAACAATGATCTACAATCACCTTCCATTTCTCCCTCAATTATCACCTCCCTGAGAGGTGAGCATACTTCCCTGCAATAGGGGTGAGGTTTATCATCCACAAAGAGGAATGAGTATCTCATTCCCCTGTACACTCCCCTAGTTCTGACGTCGTAGAGAGACTTTGCCTCCTCCACGTCCAGAGAGTAGTTTCTTGAAGCCTCCCTTATCCACTCTACGTCTGGGCTTCCTCCAGGAAAACTGGACAGGAAGTCGTAGGCATCCTTACAGCCGTAGATCACCATGTCAACATCGGAGTTTGCATGCTCTATACCCACTAGATAGGAACCGGTTATCCCTAGACGTATGTTAGGTATTTTGTCCAGAAGGGAAAACATAGCATGTAGCTCCATTTTTTTCTCATTTGAAAGTATTTTTCTGAATCCTTCCTCCGGGTAAAGATGTCTCCTTACCCTGGACAGTGGGATAATGGGAAATTCCACGCCGTGGCATGGTTCCATTGAAAACACCTGGGGGGAATTAATAAGGTTATGAACACCGTAATATCTCAGAACCCTTTCATAACCCTTCCAGAGACCCCTTCCGGTGTAAATATACTTCGTGTACCCGTATACGTAACCGGGAGGATTCTGGTTGGTGATAACGAACCCTATGTTGCCTTCCCTATCTATGACCGCGTCCTTATCCAAGTAATAGTTTCTTCCCATCCCTCCAGTTCCACGTAATCAATAGGTGTTCCAGTGCTATTAAGCATGTCAATATATTCCTTGAACCTGAATCCGGCGAAAGCTGAGGCTATATAGGCTGCCCCGACCGCTGATTCCTTGAACCTGAAGTCAAACTTTAAGCCAAAAGGAACCCTATCCTTTCTCTTTCCTGAGACCAGCACCGGGACCTGATACTCTTCGGCGTAGTACTTCGCGAACATTTCAGCCACTTCCATCGCTCTTTGGAATGTTCCGGTAGAGTAAATCAGGTTCTTGGTTAAAGGCCTGCGCTGGGATAGGAGATAGGCCACTTCCCCATCCACAAACCCGGCGGAACCAGGCAGGATGGAACTTCCCAAACCGTCTACTATTACTCCATCAAGCACAGCTAGAGCAGATATGAACTTTGAACCTGTCTCCACCAGCACGAAGTCCCTGAACATGGTCCTGTAAAAGAACGCAGATGCAACCTTATCTGCTGTTCCAAGATCGATCATGTTTACCTTTCTGTGCCTTGGCACACTAAGTAATTCAACGACGGAGGGAATGGTTATCCCGGGCAAGCGTTTAGACGCTCTCAAAAACGAGTGTAGAGGCCCTCTCCCTGTTGTTGAAAGTGTCATTTGAAAAATATCATCCTCTTCCAGATCCCTGGCCTTGATAAAGGGAAGACCGTGACCAGAGGGCAGGGAAATTAGGGTTGGTTTATACTTTAGAATATGACCAATTATTGATAGTACGTCTTTTTCCACTTGATCAGTCGGAAACTCCGTGTAATTTATCACCCTCCCCAGCCCATCCACCATTGCCACAGCGTAGGAAGAGGTTCCAGGATCCACGCCTGCGAAAATCATAAAGTGATAGGTGACTTACGGATTACAAGTTTTATGATGAAAATTTTTCCTTGACCGGTGAAAGGAGCGGGCAGCCACTGATTAGCCTTGTAACTTTTTATACGATTGTATACTCTTTTATGCTATGTCGGAGAGGAAAAGGAAATCCAACAGGCATCCGTGTTTTATGGATAAGGGATTACACGTTAAATTGGACCAGTTGGCATCATCCAAGAGGATGAGCTTGTATGATTACACCAACTATTTGTTGAGTAACGCCCTTGAAATAGAGGCCAGCGGGGTTAACCTGAATCAAGTTAAGGAGCTAATCATTGTATTGGGCAAAATCTCTCAGAGTTACAAGGGTACCATAACAATAGCCCCTTTCTCAATGACCGGCAAAGAGGGTGAGTGGCGAGACCTTGGGAAAAGATTAGGAATTATTGCCAAGGAGAGCTTCCAGAATAGTAGGGAAGGAGTGATGAGAATGTGCAAATTTCTTCTGGAAATATTCGGACAAGTTCAGGAAGGAGATAATTATGTAAAAGTGTTGTCGCCTAACCTCATGTCAGAAACCGTGACAAATAACCTGAAAGAGCTTCTGGAGGGATTACTGGAGAGTTCTGCAGTGAAAGGAATGGTGATTCATGATAAGGGAGTGCTGGGGCTGAAAATGGACTGATAGGATTTGGTTTATTACGATAAACCTGCCTGAGTGGAGCCAAGCGTTGTACCATGAAGTTAATAGTTTAAATTATAACTCGTTATAGAATCTTTTTGAAATTATCATCGTATACGTCTCTTGTTACTGAGGCTGTGAAATGAGTGTGTCCATAGTGTCGTCATGTTGGGATATTTCAAAGTTCAAGGAATTCAATGCTAAGCCACGAAGCCATAAAGCTAATTTATGCAAGTTTGACGACACTACGGACAAACTCGTTGAAGGGAGTCAGAAACACGTTAAATTAGTCGTATGTGGAGGCGCAGTCGTTAACCATCTCGGCGAGATCGTCGTAGGAGTAGTCGGGGTGATCCT
>NZ_JAKNCW010000020.1:0-38701 GCF_022064045.1 Metallosphaera javensis (ex Hofmann et al. 2022) | reverse complement strand
TTCAAAACGCGTATTACCCTGGTAAAAAACTTTTCAAGGGCCGAGGCACTGACGTCAAGTTCAGGGAAATGCTACATGTGAATGAGCAGGACCTATCTAAGATATGGACGGAGTACATAAGGACGTTAAAACTTCTTCCCCTCATTACAGGAACTAGGATAAGTTAGTCATATGTTGTTCTGGCCTGCTCCCTCATGAAGGAGAGGAGATAGTAAGGCCCGCCCGCGTTTCTTCCTGTCCAGCCGGAGTCCTTCCATCCCCCAAAGGGTTGTACTCCCGGCATTGCTCCAGTGGTGGATCCAGACTCCCTGTTGGCATATACGACTCCGGCCTCCACGTTCCTGAAGAAGTACTCTATCTCATCTGGGTCTTGAGAGAATATTCCTGCTGTAAGGCCATAGTCCACATCGTTAGCGAGCTTAACCGCCTCCTTTAGATCGTTTACTTCCTTCACCAGCACAATGGGCACAAAGAGTTCAGTCCTCCACAGGGAGCTGGTGTAAGGAAGGTCAGCTATAATGGTGGGCTCCACCAGATAGCTTCTTGTGTCCTCTCTGACCCTTCCACCAGTGATTATCCTTCCGCCCTCAGATATGGCCTGGTCCACGTATCTCCTGAACTTGTCCACCGCACCCCTGTTAATCAGGGGTCCCAGAAACGTGGTCTTCAGTCTTGGATCTCCTATCTGGGCAGTCTCCGTCCTTGCCTTGAACCTGGTGAGAAACTCCTGGTAAACAGCGCTCTCCACGAAAACCCTCGAGGTGGCACTGCACTTCTGTCCACCAAACCCGAAGGCTCCCCTGAACGTTCCTTCCACCGCCTTCCTGAGGTCAGCCTTGGAGGTGATAATTGTTGCGTTCTTACCCCCAAGTTCCAGGACAGCGGGTCTCGGTTTCAAGTTGATGAACTGTTTCAGGAGCCTGTGTCCCACCTCCCTTGAGCCAGTGAAGGCAAATCCCGCCACATCTAGGTTCTCCTCCATCACCTTGGACACCACCTCACCGGGTGAGGTCACATAATTCACGGTCCCTACAGGAAAGCCAGCCCTCCTCAACGTGGTAACCAGCTTATATGCGGATAGGGGAGTGTCAGAAGAGGGCTTAACCACAACGGTGTTCCCGGTGATCAGGGCTCCCAGAGTCATGGTAGCCGTGATTGCCAGGGGGAAATTGAAGGGGGAGATTATTAACCAGGGTCCGTAGGGCCTCATAACTGAGGTTCCGTGCTCTCCCTTCACTATTCTACCTTCCATTTCCCGGATGTAACCCCTATTCTCCTCTAGAAGCTGGGCATAATAGTTGAAGTAGTCAATGGTCTCATCAACCTCAGCCACGGCCTCGTATCTATTTTTACCATTCTCGAAGGTGATGGTGGCGGCCAGTTCATATTTCATCCTTCTCAACTCATTGGCAGCCTTTACTACGAGTTCAACTCTGTCCCTCCAGTCCGAATCCCTCCAATCCAGGTAGCTCTCCTTGGCCACCTTAAGGGCATTTCTCAGGAGTTCGCCGTTGTCTCTTTGGAAAACTCCCAGTGTCAGGGAGGTGTCGATGGGTGACTTAACTGTGAATTTGGATGAGGTCTTTATCTCCTTGTCGGCAATTAGAACTGGATACTCCTGTCCAAGTTGCTCCTCGACTCTCTTGATCCCTTCTTCCACCAGCTTGTGAAACTCCTCCTCCCTATTTTCCTGTAAATAGCGTTGATATGTTCTCTCATTTACAAAGGGCATATCATAATATCTCTCGTACAGTAATAAAGTTAATAATTATTTACGCCATTACGTTATTTCTCCTCTACTGAACAGCGCCATGCCTTTTATTTGGGTTAACTAATGTAACCCGTGGTAGTAAAGGAAATAATTTATAGACATATTGTGGACGACGAGTTTAAGGAGCCTTACGAGGGCGAGTACTGGCCCTCCCAAATCTGGAGCTGTTTAAGAAAACAATACTATGACAGAACTTCGCCTGCGTTATCAGGTATAGATTCGGCAAGGTTCACCATTCTGGGTGAGGCTCTCCATGAGCTGATAGCCGAACTGCTCAAGAAGGAATCGAGCGTGAAAGTTACCAGTGAACTTCCTCTGAGAATTCCCCATCCCACAAATCACGAAATAGTTATCTCTGGGAGAGCGGACGACCTAATTGTTATCGAATTTACGAAGGAAAGATATCTGGTGGAGATCAAAAGCGTAGACGGTCTCTCCTTCAAGGTGAAGAATGGTTACTTACCGAGACTGGAGCACAGGGCCCAACTTAATCTTTACATGAAGGCATTTCCCAAGTCCAAGGGTGTCCTCCTATACGTGGATAGGTCCAACTTCGATATGGAGGAATTTCTCGTGGATTTTGACGAGGAACTTTACCTGAAAACCATGGAAAGGGCTGAAATGCTCCACAAGGCACTCAAGGTCAGGAAACTTCCAGAACCAGAGGCCAAGATGAGGGAAGACATGAAGTGGCAATGCGAATATTGCCTGTATAGGGCTAAATGTGACAAGGATAAGTGAAGGGATCTCTCAACTAGGCCTCTTTGTATACCCAGTTAGAGCCTTTACGCACTGAAGGGCCTGATACCTGTCGAGAGGGTCATCTCCTTACAATTCCGTAGATCAGCACACCTAGTCCCACAAAGAACACGATAAGGCCTATTATAAATGCCAACCCACCTGCCTCTATGGAGGAGTTCAACTGCGTTGTAACCAAGGTAATACCCATGGGACCAGTGGAATTATCCTCCACGTATACGCTTGGAGAGGTTCCATTGATCAGGAGGGCCTCCACGTTCTTTGAGGATGAAGTGGTTATGATGTTACCTGTAACTTCAATCTTTGGCGGTAAAGACGTATTATAACCTATACTTATGCTGTTAATACCACCCTTTAGGGGAAAGGTCTTTCCCTGACCCGGTGATAGGGAAACCTGGGTTATTTGAATTCCGGACTTTGCAAGGAAGAATCCTCCACCCGCGATAACCAATCCAATTAAAAGTATTATACCACCTATAATGACGACGTTCCTTCTCATGGGTCAATTATCTATCCGTCATATAAAACCTTAAGCCAAATAACTAGAGCTGAACAATTGGAAAAAATCTAACTTATGGTGAAGTTGGCCACTGCCATTGACTTCTCACTCAGCGCAGGGGTGTATAGCTTGACATGATAGGTTCCGGGACTCAGATGTATTGGAAGAAGCATCTGGAACTGGGCCTCGCTTCCCAGCACAATGGCGAATCCGGTGTACCAGTTTACGTAATCCTTCTTGTTCTCATTCCATGGTGCCTGAATGACCTTGATAGTGTAGTTGGCGATTTCAGAGGAATTCAGATACGCATGCCAAGTTGAGTTATATATCTCCATCAAAGGAGCGGAGGCAGGATACGCGTCCGGACCGTCCACGTCGGTTATATTCATGATGAGCATAGTCTGATTACCCTGCTCCTTGGCAGTGATGTAAGTTATCTCGAGTTTGGGTAGCTTCGAATAGTTAACCAGCGGTCCTACCACATTACCATATGCCCACTGACCTGTACCCAAGATGAATCCCATTACCAGTATCCCGAACACTAGGGCTATTACAGCCGTTCTGTCCATATGGGTCACCAGAGCTTTATCATGTTAAGGATCGGTACTCTCTTGGAAAGTGGCCTGTCACCAAACTTCTTGTAGAGGAGACTGTCCACACCGAACACCCTTCCAGTTGCGGTGAGCATCAACACAACAGAACCAGCCGTAAGGAGAGCGCCAATCTGCCACTCATCTTCACATGTGGATCCCAGCCAATATGCTGGCGCGAACCCAACGGACATGAATAAGGCTGCCAGAGCGGAGAGCCTGGTGAGGAATCCTATCACCAGGAAGAGGCCAGCGATGATCTCTATGTAGCTGAACACGGTCAGGAAGGAAACATCCAGAGCTCTGTTCTCAAGGGTCATTAACAGGAACGGTTTAAAGGGGCCTGCATGGGGCAGGAAGTTTACCAGCTTTCCTCCAACGAAGGAAGACGAATTGGGATCCAGCTTGGCAGGCTTCAGAACGGCCTTTCTAAGCCCTCCGTCCAAAAACATCCAGCCTACAGCGAACCTAATGGGGAAAAGGTACTCCATTCTGGTAGAGTTTCCGGGATTCAGACTTTGTTTCTCAGCCACGTTATCACCACAATAACCTGGAATGACCTTAATTTAAGTTTTTCTTAAATAAAGTTTAAACATGAAAAACTTAAATAGCTAATTATTTTTCATTTCTCTAGATAAAGGAAAACGGCTTTATGCGCAAGCATTTTAAAAATAAGATGTCGTCAGCATTCGCGTGAAATAAATTCTTACGCATGTTTTTATTGTTCATCAACATGGTTTAATTATGGAAAATCAGAAGCAGATGCCCCCAGGGCAGAGACCGGTGAAAAGGTTCATCTATTACGCGGCGCTTGGAGTGCCTGAGGTTAACATAGACGATTACAGGTTCAGGATAACGGGCCTGGTGGAAAGGGAGTTGAGCTTCACCTATCAGCAACTGCTGGACATGATGGACATGGAGTACAAGAGGGATTTTCACTGCGTTACAGGATGGAGCGTGTTGGACGTTTCGTGGAAGGGAATTAACTTGAGGAGAATGGTGGAAAGGGCCTCCCCAAAGCCTGAGGCAAAATGGGTGATCTTCTACTCACTGGATGGGTATACCGCAACCGTGCCCCTCGAGGACGTTATGAGCGAGGATTCGATCCTGGTTCTCATGATGAACGGAAGACCCTTAACCAAAGAGGAAGGTTTCCCCGCCAGGCCTTTCTTTCCCCACCTCTATGGCTGGAAGAGCGCCAAGTGGGTAACCTCAATGGAATTGATTCCAGAGTATGTGGATGGATACTGGGAAGAAAGGGGATATCATGAGAGAGGTAACGTGTGGGACGAGGAAAGGTTCAAAGGTCTCTGGGGAAGACACAGTAAAAAAAGACCAATCATCTAGACATTACGCCTTCTCTCCTTCACTTTTCATCTCACCGTGAGATCCTGAAGCCTCCTGGTGATAGAGGTAGTTTCTCTCCTTGAGCCCCTGATATATCCCCAGCGGGTAGAAGAGAACCAGGGACACTACAACTGTGATCAAGGTAGCAGTTAGGAAGGGTATTACGTTGAGCGCACCGTCTGAACCCACGTAGGTCATGAGAGTTAAGAAGGCAATGTAACCCATGTACCAGGTGGATTCCTTCATACCCTCACTCACCTTTCCCACAATTCCCAGAATGGCTGTAATGACTGCAAGTATTATTACAGAGTATGGGACCGCAGGCCAACCACTCCAGAACACTATTAACGAGGAAGCAGCGAACGCAATGGGTGATATTACTGTCCCTCCCTTAATCCTCCATTTGGTAACCCCCTGCTTTCTTAACACCATCATTGCCACGGGGTTCGTGGCGAACCCAATGTAACCTGCAACGGTGGCATCATCGATCAGACCATAGATGCTGGGAACGGGAGCGAACAGGAAAGCAATGACTGCGCCAACAACGGCAAAGAGCAACAGACCCCAGTAAGGTATTGCATACTTGCTGTGAAGTGATTTGAATTTCTCGTGAAGGAATCCGGACCTCGCTGAGGCGAAGAGAACCCTGGCCCCTCCTCCCATGTATACGTAACCTGTGAGGAAAGGACCCACTATACCTCCTATGAGGAGAAGGGCTAGGGCTGCCTGACCTAAACCGGAATGATAGGTGCTAGCCAGGACTATGAAGGGATTTCCCACCACCTTGTTCAAGGAACTCCAGTCCCCTGGCGTGAGTCCAAGTTTGGCCCAATCAAGGTTGGCTATGAAGGTGAAGTCAAAGAGTAGATATACCAGGCCCTCTCCAATCACGGTAATTATCAATGCGTAGATTAGGTAACTCTTTTTCTTAACCTCTTCAGCAAAATCTGGAATTACTCTCGCTCCCCCGAAGGCAAACATGGCGTAGGGCATTGAGGAAAATATTCCTGCGAAACCGAAGGGTAATACCCCATACACGGTGAAGTTCTTGAGGTTAAGGAATGTCAGTAACAGCAGAAAAGCTGGCAATATGTAAATAATGTACTTTACGGTACCGAACCCAGAGGTGATCCTTGAAAAGGTCTTTACGCCGTAGTAATTGAAAGGAATGTAACCGAACATTAGCACCACTCCCACAAGAGCGCCCTCGAGAGTGGGAAATCCCTCTGAGTTGAGAAGGGATGGGAAAATATAGTCAAGACCCTCTATGGTTGCAAATGCCTCTATTGGTGGAATAAACAGATACCAGAGGAGGTCTGCCATGGCATTAATTAGATTAGTTACTGATCCATGACTATAAATTGAATATCTGGAGGGACCGCCAGCCTCTGGATAGGTCTGGGAGAGCTCTATGTAAGTTATTGATATTGTCACATAGAAGAGGATAGCTATAACCCAGGCAATCAAACTCCCAGGTCCTGCCACCTCCGTCATCTGCAGTGGACTGAAGAATATGGCTGTGGCCACCGCTGAAGCTAGACCTATTATTATCAGTGAAGTTAACCCGATTTCTTTTTTCATTCCTTTAGGATCGGACATAAAGGTAATATACCATTAATATTATTTAAGTCTTCCTAGAAAATTTAGAGCGAGTTCGTCGATTTTATATTATTAGAATTTTATATCTTTTAAACCCTTCTGATATAGATGGTAAATATAAAATTAGTAGATTTAAAGTACATGATCATTCATTTTATTTAACATGTTAATTGGCTATCCTTCAATAACAAGAGGTAAGTGCGCTGTTAACAGTAAAGTGGAGGCGTTAAAACGTCCCGTTTAAATTATCAATACAATCTATACTCCCTTTTAATAGTTAAAATTTTTTAGACAATTTGCAGATAGGTTTATTAATACCCGTGAGATAGTGATAATTTATGAGGAAAGTTTACCTGAGACATGATTCCACAATAAGTAAGACAGGGAGTGACATGGAAATGGAGTTCACCTTGGTTAAGGAAGATACGAAATCGTGGAGAATAAGACTCACGAGCCGTAGCCAAGATCCCTATCAGAGCCTCATGAATCCCCATCTCTCCCAGTACGGGAAGATGTGTCACGAGACGACAGGCACGGGTTACGTTTGCCCCGTGTGCAACTTGGAAATAGACGAGTACGGATATTGCGGTTGTGGTGCTGGATCGAGTTGATAAAAAGGAAGTCACTTCAGTTTTCTAACAACTTCCTGGATTTCCTCGTAATCAGGTTCGTTGGCTAATTCCTTACCTACCCACTTGTAGACTATCTTCCCATCCCTATCCAGAATGAATACTGCTCTCTTGGCAAGAACATACCCAGGTAGCGGTGGAAATTCCATATCAACCCCATAGGCCTTTACAGCGTCTCTTCTATAGTCGCTAAGTATGGTGAAGTTAAGCTTGTTTGCTTCCTTGAAGGCCTTGTTGCTGAACGGGGGATCCACACTAATACCAAGGACCACAGCATTAACCTCGTTAAACTTGGCCATGGAATCCCTGAACGTGCACATTTCCTTTGTACATACGGGCGTAAAGGCACCTGGATAAAAGGCCAGGACCACCACTTTTCCCCTGAAGTCCGATATTTTCACTTTCTTTAAATCTGTATCCACCAGTTCCACGTCTGGTGCAATTTCACCTATTTCAGGCATGGGCTTTATTAAGAAGTTGGATATATAAACTAATTTATCAATGAGTATGAACTATTTAAATCTAGAAATTTTTCCCAGTAAATTTAACACATAGTCACCTGGTTAACCACTTGTCCTGATCCCATATGGTGACCAGCGCATATATACTAACTACCAGCTGGATGGCAAGAGCCAGGGAACCCACCAGTAAGGTCTTTAGCTTCTCCTCGTGAAGAAGTCTCCAAAGGGCGTAAATGAAGGGAATTGCTGTGAGGTAGCTTGCCACATGCATCAGGATTACAGAATACTTGAAACCCAGCCTGGGGAAATGAAAGCCCAGGAAGGTGGAAGGAGGGTGATTTACCTGATAATGATGAAATATGGATCCAGGAATCGTGAAGGGGTAGTGAGTGGTCGTTGTCCCGAGGAGCAGAGAGAACACGATCCTCTTGGCGAGAATCATTAGTAAGTGAAGTATGAAGTTTCCTCCGTGTAGAAGAGCAAGTTCGTAATCAGTGGGGTCAGTGTCCACAATGGTGGAGCCCAGGAATATCATATCAAAGATAGATATTCCCATGACTAGAAATGGGAGAATTGTTGTGTAAAGGAAATTAAAGACGTAAAGGGGACCTCTCTTGAACATGGTTCCATCTCTCATTTCCCTGAAGAAGAAGTAATAGTTTGCCCTTGACCATCTAATCAGCTGTTTATATAATTTCTTTACTGTCTCAGGAGGATATGTCAGTACAGTGGTCTCGAAGTCCACAAGTGCCCTGTAACCCTTGGAAATAACGTAGTTTGTGAGCTGTTTATCGTCCCCTATCAATGCCCTTCTTCCCATGAACTTCGGGTTCCTGAACTCCTCGCTGAGAATGAAGGGTCTCACCAGTTCAGTCCTGTAAAGGGAACACTTGCCGTTGAGAAGGACAGCGTAACCTGACCTGTTCACGGCCCTCATTGTGGCTTCCTTGAGTCTCTCAATGAGTTCTGCAAGGTAGAAGGTATTTCCAGTGTTCACATTTCTCACATTGACGCTAACTCCTCCCACTCCTTCATCCATAAGGGATAACATCCTCTTTATACCGTCGTCAGGCAACACTGTATCGCTATCAAGGAGGAGAACAAACTTGGTGTCTACGTGCGATATACCTGTAGCAACAGCGTTCCTCTTCCCTGCCCTGGATGGTGTTCTAATGAATTTTCCTCCATATCTGAAGGTGATGGACCTGTAGGGCTCGTCACAACCATCTCCCACGACCAGAAACTTAACGTCTTGAGCGTAAACGGAGGATATCACTCTCTCGAATATGGATGGCTTCTCCGCATATACCGGGATGAGCACGGTTACGTCAGACAACCTGTTTGAGTCTGTCCTTCTGGGACTCTCTACGTTAATGGAGAAGTAGGAATTAAGAATGAAGTAAATTAGCGAAAGAAATAACGTCAGCGATCCAAATATTAAATAAAATGCATCTACTTGATTCATTCGTGTTTAGCATGATAATGAGTAGCTTAAAAACTATGTGGCGAGTTAAAGCAAATTGAGTTCATGATGTGAAATCAACAAGTTGGAGCACTTCCTGCGGGACCTAGCCTAGTTAGAAGTTCGCGTGTCCTGTGAAGAATCGGTCAAGGCCCGCACCTCCTGCTCGTATAGCGTTAACAAAGAGTCCATGGTAACCACACCCTGGAAAATTCCCCTATCCACCACAGCCACCCATCTGCTCCTGTTTATGGCCATAATTTCCCACGCCTGCTCCAACGAGGACTGGGGTGTCACGTGGGGAGAACCCCTCACTACGTAACGCCTCACCTGATCCAAGGGGTTCTTCCTTTCGATATCTCTATAGTACACTATGCCAATGAACCTGTTCGAATCGTCAACCACAGGGAGGCTGAGGAAGTTGTTGTCCAGCATGAGCTTGAGTGCGGTTTCCAGAGTAGCCGATGGGGAGACTTTAACGTCATATTTCTTGCATTGACCTACCTTCAATCTTTGCATCACAGGAATCTCGTACTCGCTCTTATGCGCGGGAGAATCCCTCCTGGTGGGTACCTGGCTTCTATAGATCGTGTAATTTCCCGAGACTAGATAAGAGATGGCCACAGCTATCATGGCGCCGGGGAGAAGTTGAAGGCTTGATGTCATTTCCGTAACCATCACTATAACTGACAGCGGTACCTTTCCGGCCGCAGCGAAGAACGACATCATGCCTATGATCACAAAGGGAGCTATGTCAGGCACAAGGAATGGAAACAGGTAATGAAATATCAAACCCACGTCCACCCCAACGAACGCTCCTATGAAGAGGCCGGGAGCAAAAACACCTCCACTTCCCCCAGATCCTATGGAGAGCGAGGTAGCCAATATCTTGACGAACGGGAGTAAGGCCAGCAGGATCAGAACAGGAAACAGGGGTGAATAAAATGATGACAACCTCTGGAACTCAGCGAGATTTATCCATCCGTATCCTGTCCCCAGGACCTCTGGAAAGAGCAGGGCCAGTAACCCAGCAAGACCCCCGCCAATCATGGGCTTAACATGGTTGGGGATCCTTAGCCTCTTAAACAGTCCTGATATTCCATAAAACGACTTAACGTAGAGGATGGCCAAAACCCCGGAGATCGCTCCCAACAGAGCATACATGGGTAGCCTCAAGGGGTTGAAGGTTCCGGTATAATACCCGAATACCGGGGTGAAGCCGAAAATGATGCCGAATATGGTGTATCCCACCGAGGATGCTATTAGCCCTGGATAGATGAGTTCCGGTTCAAGATCTCTCTTGTAAAGTATCTCAGACGCGAGAATCGCACCGCCTATGGGAGTCTTAAATATGGTTCCTATCCCCGCACCAATTCCCACGGCAACAGCTCTCCTCCTATCCTCTGGCGAAAGTTTGAGTAGGTCCGCAATAACCGATCCAACCCCCGAGGAGAACTGGGCTGTGGGGCCTTCCCTTCCAGCGCTTCCCCCTGATCCTATTGTGACCGCTGAGGCGAATATCTTTACCGGTATTACAACCCATCTCACCTTTCCCTGAAGATAGTGGTAGGCCCTTATGGCCGCGTCCGTGCCGTGACCTTCAGCCTCTGGAGCGAATGTGTATACCACAAGCCCAGATATGAGTCCTCCCAGCATTAAGGAGACGGGTATAAGAAGGTAATTGCCAGGATGAAACTCGAAGTTAAGCGTGCCCCCCTCTCCCAGCGGATGAGGATAGGACATGCCCACGAACCTAGTGATGAATACATACTCAAATAGATGGAGCAGTAAGTAGAACACTGTGGATGCGAAACCAGCAACTACCCCAAGTATGATACCCAGAACTAGCCACTTCTCGAAATAGGGCAAAGATGATAGCCTTACAGGCATGACAAAACGTTAATCTAGCGATTTAAAAAAACTAGTCCTGGATATTCTACATCCTTTATTGAAAACTTCCTTATTAATTAAAAATTAGATTTATCGTGATATTCTCGAATGTTTTATTAACCGAGAAACTACGTCTCTATCAATGAGGTATTTGATTTCGGCATCCCAACTACTGGAGGAAATCAACAACTACAGGGTGGTGGAGGTAACCTTCTACGATGATTCTTACCTAGAGTGGCATATACCCAGTGCCGTCAAGCTCCCCTGGAGATACCTAAGGCATCCTGTGAGGAGGGATTTCACCACAAGGGAAATTCTGGAGAAAAGGCTGGGGGAACTGGGCATTTCAAGCGATGATTCCCTAGTTGTGTACAGCGATTTCAATAACAGATACGCATTTTACGCCTTCTGGGTATTGAGGGCATTCGGTCATGAGGAAGTCAAGGTCCTAGACGGAGGAAAGGTGGCATGGGAAGTTAAGGAGTTACCAAGGGAGGTTGAAATAAGAACGCTCCCTCCATCCAGATACGAAGCTCAGGAGCCAGACTGGAGTGAAAGGATGATGGTGTGGGAATTGCTCTCCAAGATCAGTAGAGGAGAGAGGTTTCAACTTCTGGACGTCAGATATCCTGAGGAATATTCAGGTGAGACAGGAACTCCTCCGGAGCATCCCAATGAGGAAACGCAGGTTACAGGACATATTCCCGGGGCCTTAAATGTACCGTGGAACAGGTTTCTCGATCCGGTCACTGAGGAACTTCTCCCTCCCCATAAACTGGAGTTATCCCTCTCGAGACAGGAAACGGTTGTATACTGTAGAACGGGAGCGAGAGCATCTCTCGTGTGGTTCTACCTGAAATACCTCCTGAATTTCCCAAGCGTGAAACTATACGACGGTTCCTGGTCAGAGTGGGGAAACATGGTTGGAGTTCCCGTGGAAAGATAGTTAGATCTCAGCCTTCTCTCCTTCCTGAAGGAGGAGAGGAAGTTCCTCGAACTTTCTAATCCTCACCTTCTTCAATTCACCGTCCTTGTAAAATATGGCATCCCCAGTCTCCATTGCCTTAATCTCCGTCTCGATCTCCCTGGATTTCAGTGGTAATATCTCCTTGTAAACCCTTACGTCCACTGGATGAACCACCTTATGGAGGAAATAGATCTCGCTCTGCGTAAGAACGTCCTTGTTGACCTTTGCCGATCTCTGGCTCACCAGTATCATTCCGATTCCCCTCTTTCTTCCTCTAAGGGCGATTCTCACCAGCACGTCACTGAGCGGAGTTCTACCTCCCTGAGGGATGAACTCGTGGGCCTCCTCAAGCAGGACAAACAGATCCTTCCTGTAGACCTTGGAGGTCTCCCAAAGAACGTTGAAGAAAGCGGTGAGGAACTTGAACACGTCGTCGTTCCAATCATTCACGTCCAGTACAACGCTCTTTCCCACTATGAGAATGTTAACCACTTCCTCTGGATCCACATTGAACCTGTCGAATACAACGGCATCTAGTTCCCTGTATTCTCCATCAGGATCCACTATAACCAGTGGGATTTTCTCCTTGATGAGCTCCTCGGCAAATACCTTTGCGGTGTTGGACTTTCCGGACCCCCTTATTCCCAGAATCGCCACGCACTTTCTAATTACCTGATCTTTCTCAAGCGTCAGTGTACCTAAATTCATGTAGTAATTCTGGAGTAACTTCACTTTTAAGGCTCGAAGCCCGGTATCACTTCTCTTTATTTAGTTTTTATGGAATAATCCATTATAAACACTTTTAAATAAAAGTTTATAACCTTGGCGAAGATGTATATAATGATAAAAATGTCCTTAAAGATATATAAAAAGTTAGATCTGACAGGTCAGTCTTGTGCAGGACCTCTGGGAGAACTCTCCGGAGTCCTGGAGGAAATAAGTCCAGGGGAGGCTGTAGAGGCCATCCTAGGGGATGAGGCAACAAAGAAGGACGTAGTGGCGTTCGTGACAAAGAAGGGATACAAGGTTGTTTCAGAGAAAAATGAGGGCGGGAAGTTCACGCTGGTGATCACAAAATGAAGAGAGTAATTGTAGTGGGAGGAGGAATAGCGGGCACCATCGTTGCCAATAGAATGGCCAGAATGATGCCCGAGGAGCTGGAGAAAGGGGAGGCAGAGATTGTAGTACTGGACAGAAATGAGAAGCATACTTACCAGCCAGGGCAACTACTGGTTCCATTTAACGTGCAGGATCCAATGGAACTAATTAGGCCCGAGAGGGAGCTACTGGACCACAAGATTAGGTTCCTCCACAGCCAGAAGGGTGAGGTCACAAAGATAGATCCAGCCAATCACTCGGTTGTTACTGCCGACGGGCTGTCCCACTCATACGATTACCTAGTCATCGCCACAGGATCTCATCTGAGATGGGATGAGGTACCAGGTTACAAGGATGCTGTATACTCTCCATGGGATTTTGAGAGTTCTCTCAAGCTGAGGGAGGCCCTAGATCAGTTCAATGGAGGGACAGTGGTCATAAATGTGGCTAAGCTACCACATAAGTGCCCCGTTGCGCCAATGGAAGCCACATTAATGCTTGATGATTATCTCAGGAGGAGGGGAATTAGGGATAAGACTGAGATAGTCTACACGTACCCGGTTCCAGGGATATTTGGAATAAAGACCACAAACGATGTGATGATAAAGATATTTCAGGAAAGAGGTATAAAGATAGTATCACCGTTCAACGTAACTAATGTAAATGCGAAGGACAAGGTCATGGAGTCCCAGGAGGGAGAGAAGATCAAGTTCGATCTGGCCATAGGAGTGCCACCTCATACAGGTGCCGACGTTATAGGAAAGTCGGGCATTGGAGACAAGAGGAACTGGATTCCAACTGACAAGTTCTCCTTAAGAATGAAGGACCACTCCAACGTCTTCGTGATCGGTGACACCACGGACATCCCGATCTCCAAGGCTGGATCCACTGCCGACTTCGAGTCCTACATCATCGCCAATAACGTGGTTAATGAAATAAGAGGCAATGGCCTTAAGAAGACCTATGACGGATCGGTGTTCTGCTACATCGCCACGGGACTTGACTCTGGTACCTATATCAGGTTCAACTATGCTGCGCCACCGGTGCCTCCACCACCCTCCTACGTACACTGGTGGGGCAAGCTGATGTACAACAAGCTCTACTGGACAGTAACCGCCAAGGCCATAGTGTGACGGAATATGAAAGTTGGAATTATTTTGGGCTCCAACGAGCTTGACCGGGTGGCCTACGCGGGGATGCACGCTCTGATCTCAACCACTCTGGACAACGAAGTGGTTATTTTCGCCACCATGGACGGAGTTAAGGCCTTCCTAAAGAACCCAGAGCTTAGGGTAGAGTCTGGCACCTCCAAGACCATTAAGGAAAGTAATGAGGACGTCTTCCAGCACTTCAGAAAGGCCAAGAAATCAGGGAAACTGAGGGTCCTTGCCTGTTCCTACGCCAGTAAGATTCATGGTTTGGACAAGGACGATTATGGGGATCTGGTTGACGATATAGTTGGGATCACCTCCTTCTCCATGGAAGTGGAAGGGGGTCAGCTGTTAACCATATGGTGAGATTATGGCCACGGAGGTAAACTTGGATAAGGTGCTTACGAAACTGGACGAAAAGAAAATGGAGGAATTGGCCAACTTCCTTGACCATGTGTCCACATTAAACGAAGTTCTGACAAAGGTAGGCCAGCTGAAGGATAGCGGGGCCCTGGACGTTCTGATCAACTTCAGTTACGGGGCCAAGTCCCTCAGAGATGCCCTTAATGACGATGCCATCCAGAGCATAGCTGACATGCTTTCCAACCTCATGATATTAGCTGGAGAGATGAAAACCAAGCAGAATGACATAGCCCAGATACTGGAGAACGCGGACGCATTGAAGGATGCTCTAATGCGATTGAAGGCATTGAGGGACAGCGGAACACTTGACGTTCTAGTTAACATGTCCTATGCCCTGAAATCCTTGAGGGAGGCACTCAACGACGACGCCATCATGAACCTGGGATCCACGCTAAGCAATCTTATGGAAGTTCTGAGCTCCATGAATCCCAGGACATCAGACGGTGTGAAAAAGCTGATAGAGAAGGCCCCAGAACTGAACGAGGTTTTGAATAGGGTTATGGATCTCAAGAATAGCGGAACCCTGGACGTGCTCATAAACATGTCTTATGCCCTCAAGTCACTTAGAGACGCTCTTAATGATGACGCAATCACCAATCTGGGAACTACCCTTTCCCTCATATTTGAATTCCTTCCAAAGGGACTGGAGTTCCTGAACAAGGCTATGTCTCCACCACTCAGTTCCTTGATCGAGGTTTGGTCCGGTGAGGAGGCCAAGAAGATACTGGCCAATCCTGAGAACGTGACCCTAGGGAAACTGATAACCATGATGAAGGATCCGGATATACAGAGAGGGCTTGGAGTGATGATGGGCATGTTGAAGATAATAGGAAAGAACTTCAAAGCCTAATTTTTTCAAGAATAAATTCTTGACTAACTAAAATAAAGTTACTTCTATTCTTAAGTCTAAAAAAGTGGTCTCATGTCATCCATGCTCAGGGGAGTAGCTAACCTAGGCACTACGCACGCCAATAGCCTGCAGTTTTCCCCTTCGCTGGTAATACTGCATTCATATAATCCATAATTTGTGGGACAATTGGATGTTTGTTTAATAGTGAAATACGACTTCATTAACTACTTAAAGCAGTTTAAGTATTTAAGTATTTATGTCAGAGATTTCTTAACAGTTGTTAATTCCTGTGTACCATATTTAGTGAAATAATTAAAAAAGGATGGGTTCACCTTTGATTAATTAAAGGAACTATCACGTGAATTGTGTTGATTATTTAAGCTTGCTAGACCTATTCCTGACTTATGATAGAGGTTGAGGGACTGACAAAGGTTTACAGGGATGGCACAGTTGCTTTGGATCACGTCACATTTCAGAGTAAGGCAAAGGTACTTTCCGTGCTAGGAAGAAATGGAGCAGGGAAAACCACGATGATGCGCATCCTATCAACCCAACTCCTCCCATCTTCTGGAAAGGCAAGAATACTTGGGCTGGACGTAGTATCTGAGGCGGAGAGGCTTAGAGACCTGATAGTCTCCATTCCTCAGGAGGCTAAACCAGTGGGTTTCGCCAGCCCCCTTGAACATCTCACCATGTTTCTAACTGCCAGGGGAGAGTCCATAAAATCAGCACTGGAGGAATCCAGGAGAGCACTGAAGGAAATTGGATTATGGGAAGTCAGGGATAAACCGTGTGACGACCTATCTGGAGGAATGAAGAGAAAGGTATTTGTGGCCATGGCCTTAGCTTCTAACGCCGAGCTCATCTTTCTGGATGAGCCCACCACAGGTCTGGATCCCATCTCTAGGCTGGAGGTATGGTCAGTTATAAAAAACATCAGTTCCAGGGTCGTTCTTACTACCCACTACATGGAAGAGGCAGAGGAGCTATCTCAGGACATAGTCATGTTGGGTAGGGGAAAGGTGATAGCTAAGGGAACAAAGGAGGAGTTGCTGGCTCCCCTCCGTGGAAAGGTAAGGGTGGAGGGTATAGGGGATAGGCTAATTGGTAAAACCCAGATTTCCTACATGGACGAAAACAGGGCGAGGGAGATAGTGGGTAAGGCTGTGATCAAACCTGTTTCCTTGGAGGACCTGTTCATTCTTCACGGGGAGGATGGAAATTGAATGTAAGGTATGTAATCGTTTTTGCGTGGTTTTATGGATATTCCTTCCTCAAGAGGGGGTACAGCTACGTCTTCAGCTACATGATCACCCCCCTCTCAATCCTTTTCTTGGTATACGTACTTTCCAGGGGAGCACTACTGCAGTACGCCATCGTTGGTGGACTGATCTCAGTGATAGCCACGAACTCTGTGGTAAGCCTATCAGATGTGGTAATGTTGAGGAAGGAGATGAAATTGCAGGACATGCTTGTGGCCACCAGGATAGGTCCTGCGGAGTACATGCTGGGGCTGGCTACTGCGAACCTGGTGTTCTCCTCAGTTGGCATGATAGTATACGTGATCCTAGGACTTATTCTTCACGTGTTTTCCCCCATGAGCGCGTTAATCAGTTTCCTCATAGCCTGTTACCTTAACTACTCCATGACTGGCTTGGCCTTCATTATTGGAACCTTTGTTCCCTACACTCGCCACTCCTGGGCAATCTCAGGTGTTCTGGGGACTGTCCTTACAATTATACCACCTATATATTACCCATTTTCTGAACTTCACGGAATAGTTAAGTATCTAGCTCTGGTTATACCCTCCTCCCCTGCCTCTGTAATTACTCAGGGAGTTGCGGGACTTGCAAATTTCAACGTTATTGCGCTAGTTCTTCTCCTAATTGAGGGACCCATCTTCGTATTACTGGCCATGAGGTTCTCTAGATGGAGAGAAAAGTGATCATTTATCGAAGTTGGTCTTAACCTTTATATTTACCCTGTAACCCCTCCCTTCCTTCCTCACCTGATACTGAAGCTCATACCCATTGCACTTCCTTGTTACAATCATGTTGTTCTCATCTATCACGTTGTATGATGGATTTCCGCAACCCTGAGTCAGGGAACTTAACCTCTGCTCTATTTCGTCGTTATTTCTGGCGTAAAACTCCATTTCTGCTCCTTCAGGGGTGACAACTGAAATGGTGGTCCTGTTGGAGACCAAATATGAGGATAGAAGGCTTAGAGAAATGCCCACAATGGAGAAAATTACTGAGAGCACTGGGAGAAGGTTACCAAGAATGGGTACCACAAGTACCTTGAAGGCCAGATAAAGGTAGAGGGCTGAGGCTATAAGTGAACCTATGCCAGCGGATATTACTGCAGTGTCCCTTCGTCTCTCTGAGAAGCCAGCCACCAATCCTACAATTATCCCGTTGAGAATGGGTATCCACCAAACGGCCAATGCCACTGGTATGCTATACTTCAGGGATTTCATAGAGGTAATATGGCAGTGTGAGATTTTAACTTGATGTATTGAAACGAGATTCCTCAAAAAACTTTGTCTTGCACGAGAGATTAAGAATGAGTTTCACGTTGATATCCCCACTATATTATCAAGTTCCCTAAGCAACTTATCCTCAACGTGAGCGTTCCATAACATCTCTGGGACGTCCACCACTAGGAAGAGCTCAGAGAGGAGGAGAGCCTCGATTGCTGTTACCGCTATGTTCTGAACCCACTTCCCTACTCCCACTGTTACCTTTATTCCCTCCTGTGTCTTCTCCATGAGGAATGTAAGAGCCCTATCCGCAGCAATTATGTCGCGGAGAATCCCTCCCTTCTGTGCCTGGATCACAGCCTTATCTCCCTCCGTTCTAGATTGGACTTTCCATCCGTCCATTTGCAGATATTGCATGAACTTGGAGGCTATCTCCTGCAAATCTCCATTTACCTTGTACAATTTTTCTTTTTTAAAGAGAGCCATACATAATATATGCTCAATCAATAATAAACCTTTTCACAATACCCTAGGGGTTGAAGCTTGCCTTGGCCTTCCCAGGATTAGACCCAGCAGGATAACGAGAAGAGTGACCACGAGGATGGAGATTCGTTGCGTAATATCTCCGACCACAAAGGAATTGTAAAGGCCGTACAGCATGAGCGCCGAGGAGATCCATGAGAAAATGCGTCCCGCACCCGATAGGAGATAGGCAAACCCAAGGAAGAGCGAAAGGTAAAGAAGCGCCACCGAGGGGGCTATGGTGAGGTTATAGAAGGTTATCGGGGATATGAGGCTCACCAGGATCGAGATGAGGAAAGCAGTGAAGGGAAGCAGTAAGTTTACCCCCCTGGATCTAAACACCCTATTGAGTGCCAGAGCCTCAACCATTACCAGCCCAATCATGGAGATTGCACCATAGATCTGGGAAAGGGATGTAACAAGGAAAGCTCCTGCTAACAGCGCCCCTATTCCCACAACGAGAGAGGTGGGGACGACCCAGGCCATCTTTGGTTCCCCATCAGCATAAGGAATAAGGGTTATGCATACCAGGAGCAGGGAAGAGTTAAGCACGTCCAGAAAGTCTATTGAAGGCTGAGTTTGGGTAAGACTGGGCGTCCAGTAAAGAAAGGCCAGTGCAATCTGCGCAATTGCAAGGGGTATAAGGAGAAACTGACCTCTCCCCAGTAACATTGCGCCAGTAAGAAGGGAGAGCAGGGCCACCAAGGCATAGGCCATCATTCCGTGAAAATCTAGTTCGTAAAAGATGGCATAATCAATGGTGTAAGAGAGGTAGAGAAAATAGCTAACTGTCCACGCATATAATTGTATCCTTCCAAGTCTAGATTTTTCGAGAGCGTCATAGAGACCTATCTTGGGCCAAGAACGTCTTAGGTAGAGGTAAAGGGAGATTCCAATGGGTAGCGCAATCACTGAGGAGAGAATCGCGTCTTCCAGGGAAGAGTGTAGCGTCATTAGGGTTAAGGGTGCTACTGAATTTATACCAAAGAAGACCAGGTATCTCTTCAATATGTAGTGAGATCCTTGAAAACTTAAAAATAATTTCCCAGATTTCCTGTTTAACTTTATGGGGGTTAAGGGGGTGGAAGCCCCCATCCATAAGGTTGGGGATGGATAACCCCCTTATAGAAAAATTTTTATTATTTTCCTTCATAACTTTATTTAGCCCTACAAGGCTGAAAGAGCTGGTAGGAATGAGGGTTGGGACTGCCTGATAGCCTGTGGAGCTAAGGCCCTCCGTAACCCTCCTACCACACGGGGCGTCAAGGATGGGTTCCATTCGACGGGACCTCCGCTATGGGTGAGAGGGGATCGAGGTCTGGCTGAGAAGCAGGAAATCCCCATCGTGAGGTGGGGATGCTCCGTCCGTAAGGGCGGAGTAGTTCACTGACTGAAGTAGCCAGAATGATCCCTAATAACACCCTCAACTCTAGACCACCCTTTGACATTTCCCTTCTTGAATATTCCTCTATTTCTTAATATATTATTGGGTTATACTATGATCTTAGCTAATAAACTTAAATTGTTCCTGTACCATTTCCACGTTATGTATGCTCTGGTTACAGGAGGTACAAGGGGTATAGGAAGGGCAATAACTGAGGCCTTAGTTAATGAAGGGTATAGGATTGCAGTACTCTATCACGGTTCAGATAATAGGGCAAAGGAGTTGAGGGAGATGGGGGTGCTTACCCTGAAGTGCAATGTGGGAGATAGAGCTCAGGTAAGCAACGCCAAGAAGGAGATAGAAAAGGAGTTTCCTAGATTAGACGCGTTGGTTAACAACGCCGGAATATGGTACCTAATGCCCTTTGAGCAATTCGACGAGGAAAAATACGAGGAGATGATAAAAGTTAACCTGAATGGAGTAATCTACGTTACATATGAGTTTCTACCACTTCTCAAGAGATCGGAGAACCCATCCATAGTCAACGTGTCAAGTAATGCAGGTATAGGAACTGCTGCAGAGGGAACTACGTTCTATGCCATAACCAAGGCTGGAGTAATAATACTGACTAGAAGACTGGCATTTGAGCTGGGTAAATATAACATAAGAGTTAACGCTGTGGCTCCAGGCTGGATAGAGACTGACATGACATTGGGTGGAAAGGCTCCTGAGGAAGGGAATAAATTGAGGGAATTATTCAGGAATAAAACGTTCCTTCATACCACGGGGAAGCCTGAGGATATTGCAAACATTGTTAGCTTCCTAGTTAGTAAAAGGGCTAGATACATTACGGGTCAGGTCATAGTGGCAGATGGAGGAAGGATGGATAACTTGACCCATTCTCTATGATTTAGTTTGAATGGGCCAAGTATTTCTTTTCCAGATAGGACGACAACCTCTTGGGATTGTAAACCTCTCCAAACGCTTTGGTCAGGAGAACCTTTGGTGGATAAACCGCGCCATACTTACAGATCTTCTCAGAGAGAAAGCTCCTTATCCCGTCTACGTCACCCCTGCTCACCTTAGAAGGTAAGTCCTCTATGAAGTGGTACATGGTCGCAGCCAGAACGTTACCCAAGGTGTATGTTGGGAAATAGCCGAAACTTCCCTGCGACCAGTGTATGTCCTGGAGGACCCCCTCGCTGTCGCTCTTAGGCCTAACACCCAGATACTTGTCCATGAAGTCATCCCACAGTGACGGAAGATCGCTCACGCTTACTTTACCAGAGATGAGGTTCTTCTCGATCTCATATCTCAGTGCGATATGAAAGTTGTACGTGACCTCGTCGGCATCAACCCTTATGAGGCTAGGCGAGACCATGTTGAAGTACTTATAGAGCGACTCCTGATCATCCCTGATGGAAAGCCTGTCTTTCAGGATCGGGTATAGCACCTTGGTGAACTCCCTGCTCCTTCCCACTACGTTCTCCCAAAACCTGGACTGTCCTTCATGAATGCCAGTTGAGGCACCTCCAGCCACGGGAGTCATCTCGTAGGCTGGATCGATCATTAGCTCATACATCGCGTGACCTGACTCATGTATCACTGAGAAGATGGTGCTTCTGAAGTCGGTCCCCTCATACCTCGTGGTGATCCTTACGTCCTTGGAGGATATCCTGATGGTGAACGGATGCGCAGATACGTCCATTCTGAAGGTTTTCGTGGGCATTTTGAGGATCTTAATGACCTCCCTGTTCACTTCCTCCATTACCTTAGGATCATAGCTCATTTCCTTCAGTGGATGGGTAGAGGGGAAATACCCCTCAGACAGCACCTTCTCCAGAATACCCTTTACATCTGGAAGTAGCTGAGAAAACACGTTATCCAGATCGTTAACCGTTATCCCTTCCTCATAGAGGTCTACAAGTGCATTGTAGGGATGTCCCTCATAGCCCAGCTTCTCAGCAATGGTTCTTTCAAGTTCCACAATTCTCTCCAGGTAGGGCTTGAACGAATTGAAATCTCCCCTCCTCTTACTCTCCCTCCACACAACCACGCTCTGTGAAGTCAGCCTATCGAGTTCCTCCGTGACCTCCTTGGGGACAAGTCTGTAGAATCTCAGCGATCTCTTGAGGACTCGAATTACTCCCTTACCGAAATCGTCCAGATCTTCTTCCCTCACCTTCTCAACCTCCGGCTCCAGCGAGGTTGTAATTTCCCTGATCATTGTGGAGATGTTGGCGAAGACCTCACCCCTCAATGCTGAGTCCTCCTCTGGCATGTAGGTTTCTAGATCCCACGCAAGAAGTGCCTGCGAATAGTTCAGGGACCAGATTTTCTTGTACTTTTCAAGAATTTCTTGGAGCATAAGAACTGGTGCGGTAAAGGGTAAAAAGAATGTCGAAGGCTAGCCCAGCTCTAGCCTTTTCACGGGAGTGGGAATGAACCCGTTCCTTGACGTGAACTGGGAACTATCCACATCCTTCATCTTTGCTACTACCACCTTACCCAGGAGGCCTCCCAGATCCATTTCCTCTCCCGGTTTTCCCTCCACCGGAATAACCCTGACCCCCACTATCTTGTTGAGCATTAACCCGAGGGAGAGAACGTCAAGAATGAGCGCAGTGATCTTCTCGGGTCCCTCGTCTCGAGGAACTCCTACCATGTCTATCCCGCTGTTACACACGGCGGACATTGCCAGAAGATCGTTCAACTCCAGGTACCCCTCTCTCATTCTCATGGCCATGATGGAGTCCTCGCTCACGGGAATGAAGGCACTGCTCAGTCCCCCTACCAAGTTGGTTGCCATGGACCCGCCCTTCTTCACCGCATCCATGAGTATGGCGAGGGCAGTGAGGGATCCGTGCCCGCCGACCCTGGAGATACCCATGGCCTCGATTATCTCCGCCACGCTATCCCCTACCTTTGGGGATGGGGCCAGGGACAGATCGACGGAACCCATGGGGACACCTAGCTCCTCTGACACCATTCTTCCCACCAGCTCCCCAAGCCTGGTTACCTTGAAGGAGGCCTTCTTGATCACCTCGTATAGCTCCTGAAAGGTTGTGGGTCTAGCTCTCCTTATGGCCCCGGCAACTACCCCAGGCCCGCTAACGGCAATATTGATGGAGGAGTTGGGCATTCCTCGACCGTGATGCGCTGAGGGAACGAAGGGAGAGTCCTGTGGTGAATTGGCCATAATTGCCACCCTAGAGGAGGCGTGGGGCGACATTTTCAGTAACTGCGCGGTGAAGAGTTTGACGGCATCCACATTGAGGCCCTCCTGAGTGGAAGCTGCGTTGAGCATGCCCGATAGTCTAGAGGTGGAATTCATAGTCTCTGCCAGGCCCTCTAACATGACCTGCGTTCCCCTTCCTATTCCCCTATCTGCGTACGCTGAGAATCCCCCAATGTAGTCTATTCCCGTGTCCGTAGCAAGAGAGTCTAGGAATCCTCCCAGTTTTACCGCGTACTTCACATCAGGATAGGGCTCCAGAAAGTATTGAACCGGGGAAACGGCAACTCTTCTTGTTACGATGTTAACTCCTAGTTTATCCTGAACAGAGTTGACCACCTCAGAAAACCTGGAGAGTACAGGCCTCAGTAGGGACAGCTTCTCCAATGTTCTCTCCGGCACGTCAGATACGGCAAAGAGGGTGTTGATGCTCAGCGTTACGGACCTTATATCAAGGTCCTCGTGTGTCAGCATGTTAATTACTTCTGCTATCTCCTCTGCGGAGTACTTCATTCAGATCCTCTCCATGAATTTAAATACCTCTCCGTGGAAGACCAGCACCTCTACCCCAAGTTCCTTTCCTCTCCTTTGAAGTTCCTCCCTTAGCTGGCCCACCGACACATGCCCCGTGTCCAGATCCACAATCATTATCATGGAGAAGATCCCCCTCAACACCGTCTGTGAAATATCCACAATATTCACGTTCTTCTCAGCTAGCTTGGAGGATATTCCTGCGACAATGCCTGGCTTATCGGCTCCAATCACCACAACTACTGCGGTCTCCATAGGGAGAGAACAGCGATGCGATTTTAAAAGCTAACACGAAATGAGATCTTTGGATCCATAGAATAATGATTATTGATAATATTCGAACTTGATCATATATTCTCGAAAAGCTGGTTATATATCACGTTGGCACGGTAATTTTGTTTAAGGAACCTTATTTTAATTCTGAACAAGATGAATGTGGGAAGTGAAATAATTTTCCTGAAGACGATCTTTTTTCAATCGTCATTTCGATAAAGCTTATAACTACTCAAGAACAGCGTGAAGTATGAAAAGGAAACTAGCCATCCTGATAGCTGGAATCGCCATAGTAGCAGTTGTGGTGTCTATCCCCATATACCTTGCACTGAGCAATCCAAGTCCTGTGGTGTTATCAGCCTCAACCGCTCAATCCGCGCTGGGAGGTTCATGGCAGGTTCTGGATAATCAAACGTACCTGAAGGAATATCCAACCAGCACTATCTCAATCTACTACGCCAATGGTACTAACGTCACGGTACCCTATCCTCACCAAGTGAAGTCAGTGGATCACGAGGTTCTTGTGGGTAACGTGAATGGGACCAAGGTGATAATGAAGGTAAACGTCATGACGTTTACGTCCAACGTTAGCCTCTGGGCAGACAGAATGATGTTCGGATTCCATGGAGGTCTATTCCACCGTATTTTTGGGTTCAACGTTACAACCTTTGATGGATATACGGTGATTTACGCAGAGAACTCCTTCTTCTACCCACACACATACCTGCTGGCATACAAGGGAAATACCCTGATTGAAATAAGGCTGTTTAATCTAACCGCATCTCAACAACAGATGGAGGAGATACTGGCAGGTATCTCGTGATCGCTACGTAAAGCAAGTCAGTATTCTTTTTTCGCACAACCCTTGAACCCATTTCACCACTATGTCCTCGATTTCACGATACAGGTGTTTTGGAGGGGAGTGCCTCATGTTAAGTCTTACCATCTCACACTCGTTTCCCGCCTCCCTCACCTTCTCACACAATCTCTCCGAATGAATGATGGGGACCACATCGTCGTTCTCGCCGTGGATCAGAAGTACATTCCTCAGGGAAGAGGCGTAGGTGATTGGGGAAGTTTCGATTAGCCTTTCCCTGGAGAAGGTTGAGAGATACCTGTAGAGTTTTCCCTGTTCGCTATCCTCAGGAAATCTGGATAGATGTTCAAGCTGAAGTATCCTGTCCGTGGGGGCTGAAACAGCTATCACGGGCACAAACCTCCTAGCCCCCGCGAGGAGCGCCACTGTGCCTCCCCTGGAGTGACCCGCCACCAAATGAAAATCCTTCCTTAATACGATCTCCAGTCCCTGCTCCACATCGTAATCGAAGTCCGGAACCTCCACAGTTCCGAACCTCCTGAGGGGTGTGGAAAGCCATTCCACCTTGGATGGTGAGGAACCCTTTCCGTGTAATACAATTGAATTCATTTGAGTGTAGGTGAATATCGGGGAATAAACTTACCTGCACGGTTCACGCAACTGTTTACAAAAAGTAAACCTTATTTTCCTTGTTTTCCTGTTTATATTCATGAGTCGAACCGTCACGCTCTCAGTCAGGATACCTGAGGAGCTGAAGAGGGAGCTGGAGAAGTACGGAATTAACGAGGCGGAGGTCATTAGGAAAGCTCTGATGCTGGAGGTGAAGAAGGCCAGAGCCAGGGAGCTGAACTCCGAGCTGAACAGGATAGATCACATATTGCGTAAATTGTCAGCCAAGGAGGGAACAGAGTCAATCAGGGAGGATAGGGAAAGTGGATGAGTTACATCTTCGACTCCTCCTCAATCTACAGGGCAATCCTTGAAAGGAAGGTGAACCTGCTGGGAGGAAACTACACGGCACATCTGGCCAGATCGGAGCTGGGTAACATTGTATGGAAAGAGGTGAACCTCAGGAAAAGGCTCTCCAGAGAAGAAGGGATCAGGTTAACCGAGTTCGTGGAGAAGGTCCTAGATACCATGATAATCACTGAGGTTAACATGGTGAAGATAGAAATGATAGCCATCTCAAACGATATTACCTATTACGACGCAACGTTCGTAAGTCTGGCCAGTGAGCTTAACTTTCCTCTGGTGACTGAGGACGAGAGGCTTAGAAGAAAGGTTGAAAATAGAGGGATAGTGGACGTGATCTCCCTTGACGAACTGGGGGAGTGACATCCCTGTCCTTCCAAGAGTCATGAAGGAGTAATCTTCACAAATGAACTTTTAAACATTTGAGGAATTCCTCAACTGTGCCATCAAAACAGTACCTGGGATTAATACTGCTGATAATATTCTGGGGATCTGCGTTTCCCATAATTAAGCTTGCTTTGGAGTTCATGTCCCCCTTCATGATAGCATTGATAAGGGTAACTGTGGGAGGGACACTGCTATTTCTCTTTGTGAGGAAGCTGGCTTACGGCGTCAAGGAGTCTATCTCGGCCCTGTTGAACATAGGGATTTTCCTCATTCTTCTCAACTTGGGCATACAGTACTCGGCCAATCCAGGACTGGCCTCAACCCTCATTTATACACAACCGGTCTTCGTTCTCATACTTTCGAGGCTGGTCCTGAAGGAGAGGATAAACCTCCTGCAGGCCCTGGGGATTGTGCTCGCTTTCACAGGCGTAATAGCGTCTGTGGGAATAGGTAATTTCGATTTGGGCAGTATCATAGCCCTTCTCGGAGGTCTCACGTGGGCTGTGGGTACCATTTACTACAGGATTTACCTTAGGGATAGGGACGTACTGGCGTTAAACGCCTATATGTCTCTCTTTTCTGGCCTTTTCATTGCACCAGTTTCCCTGCTTGAGCCAAGGATATCTCCTAGCCTGGAGGGAATAGGACTGACCCTCCTAGTCTCAGTAACGGCACAGGCCCTTGGGTTCATCCTCTGGTTTAACGCGGTGAAGTCCATTGGCCCAGTGAAGGCAAGCACAGTAGTCCTTCTAGTCCCCGTATCCTCTTACCTTTTCTCCTACCTGCTCCTTGGGGAGTTACCAACGCTCGAGGAAGCTGTGGGTTCGGCCATAACACTATTGGGAGTGTTCCTGACCTTCATACCTGGAATAAACGTGAGAAGGGGTTAACGGGAGAGGAAGCTCTTCATCCTCTCCTTTGCCTCGCCGGATAGTGACATGAAGGAGAGTTCCCTTATGGCCTCCCTAACATGCTCCCTGCTTTTGCGCAACCAAGCCTTGATTACCTTCACCGAGCTCTGATCCATGGATGAAATCCTTGAGATAGTCCTTTTCACCTCGGATTGGAGGTCGTCCGTCACAATATCCACCAGACCTATCTCCCTAGCCCTCACTGCATCTATTTCCTCCCCCGTAATCGCCAACCATGCCACGGAACGCCCAATGGAGTTATACCCGACGGACAGGGCCATAGGCGGGATGAGACCCAGTCTCCCCTCGGGGATTGAGAACTTCGCTGACTTCACAGAGATGACCACATCCATGAAGAGAAGGATCTCACATCCCCCACCATAGGCCAACCCATTGACGGCACCAATCACGGGTTTAGTGGATGATATGAGCCCATCTACTGCATACAGCAACGCGCTGAAAAAGTTCTCGGCGTCACTCTGATCTCTCAACTCTGCCATGGCCCCAATATCGTCTCCAGAGCTGAACGCCCTTCCCGTCCCTGTGATCACTATTGCTGTGGAACTTGAGGAATCTCCCCTCCTCAAGTGGTCTCCGAGGAGTTTCCAGCTTTCCCGATCAAGGGCGTTGAGTTTCTCAGGTCTGTTGAAGGTTATCCAGGAAACTCCTTCCTTCTCCTCGTAAAGGACCTTCATGATCTCATTTTCCTAGTTATCTCACTACTTATCTCCTTTTCGTCGCTGGCATTCATGATCTTCCTTGTCGCCTCGATCAGGTCTTGCTTTCTCGTCCTTTCAGCAATCTCCTTTAGCTCCTGCATCTTCCTTGTGGCCTCAACCTGCATACCCGACTCCAGGAGTTGGGATATCTCCCTCATTTTCTCGTAATACTCCACTTCCCACAGAAGGTACTTGTTCAAACCAGACACGAACTGGGCGCTATCCGTGGCTGGAGTCAGTGAGATGGACCTTTCCAAGGAGTGCTCCCTCTCGTCAAAGGTATCGGTATAGGTCAATCTCACCCTCACCACCTCTCCTGAATACCTAGGAGGGACTTGGACGAAACCGTAAATCCTCACCACGCCCTCCACAGTACCAAGGTAAATGGGAGGGGTATAATTCACGAAATTGAGGGGGAACCTGGAGAAAAAGTCAACCTTGGCTCTGATTCCCCCTGATGGCTTTGCCCCCTCCTCCTCCATTATCCTGGATATCTCACTCACATCATTCACGTGATAGAAACGTCCATTGCTGAGATCTGCCAGACTGCGAAGAATCTTGGCGTTGTATTCCCCCACACCTATGGGAATGAACTGGGAGAACCTGGGAAGTTCCAGTTTCGAGTACTCCCTTTCATCCTCGACGTCAGTGGGGTAGCCGTCCGTGATGAGAAGTATTCTGGCAGGGTTCTCATCTATCAGGGAGATGGCCTTTTTCACAGCTGTGTAGAGGGCGGTGTTTCCATCAGCGGTAATTCCCTCTAAATACTCCATTGCCACGCTTGGAGGAACCCTCCTGCAGAGCACATTCACGTTGTCTGAGAAGGTTATGATGGTGACCTTCGTGGTGGACTCGGCCTTCTCCAGAAGCTCCCTTATGGCGTCAAGTGCCACCTCCAGTCTGTTCTTAACTCCAATATCATCCTTCAGGTATCTCACCTCATGGCCGTCTACCACAGCTGTTCCAGCAATGAGACTGTCGTCAACCTCCGGAGGGTTGTCAATAATGGTCATGGAACCGCTCGTGTCAAGAACAATGAAGAGGTCAAGCGGAACAGGTTTCACTTTTTCTGGAACCACGGTGGTCCTGAACGCGAACCTCAACTCGCCATTCCATGAAAACGAGTGAGAGCCCTCCAAGCGTAGAGAAAGGACCATAATAAAAATATACAGAGGCAGGTTATAAATAGTAATGAATTACCTTCTGCGGAGGAAGTTACTTAACCAAATCTAAAGCTGACTCCCCCTTCAGGAAACCTGAAGGATATGGCACCGAATGGACAAGCTACCAGGGCTGCTCCGCACTCCAAGCATCTCTCGTAGTGCACCTCTATCACGTCCCCCGCCCTCTCGTAAGTTCCTGCTGGGCAAACCTTGACGCAGGGTTTTTCCGCACAGGTCCTGCATATCTCCAAGTTAACCTTGATGTGTGACTCCCTGTCAACCCTGTACTTATTCAGGGATAATCTCTTCACTAGGTCCATTTACATCACCTTAGTTAGGTCCCTCACCACCTGCGTCAGTGTGAGGTTATCCTTCTTTACCTCCTCCTGAAATACGTTCATAAATGTTTTCCTCTCCCCATCCACCGTGAACATTCTGGATAGAACCCTGCAGAAAAGTTCCGGGTACACCCTGAATAGCCTCTCGTTATTCATGAGTTGAAAGGCCCTGCTAGCAGTCTTTAAATCCCTCATGACGAAGGAGTCCTGAAGCATCTCCTCGTAGATCTTGGTATTGGATGGGTCTCCTTTCTCCAGTATCCTCTTTGCTGCCTTTCCAGCTACCATTCCTGAGCCTATGGCAAGATCCATTCCGCGTATGACGAACCCGTCATTGATCAGGAAACCTGCAGCGTCACCGGTCACGAGGAGGTTGGGTGCACTGAGTTGGGGAAGTCTTGCGTAACCGTAATAGGGAATGAGGTGGGCGGAATACTCCAGTATTTCACCCTCCACTCCCAGCTTGGTCCTGAGGTCCTCCACAATATCCCTTGCCAGGACATTCTCCTTCTGCAGGGAGCTAACCTTTACCGTTGCCCCTATGGATAGGGTGTCCTGGTTAACATACATGAATCCACCCCCTAGAAGACCGTTCAGGTAACCCACTAGGACCCTGGCCTCTCCCTCCTCTGGCACACGATCAGGTTTTATTACCTCCTTAACTCCTAGCATGAGCAGTTCTGGAGAGAGGGATCTGAGTCCCAGATACCTTGATACGCCCGCGGTGACCCCATCGGCCTCGATAACTAGCTTGGCCCTTAGGTCTCCCCTGTTAGTCCTCACAGTTATACCCTGATCCTCCCTCATCGCGTCGTGAACCAGAGTCTCATACATGACCAGAACCCCCTCCTCCTCTGCCTTCTTGGCAAGCCATGGGTCGAACCTGGCCCTCAGCACAGAGTAGCTATTTCTAGTGTTAGGATCATAAAAGGAGAAGGTTAACTTCTTCTCTCCGCAGGCAATCTCGTAGGTCTCCCTCACAATGGGTTTCTCCAGAGGAGCATCATCCACGTTTACCAGGCTTTTCAGCGCGTGAATGTACATTCTTCCTCCGCTAACGTTCTTAGCCCCGGAATACTCACCCCTCTCCAAAACTAGGGTGGAAAGGCCTTCCCTGTTAGCCGTTATTCCCGCTGATAGTCCGGCGAGACCACCACCCACCACTATAACGTCAGCGTCAAAGCTCATTTCGAAAGCCTCCCAATCATCACCTTACAGAACTCTATGGCATCACCAACCACAAGGTAATCGCAGTTCTCCGAGATGGGGGCGTTCTTATCCTTATTGACGGCAACAATCACCTTGGAGTCCCTTATCCCAGCTATGTGCTGGGGCTGTCCTGAAATCCCCAAGGCAATGTAAAGCTGTGGTCTAACCTTATTCCCTGAGAGCCCTATCTGCCTATCCTCGGGGAGCCAGCCCATCTCCGCTGTGACGGGCCTGCTACCCCCCACCGCACCGTTGAGCAATCTGGCCAATTCCTCGGCATACTTCACGTTATCCTTGGATCCCATTCCCCTTCCCACGGACACTATTATCTTTGCCTTGTCCAGACTCACAGACTGCTGGGCAGTTTTCCTCTCCTTCAGGGTGATCACAGATCTGGGCAGATCTACCCTCTCAACCTCCCCCTTGAGCAGGTTGGGCTCCATGGTGTTCTTCTGTACAGTGATCACAGCAGGTAGCTTTAGCCTGAGCGTGGCAATCCCAACCCCGCTGTAAACAGGCCTTCTCACCATGAGAGAGGAACCTTCAAGCTTAGCATCAATCACGTCTGAAGCAACTGAACTCCTGAGCTTTCCCGCTAGGGAAAAGGCAAAGGTTCTATCCCGTTTAGTGCCCCCCGCTATCACCACGTCCGGTTTAAGGGTGGAGGCAAACTCAGCTAGGGGGAGCTCCCACGCTCCCTCCAATTTGGGAACGAACACCTTGTCCACATACCTGCTCTCTGAGGGATGAATTCCCAGAATCTCCCCTCCCAGTTGCTGTGCTACCCAGGAGGAGGACCTGAAGAAGTCTGGGTCTTCAGATACAACTAAAACTCTCATAGTACTCCCTCCCCCTTCAGGTAGTTGATGAGCTGGTCCACTGCCTCATTCATGGGCTTTTCAATTATCACCTTCTTCCTCGTCGTGACAAAGGGCTGAACCTCAACCAGTTCTGCCAAGGGTTGAGATGAGAAATTAATCTGCTTTACAGGTTTCTTGGCTGACTCCATTATCTGCTTCACTGAAGGCGTCCTAGGCGTGTTTATCTCACCTGTCACTGACACCACTGCTGGAAGGGGTGCCTCAACAACCTCTACGTCCCCAACGCTTCTCTCTGCCGTGATTGAAGAGTCCTGGATGGAGAGGGACCTAACATAGGAGACAAGGGAATAACCCAAGATCTGTGCAAGATAAGGAGGAAGAGCTGAAGTGCTACTATCGGTGGTGGTCTCTGCCATTATCACAAGCTTAGGTGAAATGCCCCTGATCGTCTCTGCGAGGGCCATTGCTGTTCCCGCCACGTCCAAGTAACCGGCTGAAATTGCGACCACCTCGTCCAAACCCATGGAAAGAGCATCCCTTATGCTCTTCCTGTCTGTGTTACCCACGGTGACACCTATGGCCTTCCATCCCAGCTTCTCCTTCACCCTTACGGCCTCCTCTATAGCGTTCTTATCGTAGGTGCTTATCTTCACTGGAACGTTAGTCTCCACCTTTCCCCCTATGACCCGGACTGACGTATCGTCTGGGACTACCTTAAAACAAGCTACTACTGACATGATAATAACTACCCTTGAGAAACATAAATTAGTATCTTTGAGGTTTAGCGACGTATAGAATCATTTAATTACAAGTAATACCTAAAATACATGAAGATGATAGGCCCTCAAGGAAGAGGAGATTTCATTACTGGGAAGTTTGGACAAGGTTAAAAAAGCAGTATGATAAGAAACTTAAAAATGAAGATAATCCTGCTGGTTACCCTCTTGGTGTTGGCCCTTGTTCCGCTGACCAGTTCCCAGACTCTAGTTCAGAACGTGATATATAACGTGCAGAGCGTGGATGGGGTGTTCCACTCCAACGTGACTGGAGAGAACTACATGGTTGGGGAATTTCAGGGGGAGATATACGTGTGGGAGAACGCCTCTCCAGTACCGCTGGGACAGGGGGTTGTGAGGAGCGCGGGACTGGAGGGAGATTACGTGGTTGTGGAGGGATACGTGGTTGTGAACGGAACGCCCCTGTCAAGGATGTGGATTCTGAACGTGCTGAACAATGGGGAGATGGAGGTTCCCCTGTCGGGGAACTACATGTTGATCGGAAACGTGGGAGATTACCTGTTATTGAGCTACAACGAAAGTTCCGGGATTTACATGACGGCCCTGGACATGAGCACGGGGAAATTCCTTGACGTTAGTATTCCCCTGGGACAGGGGAGCGAGGTGGAGGCAGTGATGGTGAACTCCACGGGGGATAGCGCCAACCTTCTGGTATGGTCCTCGAACGGAGGAGTAGTGCAGGTTGAGACAGAGCAACTTTTCCTGCTCTCTGGAACAATCATATCCAGCCCGCCGGAAACCCTCGTATCAGCTCCAGGTAAGGTTCTTGTGATACATGGGGGATTGGTGGTGGAGGGCTCCCAGTCCTACGTGGTCACCGACTCAGGTAAGGTTCTGTACGTCCCGGGCCTCACCAGCGTTGCGGGCGGATGGATCAGCGGTACGGCGTTTATCCTCAACGGCTCCAGTCTCGTGGTTGCGTCCTCCACCACCTCAGTTATCCTGCTTCCCTCCCCTGGCCAGCTGGTGATACCCGGACCTTTCAACGTGAGCTACGTGATATCGGGGGATCAGACCTACGTGGTGAGGGATGGGGCCATCGTCTCCTCCACGACCTTCACCGCGACGTCCCTGCTGTACGAGAGCGAGGGTACGGCCTACCTCCTGTCCCCTGGAGAGCTTGAGGAGATGAACCTGTTCACGGGAGGGGCAACAGAAACCCCCATTCAGGGAGTTGTGGAGGGGTTCGTCCCACTACAGGGAGGGATCCTGGTGTATACGCTGGTAAACGACGCGGTTTACGTGTACCTGGCCTCCTCCCCGGGGTTCACCGCGTCCATCACCCTGAACTATCCAGGTTACTGGATCCTGGAACTGGGGAACGTGGAGGTAAACGTCACGGGGACGGTGAGCCTGGTACTGCCCTCCCAGCAATACGCCTTCACGGCGCAGCCTGAGCCCGGCTACAACAGCATTAGGGGCGAGCTCTCCCCAGGCAACTCCACCCTGGTTTTCACCCCAGTGAAGTCGCTTTACACCCTGTTGATTGTGGGCTTTGGTGTCCCTCGCTGGAGCGTGGAGATAGGTGACAGCCTAATGAACTCCACCGGGCTCCTGGTCCTGTCCGAACCCGTGGGGACTTACCAGTTCAGGGTTATCCCTCCAGCCTACTACAACTACACCGTCAAGGTGGTTGCTGGCCAGCTCTCCAACGGGGAAATCAAGGTGTCGCCCTCATCGTCCAGCCTGGAGCTCAACGGCAGGACCTATCATAACGTGTCACTCTACCTGGAGATTAACTTCACCGAGGAGAGGTTTACCCTACACGTGGAGGTTCAGGGCCTCTCCCATGTAACCCTTGACCTGAACGGGACGGTGTACAACATAACGGGAAACTCAACCCTATACCTGCTTCCTGGGGTCTATTTCGTTAAGGCCTTCTCGCCCGCTGGTTATAACGTAACCTATCCCTTGAAGGTCAATGTTCCACTCAATACCACCCTCACAATAACCTTCATAAAGAACATGACTCGACCCATAACTCCACCGCCTACCTCAAACGTGACCAAAGCACCACCTAAACAGAACTTAACAATCCAACCTACACAGACGCCTGGTATATCTCCACTTGGTATATCTCCCATATACCTGAAGGTTATATCCCTCCTGGTCTTCATAGCTGTGGCCATCATCATAGCATTCAGGGTAAAGTAACTCACCTAGTTTTTCATTCACTTTATTGCCATAAGTTCATTGAGAACTTCTTGGATAGATGGTCTCTCAGTGGGATCGGGATCTGTCATTTTCCTCACCAGGCCCTCCACTTCATGGAATCTGCTCAGCCTTAAATTGGAATGAACGGTAGCATATGCTCTTTTGGCCCTCTCAAGGTTTGCTCTAAAATCTCCCCTCCTCAAAAACGCGTCAACAGCACCATCCATTTCCCTGACCACCTCCACAGGGTTAAGAGATGTCCCGTTAATTAGCCTGTAAATGGTTGCACCCAGGGCGAAAACGTCCATGTCAGGCCTAGCACCCCTTCCCAGCAACATGTCCTCTACCTGATCTACAGGACAGTATTCCGCGGTATACTCGGTAATTCTCTCACCTCTTCTCCTCGCAGATCCAAGGTCCCCAAGTTTCACCATAGTTCTACCGGCAATCAGGTTGTTCAATACCTCTCCTCCAGTATTACCCGGAGGCTCTGTGAAGAAAATGTTCCTGGGCTTAACGTCTAAATGTACATAGTTCTCCCTGTGAACCACGGATAATGCCCTCACTGTGCTCGTGAAGATGAGCTTCACCACGGAGGGCCAATTGGAAGAGAGGAACACAGCCTCCTTCTTTACCAGATCCTCAGCAGTGCCACCTGTCATTAACTCCATAATTATGGCAGGGGGATTGGTCAGATATAGATAGGACTTTCCTTCCAGAATCTCCTTGATAGTGTTTACATCTGCGTAAACTCCATACAGTTTAACTATGTCGTTAGATCGCTCGGAAATCTCCTGTAGTTTTGACGATTCCTTACTTAAATCCGAGAAGGTTGATATTCCAAGCCTTGTAGAGGAGCTTGAGGAAGAGGGTGAAACGCTGGCTATCTTTATTGCATACCTCCTGTTCTCCCTCTTCCCCAGAAGGACGAACGACGTTCCCCCAATACCGAGGACTCCTTCCACATCATATCCGTAAACAGTTTTCCCGATCCAGATCTTGGGATCCCAGGAGCTTAGGAGGGGTGGAGAGATCGTCACTTTTCTTCTCTCCACTCTGGTAATTTCACCCTTCTGAGCCTCAACCACCACTTCATACGTTTTCCCCTCCAGGGAGGTAAGAGTCGCAGTATAAACTCCAGTGTCAGGGTTGCTAAAGGAAATATCTTCGTCGTTTACCTTGATCCTTATCTTATCCACCGGCGATTTAGAGCCATCCACCAGGGTTTCAGCGGTGATGACTAGATCTGGCCATCTTTGATCTATCTTAAGACTGATTTCAAGGTTAAGAGACTCGACCTCAACCTCCCTTGATACAGAAACTGTGTTACTCCTGATGGTGGCAGTGGCTTCTATCACATACTTTCCAGGGGAAGAAATTGGGTATTCCCCCGTGTACTCCTTGCCGTTCTCCTGAAGTTTCACAGGATCACCATTAACAGTCACGTCAAGGGAGTTAACCTTGCCAGTTACCTTGACCACTATTTTCAGTTTGTTGCCATTTAGGCTGTACTCTATCCTGATGGGAGTGGAGGCTAAATGGGTGACTGTAATATTCTGCGTAACGCATTCGCCGGCCACACAAAGTTTAACTTCATGAGCCCCCGGACCTGTAAAGATCGTGGAGGTACATTCGGAATTGTTACAGGAGAACTTTTGTGGTAAAGAGTCAACCAAAAGGGTGGTCTTCATCCCCCTCTCTGGAAACCTTACAACTATCTTGTTCCCTTCAGCTTTCACCTCAAGTCCCTTGACCTCCTTTCCTTCAGCAATGCTCACCGAGCCTATCTGGAGAGGGAGGGATGCAAGCTGAATGGGACCTAACAGGTATACCAGTCCTGACAACGCCAGGAAAATCAGTGGGACTGGTCTCCTACCGCCTAGAGCCAAGATAATGACTGAGACGAGGAAAGCTATGCCTCCCCACAGCGTTATTGAGATTGACGACACCGAGAGAAGAGTTGAAATGCTAAAGTTGAGGAGATTGGAACCAGTGACCATAAACTGGGAAACTAGTACCAATGCAAGAGCTGGTATCACGTTCCATTTGCTTTCAATCAACTTCATAACAGGGGATATGAAGAGAGGAATTCCAGCCAGAAACGGAAACCAGGAATAAACGCCAGACTCAACCAGAATTATTCCAGTAACTGAATAGGAGATCCCAAATACAACCAGAAATACGAGAAGGGGTACCAGGAACGGTTTCCTTAAATCTCCTGCGGATAAAGCGAGCCCTAAAGACGAAACTGTCAAGAGAATCGCCACAACTAAATTCAGGTTCGAAATATCGAGGAAAAGTGGGACCACAAACAGGGTTACGGAATAAACAGGGATGACGTAAAGATTAGCCCTGGGGAAGGCAAGAGGTATACAGGAAATAAGGAGAGAGAGACCAGTCAAAAGGGCATAGGTGGAGACGTGAAAATCGTCAAAGAGGAAGAAGACAAGCAGGTAGGCGACAAATGCCATGTAGATGATAGAAAGGGCCTTGAAGGTGGGTCTCTGCACAGCGTTTCCCTTGAGTATAAATCCTTCAATCCTATTTTAACTTCGCCATAATAGAAAACTGATAGCATTACTAGGCCTTGAACAGAAAGTGAGGGTTCAAAAATAAAATTGCAGTTAAGTCTTAAAGCAGGGACATTCCAAGTTGTTCCAGGGAGTTCAAGCTGGGCAAGGCTCCTGAGCTACCCACATATGAAATTTGAATGAAGTGAGACCCGCTCACCATATAGACTATCTCTGTTTGTCCAAGGGAGTACGTGGATACCCATACATTATTTACCAGCTGTGGACTTGAAGGTGCCACAGACTCCAAGTAGGACAGTGCAGCATGATTGGATGGGAAGTAAACCTGGAGAACAGTTAGTAAATCTCCCCCGCTATCCGTGAGGTTGGCATAGGATATTGCGTAAGATCCGAAACTCTGAAGAAACGCAGTGGGAGAGCTATCAGCTACCCCCTTAAAAGAGCTAACCAGTGACCATCCAAGGCCTGTGTAATGATCAAGAACCGAGAGTGAGGGTATTGATGGAACTTGAGCGCTCACATTTCCCCCCAGGAAACCCAGGGAGAGAGCGCCCGCAATGAGCACTATGGCTATGACCTCGCCTATCTTTAGGCTAGTGTTCAAACTTTTTCACCATTATTATATCTATTAACAAAATATGGGTAATAAACTTTATGTTCATATGTAGTTAAGTGCACATAAGAGTATACTTCTTTAGTTCTTTCTATATATAACGATAAACTTAAACATATGCAACTTTTAATGTTAGATATCGATAATAGCTTATGATTCAAAGAATACTTCTTCCATTACTTGGCAGTTTAGGGCTCATTGACATAGTTACGACGTATCTAGGTGTTCAAGCGGGATACACGGAACAGAACGCATTATTGCACATGTTTCAAGGAAATCCCTTATTCCTTCTCTTGTTAATGACCTCACTCAAGGTTATTGCAATCGTTGGCTCCGCATTCTTGGTAAGGAAATCGGTGATTTTACCAGCCCTAGTGCTGGTTGGGTTATTTGCAATAGCCGATTTATCCAATATGTTAACCCTTTTCTAACGTTCTCAAAGTAATTTCACATTCTTCATATTGATGAGGAATTGGATATATCATTCATCAAGAGTAACTTAACACAGCGTAAAGGCACGACATTGAAACAGTGAACTGCCCCACCCTCACGGATGAGGCTTCTTGGTTCATTGACCATGCTCGATCCCCTCCATCCACAGCGGAGGTTCCGTCGAATGGAACCCATCCTTGACGCCCCGTGTGGCAGGAGGGTTACGGAGGCATCGGTCTCCGCAAGCTTAACTTCGGGCTGTTCCATCCCTAGGTGGCCATCCCACGGCTATTACCGCACGATGGGGTTTGGCAGGCCACAGTTAATTTACGTATGTTATCATTTAAAACCTTTCTATAAGGGGGCTATCCATCCCTCACAGATGGGGTCCTCCGCCCCCTTAACCCCCAAAGAGATAACGGGCATAAGTTCGTTAAACGATTTAAAAGTTTTTAGTAGAGACGATGATCTCTTCTAATTAATTAAAATTCTTTCGTGTGTTTCCCTTATGATTCAACCGATTATTATTTTAGTAAGGTTATCTTCAAAAGGTTTTAAGCAATTTTGTGCTTAAACAAGATAATATTATAGTCTAGCAAATACACATATCCTTTCTTTTAAACCTCATCCAAGAATCTTAATAAATGAACAGGAAGTTATTTGGTCTTGCCCTAGTCCTCGCCGTGACGGGGCTCAATCCGGTAACCGAGAGCGCGGAATTTCACTCCGCAACCGTGTACATGTTATCCCATTATGTGGTGGTGGCCTCAGGTTTCATTTTTGGTTACACCCTCTTGAGATCAGATTGGAAATTTGCAGTGATTGGGGTGATTCCAGTGTAGCATTTCCCTGAACTTGACGTCAGTGCCTCGGCCCTTGAAAAGTTTTTTACCAGGGTAATACGCGTTTTGAAT
>NZ_JAKNCW010000001.1:0-276255 GCF_022064045.1 Metallosphaera javensis (ex Hofmann et al. 2022) | reverse complement strand
CCTGCTTAAAACCCTTTACCTTGAGGTGGGTGATACCAAGAAACTGTTCAGCCTGAGGTAAGTTCCGAAAAGTGCTACAATTGCTCAGTAACGTTCCTCTTGTTGCAATATATATCCCCATAATGATTTCCTCAGGTGCGACAACACCGTTGGATTGGCTCGCCCTAGCTGCAGGTAGCACGATTGCAGGTAACTTTACTTTAATAGGGGCAGCTAGTAACGTGATAATATCCGAATCCTCGGAAAGCAGGGGAGGAAAGGGATTTGGATTTATAGAATTTATTAAAAATTCCATTCCTGTATTGATAATAAATTTTCTAGTTCTTTATCTATTTCTTAGGCTGTAGGGCCCTAGACACCGCTATAAGTTGCATTTCGTTGGTCCCTTCGGCAATTTCCATTATCTTGGCGTCCCTGTATAACCTCTCAACCTTTGAACCTCTGTTCAGCCCATGTCCTCCAAATACGTGTAGGGCAGTCCTACTGACCTCTGCCGCAGTTACGGCAGCCATATACTTGGCCATACTTGCCTCAGTTAACGCCTCTATTCCTTTGTCCAGCATATATGCTGCCCTCATGGTCAACAATCTCGACGCCTCAACCTTAACCAGCGCATCTGCCAAATTGAAGGATATCCACTCCTGTTCAAGAAGGGATTTTCCAAACTGTTTTCTCGAGGCAGCCCTGTTAACGGCGTCCTCTAGAGCTCCCCTAGCTATGCCCACAGCTATTCCAGCATAACCGTTTCTGCTCACCATCAATGCCTTTATTGCCCCTCTGAATGCATCTCCTTCCTTGCCTATGATGGAGTCCTTTGGAACCCTGGCGTTGTTGAACTTCACATAGGAGACTCCTGCTCCCCTAATCCCCATCAGGTCCAGTTTGTGAACCTCTATTCCTGGGGTCTTCGTATCCACAAGTAGCAATGAGATACCCTGTCTGTCTCCTGGATTACCGCTTGTCCTCGCTAGAACAACCATCTTTGTGGAGAATGAAGCTCCGCTGGTGAATATCTTCTCCCCGTTAATGACAAGCTCGTTTCCCTCAAGCTTAGCTGTAGTCTGAAGCGCACCAAGATCAGATCCAGCACCTGGCTCAGTAAGCGCCACAGCGTAGATTTCCTTTCCCTTAACCCCATCCTCTATCCATGTCTTGGCCGAATCCCCACCCACGGAGACCAGTAACTGGAGGGCGTTGAGCTGTGTGTGAAGGCTGTGCGAGGCACCACCGCTTTCCGCGCCGAGTTCCTCCGTTGCTATGGCGAAGGCGACCTCGCCTAGTCCCAATCCGCCATACTGGGGAGGAATCTTCATTCCAAGAAGTCCCATCTCTCCGAAGTCCCTTACAATCTTCTCTCCTCCTTCGTTCTTCTCATCCATGGTTTTGGCGTATTCCTTGACAACCTTCTGGGCATAATCCCTTACCTTCTCCTTGTACTCAAGCTGTTCCTTTGTTAGCTCGAACATGGCTATCGGTTTCTGAAAGGTATAAATGATATTAAACTTTATCTTGATTCACAGTGCAGATTTAACAAAATCGGAACCGCGTAGAAGGACGCCATGAGACCTCTCAGCAAGCATAGAGTTGAAAGAGGGGTGATATGGATTTCCAGTATCTATCACTACGAACTTAGAAATTTCGCCCAATCTAGCAGAAAAATACTCTAATTCTTGAAGAACGTTTCCGTAGAGGGATACGTTAGCCTTCCCGTCTGAGATCAAAAAGACCAGAGGAGTTAACTTACGCCTGGTTCTTCTCTCCCTGTTCACCACGTTCAAAGCCAAGGAGAGAGCCATGGACATGGGAGTCTTACCGGATGGAGTTACGTTGTCAACAAACTCCTCCACCCTTCTCAGGTTTCTGGTCAGGGGCACATCATATCTGGCCTCAGAGCCTGAGAACGTAATGAGGCCCACCCTGCTCCTCACCTGGTATGCCCTTTGTATTAACCCTCTCAGTATAGCCTTGGCAACTAGAATTCGCCTGGAAAAGTCCATGGACCTACTGGTATCGAGCAGGAGTAAGATGGGCACCGCGCCCTGAGTTTCTGCGTTTTTCATTACAAGATCATCTGGATGAAGCCGGGTTCTCCTATCGAGAGCCATGTTAACTAGGGAGGAGTGGAGATCTAGATGGATCCCGCTTCCCGCAAACTTACCCGTAATGATATCGAATACTCCACCTTTGCCGAATCCTGTACCCGGTGACTTTATCTTGGGTAAATCCATGTTTGCTGAGAGGTTAGATTCAGGCTCTTGAGCGTTCTTTCTTTTCTCGTTGCCTGTATAGGTGGAATCCCTATTACCGTGATTCTGAGCCTCTCCCTGATTCCTAGGAAGGTGCGAGGTTTGAGGCGGGGCACGTCTTTCCTTAACCCTATGATGTAGCACAAACTCCAGAGCCTCCTTCACGTCTTCCTGGTCCACTTCAGTCCTACCGCTCAACGCGGCTAGAGCCTTGGCCACTTTGGTCGCCGCTATCATGGCCCTAGTACTTTGGGACTGAGAGAGTATCTCCTGAGCTAGATAATGCATCAGCTCGTCCGGAACCCTGACCTTGGGTAGGTTTTCCTTCGCCTTGAGAATTTTCTCCCTTATTTCCGCTTCCTGTTCCCTGAATTTGGAGGTGAACTCCTCTGGATTCCTCTCGAACTCTTCCACTCTTTTCGCGATTTCGATCAACTCCTCGGGACTTCTTGGGGATTCAGCCTCAACAGAAATGGCGAACCGATCAAGTAACTGTGGCCTTAATTCTCCTTCCTCGGGGTTCATGGTCCCTATCAGGATAAAATCTGCTGGATGGATGACAGAAACTCCTTCCCTCTCAACCACGTTAAACTTAGATGCGGCCGAGTCCAAGATAGCGTTGACCACCTCATCCGGGAGCAGATTCACCTCGTCAATGTACAGGATCCCCCTATTGGCAAGGGCTAATAGGCCAGGTTCAAGACCCCTTTCACCCTCCTTGAGAACCTTCTTTATGTCAAGAGTACCTACAACCCTATCGAGGGTAGCGCTCACAGGGAGCTCCACGATTCTCATTCTTCTCCTGGACCTAGGCAAACTCTCGCCTTGATCCAATCTTGCCCTGCATCTGTTACACATCCTGTCTCTGTGGTCTGGATCACAGGAGAATGGGCAGTCCGCGACAACCTCTATTTCAGGCAAGAGACTGGCCAGAGCCCTTACCGCAGTGGATTTCGCTACGCCCTTTGGTCCCTTGATTAACACCCCGGTGATCGTTGGGTCAACGGCTACCAGGAGAAGAGCTTTTTTCAATCTTTCCTGACCCACTATTGCACTGAAAGGAAATGATCTCACTCCAGCTCCCCCTCTATCTGAGAGTAGGCGCTTAGCAACTGTTCCTCTATTTCCCTAGAGGGCTTCCATATGCCCCTGTTCTTTGCCTCTATTAACCTCCTCGTTATCTCCTCCAGAGCGTAGGGGTTAACTTCACTGAACCAGTTTCTCATCCTCTCGTTTAAGACAATCTTGGAGGCCACGTTATTGAATATCTGGTCATTTACCAGCCTGGTGGTGGCCGCCCAGCCGTACAGGTGTTCAACCTTCTTCAGTATCTCCGTTGCTCCCCTATATCCGAACCTCATCTGCGAGTTAAGCCAAGAATCGTTGAGGAGCTTCCCAATGCTCACCCTCTCTATCTCCTCCTTGAAAAGCCTGAGCTGAGGCCTGCTGGGGTTTGATGTGTCCTCATACATCAGCTCTGGGTTCTTACCGATCTTCTTACAGGCCAGATACAGCCCCCCCACGTAGCTATAGTTACAGCTATCGTCCAGTATATCTATCTCATCTATCTCCCTCTTGTGAACTATCATTTCCACGTTATCAATGGCCCTTTTCAAATGATCCACGGCCCTCACCCCATTCTTTCCCTTTCCGTACGCATATCCCAACCAGTTAAGGTAGATATCACCAAGCTCAGATTCCTGATCCCATACTCCAGCCTCTATGGCATGGCTAACACCTGAGCCGTAAGCTCCGGGTTTCGCAGAGAACACGTGATATTTGAGGGAGTTGACCCTCGGGTAGTTTAGTGTCTCGGGCTCGTTGAGCGACGTAACTAGCTGTGTAGCTTCATCCAGCATTTCCACGATGTTCATCAGGTTGTCCCTCACAATACCGCTAACGTTAATTACCACGTCAATTCTAGGTCTCTGAAGTTCGTCCAAGGGAATGGGTTTAACCCCCTGAACCCTTTTGGTTATGGAATTCCATACGGGAGTTACTCCAAGAGTCCTCAAAATCTGCGCCACCAGTTCACCGTCCGATCTGAATACATCAGTTGACCAGAGTATGAACCCTATAGCCCTTGGATACCTGCCGTTCTTCCTGTAGAAGGCATCAATAAGTTTCTCAGCAAGCAGTGCACCGGTCTGCCATGCTGACTGAGTGGGGATCTTCCAGAGATCCACCGCGTAGAAGTTTCTTCCTGTGGGGAGAACGTCATATCTTCCTCTAGTGATAGAACCTGAGGGGCCTGGTTCCACAAACCTTCCGTTAAGTGCCTCCATCAGGCTCTCCCTCTCCATGGCCACTGACTCCAGTACCTTGGTGAGCACATAACTCTCCTTTTCCGGCAACTTGGTCTGCCCCTGAATGGCGCTGATCACTATCTCCTTGGCCTTCTCTCTCCCATAGGTCTTCACCAGAGAATCGTTCTCGAACCTTGTGGCAGTCACGACATATTCAGCCAGGTCCTCTTCAGAGGGTACATCCCCCAGTACATGGAGTCCCTTGGAGATGGTTGAATCCTTGAAGATATTGAGCCTATGCTCTATCTCGTGGGTTGCCTTATCTGGATCGGTGAAGTCCACGGTTAAACCTATCTTTTCCGCGGTCTCCTTGATCTTATTGAGCACCAGCTTCTGTCTGACCTCATTGTCCGCCCTTTCTGCCTCCTCATATTCCTCTATCATGTCCTCAAGCTTTCTGGCTTCCTCCGGTATCTCATCAAATATGGTTGGAGGGGAAAGGTGATCCACCAGAACAGCGTAACTTCTCCTCTTGGCGGTTATGCCTTCACCCGGAACGTTCATGGAATAAATGTAAAGGTGCGGAAGTTCTCCTATGGAGATCTGGGGGAAACATGCAGGGGAGAGCCCCACTCCCTTCCCAGGCGTGAACTCCAAGGTGCCGTGAGTTCCAACATGAATTATCACATCAGCCTTGAATCCCTGATATATCCACCTGTAAAAGGCCAGCCAGAAGTGGGGCACAGGAAGGTCAGAGTTATGAACCAGCCTGATCGCGTTCTCCTCATCCTGCCATGTTACCCTCTTGGGTTGCACACCCACGAAAACGTTCCCGAACACTAGGCCTGGGACGATGAATCTCTCTCCGTCAAACATATAATCCCTGGCACCAGGCTTCGGTTCTCCCCACGTTTCAACTACCCTCTTCCTGGCCTCTTCAGGAAGACTGTTGAAGAATTCCATGTATTCGTGATAACCCAATGTCCCGGCAACTCCTGAACCGAGGATATCTTCGAGAGAGTTCCATCTTGTTTCGGGAAAAGCCCTCCTCGAGATTATTTGCTTAACCAGATCCTCGCCGTTTAAGGGAAGATTTTCCACTCTGTATCCACGTTTCCTCAAGAGATGTAGTATCTCTACCGTTGTCTGCAGAGTGTCCAGTCCAGTGGCAGTGCCTATGTTCGCCTCCAGGTCCTTGTATGCGGAGGCACTGTGAAGTATTATAGCAATCCTCTTCTCGCTATTGGGTTTGTGCTGAAGATCAATCCATTTCCTGACCCTAGAAACTAGATACTCTACCTGCTCCCTCACGGGGTTTAGAACTCTGTAGGTGTAATTACCCGTCCTTATCACCTTTATGGTTCCCACAAGAACGGGCTCTATGGTTCCATTCATCTCCGGCATCATCACGCTCATCATAGTACCTATTGGATCCAGGCCCTTGGAGGAGAGCCATTCGCTCTCTGTCTTGTAGTAATCAATCAAGCCCTGAAACACAGGTACGTTCAATTTCTGAAGTAATGTGGAATCCCAGTTCTTTATCAGGGAGAATGAGAGAAGGCTTATCACGGCGTTCACAATGGGCTTTCCCTCGATCATGAAGTATCTCTGGATAGCCTCATCATTTCCTTCAATTCCCCGATCCTTGCTTCCAAATCCCTGCACGAAAACCGGTATCGGGGTTATCCCGTGCCTCTCCAGGCTGGAGATTATGGAGTCAACTACTCCCAGGTCTCTATCTGTCCAAGCTGTTCTGTAGAAGAGAATTCCCACTCTCCTCCCGGAATCGCCAATCTTATTCAGGAAGTCCCTTACATCGGTGAAAGATTCAGGAAAACGTGGATGATAGATCCCCGAGAAAGGAAGGGGCTTGGGGTCTGGTACCTTGATATCAGGAAATTTCAAACTGAGCAGGTAAAGGATAAGGTTACGGATGTTTGCCTCCCCGCCATAGGAGTAGTAAGCTGATACCTTACTTAGAGCCTCTGGTGGAGCCTTATTGTAATTGCTCAGAGCCGGATCCACTACCACCACAACTTCCTTCCTCCTCAGGATAGGAGACAGTTTCTCCATTACTTCCTGATAGAGATGTTCGCTAGAGAAGTGATGGATGAAAACAACATCAGCTTCCTCCAAAAACTTCATGAAGCTTTCGTCAATGGGATCTAACCTAGGATACTTTACCTTCAGTTCCACGCCCAGTTCACTGGCTCTCTCCACAAAGGTTCTTATAACAGAACCATTCCAGCCTATGAGGACCGCAAGTTTTCCCTTTACGTTCATTGCTGGTTAGCCTATCCATACAATACGGAAAACTTTTTATCTTTACCTGAAAGCATGATCACAAGGGTATCTGGCCCCAGACTCCCCCGTGTAGGGTTGGGATGAAGAGGGTTTCCTGCCGTGTTATCCATATACTTATTTCAGGTTGTTTTGAGCTCTGTAATGTTACTTCACACGTCAATTCTGGACCTAAAGTACAGGGAAGTGGATCCTAAGATTTGGTTGATATATTCTCCACTGGCGATTTTCATTTATTTCGATATCCATGAGGTCAATCTGTTCATCTACCTTTACTCCATAGTCGCGGTACTTGCAGTGTTCTTTGGCTTTTACATGATATCGTTTATGGGTGGGGCTGATCTATTTGCCATGATCATCCTAGGCCTTGCTAACGCATCTGTACACCCACTCCTTTTTAGCAGGCTTTCTGAGCTGGGGATGGAACCACTAATAATAGTGCTATATTCATCGATTCTCATCATCTTATCTGGAATAATTAACTTTGCCCGAAATTTCAGATATACCCGTGAGTTACCCTTGGGAACCAGACTTATCCTTTCCTTCACTGCGAGGAGAATTAAGGTGAAGCAGTTCCTTCAGTCCAAGTTTCTTTTCCCCTTAACTGAAATTGATGAGAGTGGATCCGAGAGCCTGAGAATGGGATTCTCAGTTGATGAGGATGATTCGCGCTGGCGAGAACTTTACGCCAAACTGGTCAAGGAGGGGAAGCTTGAGGAGGAGAGATATATATGGGTTGCATGGGGCGTACCAGTCCTTCCCTTCATCCTACTCGGGTATTTGATAAGCCTCGTGGTTGGACTGTCTTTTTCATGATATTTAATAAGGAACGTACGTAATCAACTATTTGACTTGTATGTATCTAAGATTAAGATAGTTTCTGATCCCGGTAACGACTTGGCTAGGACATTGAGCAAAAGGTTAGAGGAGCTTGGATACTACATAGTTCACGAAAACCCAGAGATCTATGTATTCTTTTACCCCCTGGGAATCACTGTGAGAAAAATACAGGGACTAATAAGAGATAAGGCAACTGATCCTGTGGTAATAAGTGTGACCGACGACGGAAGCTACGTAATACCAGTTATAAAGGAGCACAGGGGAGGGTCAATTCTAGGGGGTATAATTGCCGATCTCATGGGGTCTCAACTGATTCTCACGTCGCGCACCTCCCAGATGGGCATTTACAGTGTGGAGGAATTCGCGTGGATAAATGGACTCGAGATAGACTCTAAGGTAGCGGACCTGCTAAACTTCAAGCTTGTTAAGAACGGGAAACTGAAATTCTACCTCGAGGATAAGCTAGACCTTAAGCCTGTTGAAGGCTTTGAGCCCACGGATAGGCTGGAGAACGCCGACTTTGTGATAGGGGAAGAGTGTGCGGAACTTCCCACTTTGAGGCCCATAAGGCTAGCCATGGGACTAGGTTACACCACAAACGCTCCGGTAGAGGTTCTCTATTTCTCTGCTGTTAGCACAATGAAATCCATTCATATTCATGAAAGAAGATTGGATTTCATTACGGTACCTGAGTTGAAGCGCGGAGACGAAAAGATAAAGAAGATAGGTAACATGCTGGGAGCATCAATTATCTACGTCCCTCTGGATCAGATTCGAGGTAGAAACCAGTCAACCCCCTCCAGGGTTGCCAGGGAGAGATTTGGAGTCGAGGGTGTGTGTGAGCCTTCGTTGGAGGCTCTTGGTACCAAGATTGTCCTTAAAAGAACTAAAAGAGCGTATGGAGTAGTTACATGCTTGGGAGTCAAATGATAAAAGTGGTGGGAATTGGAGCTGGTGGGGATACACTTACGCTCAGAGCAGTTAAGGAATTGAAAAACGCGAGCGTAGTTATTGGTTACTCAAGTTACGTTAACATGGTCAAGGATTTCCTGAATCCGGAGGCTCAAATCATGGAGAGTAGGGTTGAGGAAATTGAATTGAGAGTGGAGCAAGCTCGTGGCATGAGGGACAAGAACACTATTGTGATCAGCTCCGGAGATCCTATGGTTTTCGGTATGGGATCGCGCCTATATCGGGATGCTGACGAGATTGTCCCTGGGATCACTGCGATAAGCCTAGTTGCCAGCTTGCTAAAGATACCCCTTGATGATTACGCGGTGATAAGCGCTAGCACATACTCTTCAACCCTCGACAAGATATTGGAGAAGTTAAGGGCCTCTATAGAGGCTAATTTCACCATTGGAATATACAACATTAATCCTGTAGGAAGGAGGGGAGAGGCCAAGATGATCGAGAAGGAAATAAAGGAGAGGGCTAAGGGATGGAATTTCTATATAGTACGCAATGCAATGAGGGACTATCAGTCAGTCATCCAAGGAAGAGTTGAGGAGTTAAATATTGATGACGTGGATATGAACTCTCTCCTTCTGCTCAAGAGATGGTCCAGATGAGAAAGAAAATATTCAATGATGTGCTGAACGATTTCGTAGAAGTGGAGTACCCTCCGAGAAAAGTGGTGAGTCTAGACCCTGCCTCCACGGAGACCCTCTTCATGATAGGTGCTGGTGAACTGGTGGTGGGGACTGATGCCTTTAGTTACAGACCTCAAGAGGCCAGAAACAGGGTAAAGCTGGGAAGCTACACCCATGTTAAGTATGAGATCCTTGATCAACTAAAGCCTGACATAATATTCACCACACTCGGAGCTCAGAAAGATCTCACACTTGAGCTCAAACGGAGAGGTTACCCTGTTTATCCTTTGAGAGTAGCTACCACTGTTGGTGAAATTCTGAATAATATTCTCCTGGTCGGTAACGCATCTGGACGTCATGAGAGCTCCAGACTGCTCTATAGGAGCCTTTTAAATAGATTGAATACGCTCCCTTCCCCAAAAATAAGACCTGCTGTTTACGTCGAGTTAGACCTAGGTGGTCCCATAACACCAGGTTTTCCGTCCCATATTAGCGACGGAATCTGGTTGGCTGGAGGGAAGAATGTATTTGATCATCTAACTGACGCTTACGTGGAGCCCAGTTCCGACCAGCTTATGGAACTTCAAATTGACCTGGTAATATATGAACCAAAAAAGGAGAGGCAAGAGGAACTGCAACGCTTTAAGGATTCGCTAAGGACTAGGGGACTTTTCAAACTGCTGGATGTTCCAATGTACGTCACAAAAGGAGATTTCTTGGCACATCAGGGTCCTAGCTTCGTTCAGGAGGTCATCCCATGGATCAATGAGGTTATTTTCTCCTGGTTACAAACCAAGAAATAATATACCAGAGTATCATGGCGCCTCCAGCTAAGATAACTACATCTAGGAAGGTCTGGAGGATCCCTAGCGAATAATAGAAATTGCTGATAGTCTGGGCGTTAAAGAGACCATAGGTGAAGGATATATTTGAGGTTTGATTATCTAAATTTATTATTTGAATTTCATAGTCCGACTGATTTAACTCGATGGAAATCTCCTTTTGCTGATCGAGAATAGGATGACCAGTTGAGCTCAGCAATGAAACATTGGCGTTTCCTTTAAGCACTAGAAATATTATGGCCTGTCCCTTTTGGGCGCTGAGGTTCTTCACAATGACTGTCTGTGCAGGACCCACAACAACGTAACCCTGGTTCGATTTAAACACGTTATTAACGGTGGAATATCCGGGATAATACAGTGGCAATGAAATGTAGAGCAATAAACCAATGACCAGAAATATCGTTCCGAGAGCCAATAGATTGAAGTTCATAACGTCATCTCTCCATAGTCAAGTTTATATAATTAGTTTAAGCATAACCTACCCATGGCCGGTGGCCAAGAAATCCATAGAAATACTTGATACAACCCTTAGGGATGGCTCTCAAGCCGCATCTATTTCATTTACCCTAAGGGACAAGATAAAAATAGCTCTACTCTTAGACGAACTGGGAGTAGACTACATAGAAGGCGGATGGCCTAGTTCCAATCCAAAGGACTACGAATTCTTCAGGGAAATAAAGAACTATCATCTTAAAAATTCCAAAATAGCAGCCTTCGGAAGCACTAGGAGAAAAGACCTGAAGCCAGAAAATGATCCAAGCCTATCCTCTATCTTGGAAGCGGACGTCAAGGTTGCGGTGCTCTTCGGCAAGACATGGACTCTCCACGTTAAGGAGATACTAAAAACAACACTGGAGGATAACCTCTCCATGATAGCAGATAGCATTCAATTCCTGAGAGATCATGGCCTTGAGGTCATATTTGACGCTGAGCATTTCTATCAAGGGTTCAAGGAAGATCCAGAGTATGCAATAAGAGTTGTGAACACGGCAGGCGAAGCTGGAGCCAGTGTGGTAACTCTGGCTGACACAAACGGAGGCACACTGCCCCACGAGATCCTAGAAATAACCAGAAGGGTTGCAGAGAGGAGTAGGGTGAAGCTGGGAGTTCATATGCACAACGATTCGGGTACTGCTGTCGCCAACTCATTGATGGGAGTGGTGGCAGGGGCTAGGCATGTCCAAGGAACTATTAACGGAATTGGTGAGAGAACGGGAAACGCAGATCTAGTTCAGATTATACCTAGCCTGATCCTGAAGATGGGGTATAGGGTGCTCAGAAACGAAGAAGGTCTTAAGAAGCTTAAACAGGTCTCTTCCACCTTATATGAGCTGGCTGGACTTCATCCAAATCCGTTCCAGCCTTACGTAGGAGATAACGCATTTACGCATAAGGCTGGAGTTCACGCAGACGCAGTTATGAAAAACACCAGAGCGTATGAGCACATAGATCCATCTCTGCTTGGTAATCAGAGGAAAGTGGTCATCTCAGAGTTATCTGGTACATCAAACCTAGTGAATTACCTTGAAAAAATAGGAGTTAAGGTGGAAAAGAGAGAGGAGAGGTTGAAAAGGGCACTCAAGACAATTAAAGAGATGGAGTCCCGTGGATACAGCTTTGATCTGGCCCCAGAATCAGCTGTCCTAGTAGCATTCAAGGAAATGGGGATCTACGAGAAGTTCTTTGATGTGCAGTATTGGAAGGTTATAAACGAGAACGGATTGGCGCTTGCTGTAGTCAAGGTGAATTCTAGGGTTGAAGCTGCAGAGGGCACGGGACCAGTTCACGCAGTGGACGTGGCATTGAGGAGATGTCTCTCGAAGGACTTTCCAGAGATAGAGAAGGTCAAGCTCACGGACTATAGAGTGGTCCTTCCTGGAGAGGTGAAGAACACAGAAAGCGTTGTGCGTGTAACCATTGAGTTTAACGATGGAGAGAGGTCCTGGAGAACTGAGGGCGTTTCGACAAGTGTTATAGAGGCGTCCATAATGGCACTTGTGGATGGGCTAGACTATTATCTGCAACTTAATAAGAAATTAAAGCCACTAATGGCAAGAGAGTAATCGTGTCTTGGGATCCAGGAGGAGCAACAGCTAGCCAGAGTAAGCTTTACATCTATCTAAAGTTTCTCAGAATGGAGCAGACTTTTTTCAGTCTGCCCATGGCATATATGGGGGCCTTCGTGGCCATTAGAGGCATACCTTCACCAACTGTCTTGCTCCTGATATTTTCGGCGCTCTTCTTCCTCAGAATTGCGGGTATGACTAATGACAATTTAGCTGACAGAGAGATAGATGCCAGAAATCCTAGGACAAGGACTAGACCCCTTGTGACAGGGGCTATCACCACCAGGGAGGCAAAGATACTGATTGCCATAGGACTTGTAGGGTTTTTTGCCTCTGCATATCTGGTGAACAGATGGGCGTTCCTTCTCTCTCCCATAGTGGCTCTGGTTACCATGACATACCCCTATATGAAGAGGTTCACCGCTTTCGCTAACTACCAGATAGCTACAGTGCAAGGTTTAGCCGTGTTCAGCGGTGCGGTGGCAAGCGTGGGAGTAAGCGCAACGTCCTTGGTCCAGGTTATTGGTTCTGTTCCCTGGTTGTTTGTAATAGCCACAATACTTTGGGCCGTTGGCTTTGACCTCTATAACCATATTCCAGACGCGGATTTTGATAAAAAGATGGGCCTGCATAGCTTCGCCGTAGTATTAGGTAATAAGGCGTTAACCTTTGCTGGACTCAATCAATTATTCTCGGTTATTCTTGATATAATTGCAGACTTCGTGTACAATTTAGGGCCTATATCTTATGCCTCAACCATCTTACATGGCCTCGTCATGGCATATGCCTTCTATTTAGCCTCTAGAGGAATGTTCGGGAAGGCCTTCTACTACAATATCTATTCGTCGATTATACTGGGGCTAGGTATAGATATGGACATTCTTCTTGGGATACCTTTCACCTAGAGGGATGCGACAGATTCATAATGCTAAAGCGATGGCAACCCGGTTTTAACAGTTATACACTAAGCAAATTAACCCCATTATGCAAATTTTATATAGGACTCTCAGGGACCTCAGAATGAGGAGGAAATTGTTTCCCCCAGACACCCCCCGGGTCCCTGGGTGTCCTACAACTTTATCAAAAATCCCATTTTGCCCTTTCGCCAGATGTAGTACCTTTCAATGAATCGCTTAAAGATTGGTCTAATCCTAGACTTCCCGATTGATACAGCTGTACCTCCCCAGGGAACAGTAGATCTTATATGAACTCCGATTCCCTTCCCGCTGTCCAAGATAAAGATGAAAATGGGTTTGAACTCGCCCCCGTGCCCCCTTAACCTCTGGCCCACATATATGCCAGTTCTCATGGCCAACTCGCCAAGCTTGGGCCATCCCTTAATGATGTCTCCCGCCACATACACACCTGGTCTAGTCTCAAGGAACTGATTTCCCTCGTAAAAGGAGAAGGGATGAGGTGGAACACACTCGTCTAGCACCAGACTTGGAGTCTCGGTGGTCCCCACGCCTGTCCATGTCAGGAGAGCTGATATCTCCTCTCTCACCTGATTGCCCAACCAGCTCAGGTAGGAACTTTTAACTTTCACATCTTTTCCAAGCCTCTTGAGGTAGAACGCCAGCTGAAGGATGAGGTACTCGTCTCTTTCATCCTGGCTCCCTAAAGTCACGCTGGACAATTTCAACGACTCTGCTATGATCTCATCAAAGTTTTTCCTGACACAGCCAGGAGCAATGACGAGATTGTTGGCGTAAATCCTGTCTCCGTTAACCAGAACCATCTTGGAGGGAAGGTCCAGGTCCCTTACCTCTCCCACCTCCACAAAGGGTACCTTCGTTCGGGTAGTTAATCTAGGTTCCACAATTTTCCTTAGTTCAGCTGTCCAAAACCTAAACTCATCGCTTCTTGAGAGGATAGTAGCCTTTCTCCCTAAGGTGTAGTAAGCGTTAAGTCCCGCATATCCTCCCCCAACTATCAGGTTATCCACGCGTCTCTCGGTCATCTAAGCTTAATAGACGACGGAATACTAAATGTCTAATCGTGAAATTATCCCTAGGCTACTCAGATGAAGCAGATTTGGTTCCTCTGATTCCCCTGCTCGAGGGCAAACTTGATAGAGATATCACTATTGAACCGGTAAAGGTTAAAGAGGACGACCTGAAGTTCGTGTTTCAAAAGTTTGATTTAATATATGTTCCGGTTCCACTAATAAATTATATTCCTGATATAAAATTTATCTCAAATGGAGCTAGAATAGCCCAAAGCATTGGGGTAAGGGGTAAATGCGAGGGGGATACAGTGTGTGTTAAAAGTTCCAATTCAACCGAGTACTATTTTATCAAAATATTCGACCCAAAACGTACGGTAACTAGAGGAGAATGCGGGTGCAGTGTTAGTATCGAGGGTGTTGAGGAGGATCTTACCCCCATCTGGAGAAGCGAATGTGGAGATGTTCCGCTGGTACTAAAGTTGATAGCAATAAACCTTGATGAATCGCTGGCATCTAAGGTCAAGATAGCCATAAGGGAATCTGCCTCCATCGTTGCGTCTCAGGGGAAAATTCCGCAGTTCTCAAAGGAGCTGGGCCTAAAGGGAAGACAGGGCATGGAGTGCTTCATCAACAAGTGTAGAGAGGCGGGGCTCTGTTCAAACAACAGGTATTTCATGCTTTAGTGATCTTTCCTGACCTGACTATCCTGATCAACCTTAGTGTGAAATACAGAGCCGGCAGGTACATGATATCATCTAGAGATGTGCCCTTAAAGACGAGAATTAGCGCTATGCTTAGTAGGGATATAATTTCATCCTTCATGAAGATAATTGTTCCACCAACATTTTATAATCGGTGACCTTCAAGACTAATATGACCATGTAATGGAGTTCATTGATAATATCAGCGAAGAGGGGGAGAGAAGGGTTAAACACGTGTTAAATGAGGTCTTGGATCTGCTGGATGAGAAGGAGAGAAAGGTAGTACTTAGGGCTATAAGGAGCACTGGAGATCTTGATCTGATAGGAACTCTTAGGTTCTCTAGAAGGGCACTAGAGGTAGGTCCAAAGCTCGTTAAGAACGGCGTACTTGTGGACACTAGGATGGCAAGGGAGGGTCTTGGAAGTTTAGGGGAGTACGTCGAGCCAACGTCTAGGAGGAGCAGATATCTTGCCCAAGATATGATCGAGTCATGGAGGGACAAACTGAAGGGTAAGGTGGTAATGATAGGAACTAGCCCTCTTGCGCTCGAAAAGTTGCTGGATTTGGTAGAGGAGGGAATTAGGCCGGAGCTTATAGTGGGTGTTCCCGTGGGTTTCGTCAACGCTCTTCACGCCAAGTACAGACTCTCGAGACAAAGCAGTGTAGAGTACATAACCAACATAAGCGTGAAGGGTGGAGTGGCCCTAGGTGTCAGCATAGTGAGGGCATTGATGGAAATTGGATGACCTAATTGACTTCCTTTCGTCAGTAATACATTTCTGTGAGAGAGGCGACCCCCTACCTGTAGCCTTCTCCAAGGCAAAGGAGATAAGGAGAGTTCGCAACGTAAATTACGACGAGTTATTTGAACTGTCCAGAAAGCTCATCCTGTCCTATTATTCCTTGAGCGGAAGCTCCGCAAGGAAGAAAGTAATATCTTTCCTGGAGGGTGCGAATAAAATTTCCTTACCCCAATGGATGAACGATGAGCTTAGAGGATTGGTAGACCTGGAAGCTTACTTGAGGAGTTTGGAATCAGGTAGGTACAAATGGTTTAGGGTCAACACTGTTCTGGGAGAGGAAAACCAAGTTCTCACCTCCCTTGAGCGTCAAGGCATAAAGTTCGAAAGGGATGGGGACTTCAACTATCTTTTCAAAGTTAGATCGGGGAACATTACCAAGACGGATGAGTTTCGAAATTTCAAGGTAATAATTCAGGACAAGGCCAGCGTAGCGGTAGTAGAAGCCTTAAAACCTGAGAAAGGAGATGTCATATTTGAATTCGCATCTGCCCCAGGCTTAAAGGCAGAACTCATTTATGAGCTGACGCAGGGAGATGTCTACCTTATCCTAGCTGAACTGGATCGCGAAAGGCTAACCAAGGAGATCAAACTACTGTCTAGGTTGGGTGTGGATATGGGAAAGGTAGACTTCATCAATCAGGATTCCACTATGAACTCTGTTCTGAAAGCAGACAAGGTACTAATTGATGCGCCTTGCTCCTCCTCCGGAATACTTTACAATGAACCCACAGTCCTTTTGGGTTTGAGGGATAAAGGCAAAGTAGAAAATTTTTCAGTCATACAGAAATTGATGATTAGAGAGGCGTTTAATATTCGTTTTAAAAAAGCTGTATATTCTGTATGTTCCATATTTCCAGAAGAGGGAGAAGCAGTAATGGACGAGTACATGGATCATTTGCTTTCAACCAAGGCCGGGGGAGTTGAGGGATATGGGAATCATGGATCTGGTAAATTCTGTAATAGATATTTTGGCCATATACATGGAACAGAGGACTTTTTCATTGCCACCTTGAGGGGAAGTGAGTCACATGAGCGTTAGAATACCCCTAAACTACCAGCCAGCTTCGCCATCGCTTTCCAATGCTAAGTCCGCAAAGAGGAAGATCCTCAAGATGGGTTTCACGACAGGAACAGCGCTATCAGCTGCGGCAAAAGGTTGTGCTTACGCCATAATGGGAGAGATGAAGAAGGCTGTGGTCGTGTCTACACCCATTGGACTCAGAATAGAAATTCCCCTAAACTACGTGAGGATGGAGGGAGAGTGGTGCATTGCTTCCGTCACGAAGTACGGAGGAGACGACCCAGATGACACTAATGGAATGGAAATAATTGTAAGAATGAAGCTCAACAACGATAGGGGGTACGTGTCGGTAAGGGCGGGAAAGGGTCTTGGAAAAGCAGTAAATAGTGGATTACCAGTAAATCCAGGAGAACCTGCAATAAATCCAGTTCCTAGGAAACAACTCGTAGATAACCTGAAAGAGGTTCTAGGAGATAATTTCGGTGCAGAAATAGAGGTCATTATTCCCGATGGCGAGAGAATTGCCAAGAGGACCTTCAACCCCAAGCTGGGGATAGAGGGCGGAGTCTCCATTCTGGGAACCAGTGGAGTAGTGAAGCCCATGAGTCTCGTGTCCTGGTATGCCTCCCTGGTGGAACAACTTGATATTGTTAAATCCTTTGGGATAGATCGAGTTGTACTAGTTCCAGGAAATATTGGCGAAACCAGCGCCAGAAAAAAACTGAACGTTGATCCTAGGTCCATTGTTCAGATGGCAATATTCACTGGTGGCATGCTGAAGGCTTCTGCGAGGAGAGGATTTAAGGAGATTCTGCTTTATGGTCACGTGGGGAAGCTAATAAAGAGCGCAATTGGAATATGGAACTCTCATTATAAATATGGTGATGGCAGGTTAGAGGTGATAACTGCATATGCGGCCAAGCATGGAGTTGCCCATGATGACATCTTGAGACTCATCAATGCCAAAACCACTGATGAGGCCATCAACATTCTAAAAAACTATAGCTACAAGGAAATATTCAATGAGATAGCGGAAAGAATAGCCCTAAACTCCTTCAACCTAATTGAGGGGAAGGCAAAGGTACACTGCATACTGATAAACATGGAAGGGGAGATAGTTGGAATATCGAGCGAGGCGGGAAAGTTCTTGGCCTAAGATAATGGGGGCAGGCCCTGGAAATCCAGAGTATTTCACGCTAAAGCTAATAAACAATTTACGCGATGCAAGGAAGGTTATAGCGACAAAGAGGCTATTAATTGCAGTTAAACCTTTCACTAACGCAGAGCTGGTTGAGCTCGAGGAGGGTCACGGCTTCTATACTATGATTAAAAATATTGAAAGCAAGGAAGGTACGCTAATCCTGTCAACGGGAGACCCAATGATAGCGGGAATAGGTAAATTCTTTCCAGATCATGAGATAGAACCCGGAATTAGCTCAGTTCAAAAATGTGCCTCACTAATACACGAGGAGTTGACCAATAGCACCATAATTTCCACAAGATATGGAAAAAATTACGAGAAGATAGACCCAGCTTTACGTTTAGGCTTTCGTGTCTTTCTGCTTCCAGAACCAGCATTAACGGTAGGGGAGATCATTAGAAAACTGTCATTATATCTTACGAATCCGGGGAACATGAACGTAGCAGTTTGCCTTAATCTCTCTCTAGCAAATGAAAGAGTGATAAGGGGAAAAATATCGGAGCTAAGCGCCTCGGATGAAAACGGGCTTAAGGTAATTTTCATCTCACCCTCTGTGAATTAAAGCGAGCAGCTATAGTGTGAAGTTACCAAAGATTGACCTTGTCGAACCGTTATATGTTCCGGACGGGGTTACTATTAGTTTTATAAAGGATGGTGAAAAATTCATTTTATTAACTTCTGCATTATTACAACCTAAAATAGAGATTGGGGAAAAAGTTACGGTATCTAACAGTTTATGGAAGTTTCAAAGGGGAAACCTCCTGGTTGAAATTGAAGGGGATAAGGAGAAAAGTGTGAGATGTGAAAGAGAGGAATGTTCGAAGGCGTGGTCCGTTCACTATGTACTTGTTGATAACCAAGATATCCCCATACTTGAGTTCAAGAATAGGTTCATCTTCAACGGCGAGGAATACTCCCTGTTCAAGAGGAGGCTAAACATCTCATATCTGGCAAGAGGGGATGAGGCTACGGTTTTTGTGGGAGGGAAAATCTACACACACGAAGGAGTAAAGGCAGTGGGCTTCACTAAAGCCGGTCTTTCCATTGTTTCCGATGGTTTCACCAGACTATACCAGTGGGATGAAACATTCAGGGAAATTCAGGTGGAGGGTTTTATTCTAAGGTACGGTAAAAATGAGGTCCTGTACACAGACCTTCAGAACAGGATAGTCTCAAACGGTAAAGTAATAGGGATTTGCGGTGGACAATTTGATATAATTTCACGAGGGCAGGGATGGATTTTAGGTTCCTGCAATGGAATAGCCAGATACTATTTTCAAGGCGCCTGGAGAGATCTCGAAACGAGTATAGATACCCTTAGAAGTGACGGAAGTGAAAACTTTATCGGTCTAGTTTCACAGAGGAAGGTGTTAATTTATGATCAAGATCTTTCCCTTAGGTACAGGTTTAGGGAAAGTATCTTGGGTATTGGATTAAGGAAGGCCGTAATCTATACAGGCTCCAAGTTGTTTAAGGTAGATTTGGTAGAAGGCTATAGTCCCGGCGTGGTAAGGAGCGAAGATGGCGTAACCATAACTTATCCTAAAGGATATGACGTGAAGAGAAGTGATAGATTGATTAGTGTTGAGAGGATATTCGATAAAAACTCTATTGTAGAAAAATTTGAGTATTTTGGAGGGGACAAGGAGGAAGAGGTGACCATAGAGTCCGAGTTCATCTCTTTACCTCTTAAGATCCAGTTATCTGGCCCTCCCATCAGGATAATGTTTTACGGAAAAATATACGTTGCGACTGGAAACGGCAGAGTAAAGTTAGGAGAAGGAAACTCTATATTATCGGGTAAGGTAGTACTTTCCAGAAAATCCAAGGTAAAACTAAAATTAATCATATCTATTGGATCAAAAACTAGGAGCTTAGAGATAGACTCTAATCAAGTAGACGTATTCTTGCCCTTTGAGTTAGGGTCGTATAACTCTGATATCATACCTGTGGACTTTGACCTTAGAGTCGAAGACAGGAACATCTCCAAAACCCAATTCATTGTCCCGATAATCAAGGTTGAGAGACCTAAAACTATGAGAAAGATAAGAGCTAACAAGGGGCATGTTATTCTTCACATTGATAGATATGAGAATGGCATGTTCGTGTGGGACAATGTTAAGGTAGCTCCCACTTACACTCAACCCATTAGAATTCATGACCTCTATTCAGGGGAATTGACACATAACGAGTTAGATAACGGTACGAGCTTCTCTGTGAAGGAGAATTCTATCATAGAAGTAAAGATTAAAGATCCCGTTGGCTACCCCAAGGTAGAGATAGAGGGTAACTACCTGTGTATCACGCCAAACGTTAAATTTGACTCCCTTATTCAGATCTTCTATGCCACGCACGTTTACACAGGATTTAGGACTAAGGTTCTGTTTCCTATAGATCCAGTATATAATATTATTATATTTAAAATTTATATAGGTAACGCAGTAATTGAGAAAAGCTTCACAATTGACTCGCTGAAATTGAGTTTAGTTACCGCAGTTAAGTCCGCAATGGCACTATCTAGAATAACTGAAAGTGTCGGACTACCCTGACTATCTTTATATTACTACCTATTTTGATGAGCAGAACAATCCTTGAGGAATATTATGTACTGGGCAGTAAGGTCTCAATCATAGATGAGGATGGACAAGGTCTCTATATAGTTGAGGATCCGAAAGTCTCTCGAGAGGAATCCTCTACCATATCAACAATAATTGATGAAATATATTTCTCATCAACTTCTCTGGCAGAGGCCGAAAATAGGCTAGTTGAAATATTAAAATCAAAGAATATTAGTCCAGAACTCAACGAAAAAATTATAAATATTTTCAAGAAAAGGATTCTATATGACGAGATAACCATACCCGTCATGGACCCGGATGTGGAAGAAATAGAGTGTATGGGCCCTGGTTTACCCCTCACCGTAATACATAGGAAATATTCTAATTATATGAGGTTATATTCAAATATAGTTCTTAACAAGGAGGAAGATATACTTCGGGTTATAGAGAAACTCGCCATAAAATCAAACAAATCTGTTAATATTGCAAGGCCCTATCTAGAGTTTTCCCTGCCGGAAGGCCATAGGGTGGCCGCAACGGTCTCCAATGAAATTTCGAACCCCGGTTCTACCTTCGATATAAGGAAGTTCCCAGTCTCTCCCATATCACTTGTTAGGTTGATAAAAACCAATTCCTTAAGTATAGAAATTGCTTCATTTCTGTGGTTTTTACTGGATTATAAGCCATTCTATTTAATAGTTGGATCCACAGGTTCAGGCAAAACCACGTTTCTCAACGCTTTACTAAATTTTACTAATCCAGATGCAAAAATCCTGAGCATAGAAGATACTCCAGAATTAAATCTTAATGGAAAAAATTGGATAAGATTCTTCTCAAGACAGTCGCTGATCTCATCCTACGATGTTTCCATCAACGAGCTCTCAAGATTAGCCCTGAGATACAGACCGGATTACCTGATCATAGGGGAGGTCAGGGGAAAGGAAATAGAGACACTGATCCATGCGTCGTCCTCAGGACATGCATCATTGAGTACTTTCCACGGGGGCAAGCCCTCGGACGTGGTGACCAGAATAGTAAGCCTACTTCCAAAGGAACTGGCTATAATGTTCCTGAACAACGTTTGGGGATTCATTTTGGTCGGAAGAAGAGTTGATGACAGTGGCAGAATAGTTAAGGCGATAAGCGCCATTTACGAGACTCAGAAGGTGAACGGCAAGACCAAGTTTAGGAGAATAATCTGGTGGTCATTCAAGGATAAGAAGTACAAACCAGACAATTTTAGAGATTTATTAAAAATTTCTACAAGACTAAAATTTATCTCAGACTCTTACGGACTTACTAAGACTGATGTGATTCGTGAGCTGGAAAGGAGAAAAAGTATACTTGAGAGATTAGTGAATGAGAATATAGTAGATAATGAGATGATTCAGCTGGAGATAGCTAAATTCTACAGAGAGAGGGGTCTAAATGTCCAGAGTACGATTTGAATTTAAGGCTATAACTATTAGAATAAATAAATTTTTAAATCTTGCAGGGAAATTTGAGAGTATACCATTCTTATCATCCATATACCCCCTGAACTTGTTCTCTAAATCAATAAGGGAAAACATGGAAGTGTATGGAGGAAGTATATCCAGACTGGAAGAGATTTCCAAGATATCATTTCTTATATTTTTGGTTTCATTGCCAGCTATAGCAATATTGATATTGATGTTAGGAATTTACTTTATTCCGCTCTTGTTTATTTCCTTTTTACTTTATTTTCTTCCTATAATCTATGTGATTACAGAAAGAACGGAATACGTATCAAGACTGAACCTAGAACTGCTCTCCTTTTCAATTCTTATGTATCTGAACGCTTCTTTGGGGAAGGGTCTGCACGAAACCTTTAACGATGCGAGTCAGAGCACATTTTTCGTCGGCTTTAAAAGGGAGTTTGAAATAGTACAGAGATACATCCTTTTCCATGGAGTATCATTTCTTGATGGAATTCAGAGGAGAATTAGAAATCTTAAATCTGGCCTTATCGTCAAGCTATACTCCGTGTCCATCTCAAGTCAAATCCTAGGTATCTCCATGGGACAAAGATCGTTAGATCTGGTGAATGATCTCCTGAACAATGTGAAGGAGACCTTCAATAGCTACGCCTCAAGGGCCTCAGAGATAGTTGAGGTTATGTTCTCTCTCTTTCTACTGGTACCTCTGGTAACCATCGGATTTCAAGGATTATCAAGAAATAACAACAGTGAAGTACTATTGATTCCCCTACTCTTTGCCCCCCTTATTTACCTGTGGATATCGGTTTCGCAGCCCAACATGGGTATTCATGTTAAGATAAGGAAGTATCAGATAATCGGTCTCGTCTCATCGCTGACGATCCTGGCTTTCCCTGTCAGTATTTTATTCAGATTAGGTTTACTAGTACTCATAACTCAAATAATTCTTATTCCATCCTATCTTGACATCAGGAGGGAAGAGATCATTCTCAGCGATTTCCCGATAGTGCTGAGAGAAATAGGAGAATTCACCAAGCTCGGCTATGGAATTAGGGCATCCATTCAGAAAATAAGCTTCGATGGAATAAGTTTGCATAGACCCACCATTAAATTATTTGAAAATATTAAGAAACAGATTCAGATGGGAGAAAATATTTACAACAATTCAATCAAGAGTGATCAACTTAAATTCATCTTAGAGTTATTGAATATACTCGATAGAAAAGGAGGAGAGGGCGTAAGGGTGCTTCAGGAGCTTGGAGATATGATATACTCCATCTCCTCAACTCGATCCAGGCTACAGAGAGAATTAACTACTTTTAATGCCCTTGCCCTTATAACTCCCGTACTTTTCTGGTTTTCGACGACGTCAATCGAATCTATTTCCAATTTCTCGTCATCAACTCTAAGTCTAATGAATTTGGGGTATAGTTTGACTTTAGCATTATTATACACAAGGATCAGTAAATTTACGTTTATCAACCCATTGATATATATAATTGTTACTGGACTTTCAATATTACTTTCATTTGTCCCTCCAGGATTAATATTGTAATGTAAAGAATAGGTGATAAACCTGAAACAGAAAAAAGGAGTCTCCTCAATCCTTGGCACCATTCTCATCATTTCCATAACCTTAGCGCTGGGAGGGTTGCTTTACGGATATAGTAAGGGCCTGTTCAGTAATTTATCGACCAATGAGGACTTGTATACACAATATAATCTCTTATCCTCATCCAATATAGGATTCTTGCAATATACCCTCAAGAACCAGGGAAATGTGGCGCTTCATGTAGAATATATCAAGATCGTAGGCAATAACACGAACCAAATAATATCCGTCGATACGGTAATAGAGCCGGGTCAAGAAATACAGAACATATCCCAGGTATCGAATATTATCCCAGGTAATTATTATTCAATTATTGTCGTTGCGCAGACTCCCAACGGACAACTGTATGATTCAGTATCAAACGTTTTAGCGGTGAGCCAATGAGGAGGCTCAAATCTAAAGGGATTTCAGAGATTTTTTCTGCATTGATTGTTGCAGTTATTGTTCTGGCCATGAGCGGTCCTCTTCTTTACTACTTTCACCAGGTAAGCTCCACCCAAAAGAGTAGCATTGACTCCACAGTGAACAGTGAACTATTATCAACCGAGACAAAGTTGAGAATAATAAAAATAGGAAATTCAACGGATGATATATTTCTGTTCAATTACGGAGAGATAGATATTTACATTAAGGCCATCTCCATAAACGGGAAGCTCATCACAACACATGCAGATCTGCAACCTGATTCCATGATTTCGCTATCTGACCTAGTAGGAAACATGACGGTAAATGGCCCCTTACTAATAAATGCCAACGGTCAATATTTCCTTGAGGATTAATGTTTCCGCTAACAGATGATAGTTTTTTTGAATCACAGATTCCAGGTCCAACTAAAGAGGAGATAAGGGCGATCTCGATATCAAAGATGAGGATTTTTCCTGGCTGTAAGGTGCTGGAAATTGGAACCGGAACAGGTGCCGTCTCGGTAGACCTAGACAGGCTGGGATGTTATGTGATTTCCCTAGATCTCAACGAATATATATCAAGATCCCCAGGCAGGAAACTATCCATGAACGTAGATTTCATTCAGGCAGAATCTCCGCTATTTTCAGCTAGGGAAGTATTCGATTCCGTTTTTATCGGAGGCACGCAAAACGTGGGCGGATCGATTGAACTTGCACGCGCCTTGCTAAGGAAGGGTGGAAGGGTCGTGATTAATGCGTTTACCTTAGAGTCACTGGGAGAAATATCCAGGGCACTTGAAGCAAGCTTTCAGGAGTACGATGTTATTCAAGTGTCTGTTAGTAAGGCGGAAAGACTAGGAAAATATAGGGCTTTTATTGCAAGAAATCCAGTTTATATCTTTTACGCCTCCAAGGGTTGAGCCTTCGTTCTCACATCTAGTATTTCTCCCTTTTCTAGACCCCTTAATACCTCCTTTCCCTTTTCAGTCAATCTGTATACCTTATGGGAACCCTTGGAATAAATGGTTTCAACAAGCCCTATTCCCTCCAATACATGGAAGATTGCCAGCACCTCATATCTGGGTAGTCCAGTCTTTATCACCACTTCCCCAGGGTTTAGTGCACCATCGGAAATTGCCTCTAAGACCAGTTTTAACTCATACATCAAAGATGGAGTTTATCTGAGAGCACTTATAAGCTCGGTGCCTCAAATCTTTCCTTGAGAATTATTTGAGATGCGAAGGAAGAGAGGTCATAAATAGACTCAAGAAAGCCTACACCATAAAATCGGAGGATTTTCTGGCTATGGAGATATGGGAAAAGACAAGAGATCCGTTCAAGGTATTGATAGCTACTATCCTAACGCAAAACACCACTGATAAAGGAGCAAAGAGGGCTTATGAGGAGCTGGATAAGGAGGTGGGTATCACACCTGAGAGACTCAGTGAGGCTGACCCCGAAGCGATCAAGAGATCCATAAAAAAGGTAGGTCTGTATAATAATAAAACCAAAATACTTAAGGAAGTATCAAAAATAGTTTCTAATGAATACGGTGGAGATATTAATAAAATCCTTAACCTAGATCCATCCCAGGCTAGGAAAACATTAGTGGATATGCCGGGAGTTGGGAAAAAGACCGCTGATGTGGTGTTACTCACATGTAAGGGTTACTCTGTATTTCCTGTGGATACCCACATCTTCAGGGTTTCAAAGAGACTGGGAATCAAGGGAGGTTACGACGAAATAAGCTTGTTCTGGAGGAATGTATCAGATGATTCAAATTTGATGGCACACCTTCTTCTTATAACTCACGGTAGGACCACATGCAAAGCAATTAAACCTAAGTGCGACACTTGTGTACTCAATGGATGCTGTGAGTATTACGCTCGATTACGCGGATCCAAGGGATCTGAAACCGCATGAGGATATCATAAAGAGCAGACTCAATGAGACGATTATTTCCGTTAGGGAGACTCGATCCATTGTTCCTATTATAGTTGATGAAAAATCTCTTTTAGTGATCGATGGGCATCACAGGAGGGAGGCGCTCCTCGTCCTAGGGTATAGAAATATACCAGTGTACTACGTGAATTACTTGGATTCCAGCATCAGCGTTGGAGTATGGTACAGAAAGCTAACTTTGAACAGCATAGGGAAAATGTTTCTAAAATCAATGAAATCCGAAGGAAGTATCTGTCTTGAAATTGAGTACAGGATTTGCGCTAACTCGGCTTTCGAAGCCTACTGGAAGTTAGAGTTAATAGAACAAAATTTAAGGAAAATTGGAGTATCAGTGGAAAGAAGCCCTAACGAGGGATATAAACCACCGACTTTATCAAAGGAGATAATACTGAACGTAGCCAGCAAGGGACTTAGGTTACCTCCAAAGAGTAGCAGACATCTATATGATTTTATTATCCCCAAGGATAGAGTAAAACTACAATGAGTTTGCTGATACAAGCAATTCTCACCATTGCCATATTTATTATTCCTAGTTTCCTTTTACTTTACCAGTACTTTCTGTTCCGTAACGGAATGAAATTTAGAGAAAGTCTTGAACCCTTATTCTCTGAAGAGTTACCTTCTCTTTCGATTCTAGTTCCCATTAAGGGAGAGAGAGCCGATACGCTTCAAGGTCTGCTTGAGAATTTAACAACTGTTGAATGGGATAAAAACAAAATGGAGGTAATAGTGGTTTCCGATGATCCTCCAGAGTATTTCGAAAAACTCATCAAGGAGATATCAGTACCCCAGGGACTCAGGGTCAAAATTGTTAGGAGAGAGAAAAAGGTAGGTTATAAGAGCGGGGCCCTAGCATATGCGTACTCCTTATCCCGTGGGGATCTAATAATAACTCTTGATGTCGATGCCAGACTGGAAAGAGACTCGCTTGTGAAAGCATTCAACAGGTTAAGGATTCATGGATGCGATGCTGTGACGCTGAACTGGGTAGGATATTCACAGAGACCATACTCCACCCTAGCAAAGGGAATCATGATATCAACCATTATAGCAGATACAGCCCTTCTAAATGGAAGGGATAACAGCGGTCTCAGGATCTTCCCTGTGGGTTGCGGTACTATGTTCAAGAGAGAGGCTATTGAATCGGTGGGTCCATGGGATCCATCAATGATTCAAGACGACCTAGAGATAGGAGCCAGACTTATCAAAAGCGGAAAGAGGATCTGTTCCTCCACCTCCCCTGTCTACGTAGAGGTACCTGATAACCTAGTGGCGTTCTACGTCCAGCAAACTAGATGGGCCATGGGGAGTATAGAGGTACTAACAAGGAGATTTAAGGAAATAATGAGCAAGAACATATCTTTGAGACAAAAAATAGACATATTGATATTCCTTCTTCAATATGTACCCATAGGACTGACATTTTTGGCAGCTTTGGGCCTAACCTTTATCTCTTTCTTTGTGCTAAATCATATCACTGACTATCTGAGAACTCCCATACTCCTAGTCTGGATCCTTTCGCTTTCTATTTACGGATATAATTTCATTAAAACTGCGCTTGGAAAGGGCTATAGACTAGTAGAGGCCATGAGGGCCTTGGGGAAGGTCTCCTCCTACACCGTGGCGATATCGCCTTTCATACTTATCGGACTTTTATCAGGTCTTAGGAAAAACAGGAAATATGTTGTCACACCAAAAGGAGTTAAGGTAGACACTTGGATTCAATACCCAATACTATTATTTGGAGCACTCTTCCTAGCGTCGTCCATCATGTACCTTGTCCACGGAGCCACGGTGACCGGATTGTGGCTCCTCTATTACTCCATGGGTTACCTCTTCACCGTAGCAACATTCAAAAGAGAGCTTTAGAACTCAACTTTTTTTCTACCTCATTTTGATGTAGATTGAATGATTTCTCTGGCAAAGCAGATCAGCGATGAGGAGGTATTTGGGCTCCTGAGACCATATGTGGCCCAATGGTTTCGTGAGAAGTATGGATCCTTCACTCCTCCTCAAAGAGCCTCTATACCAACAATAAAAGCAAATGAAAATGTATTAATTTCCAGTCCCACAGGTAGTGGGAAAACCATGGCTGCTTTTGTGGGAATACTTGATTCTCTCCTGGAGCTGGCGGAGAAAAATGCCCTAGAGGACAAAGTATATGCGGTATATATTTCTCCACTTAGGGCATTAAATAACGACATGTATAAAAATCTTTTTCTTCCACTAGAGGAGATAAAAACTAAGGTTTCCTTACCCCAGGAGATAAGGATTGGGGTGAGAACCAGTGATACCTCGCCAAACGAGAAGCAAAAAATGCTCAGGAGACCACCCCACATACTGATCACCACGCCCGAATCCTTCGCCATCTCCCTTGTTTCCCCCAAGTTTAGCCAGAGGCTGAAGGATGTTAGATGGGTAGTTGTGGATGAAATTCATGAACTGGCAGGAAGTAAAAGAGGTGCCTATCTATCCGGCTTTCTTGAGCTCTTCGAGTCCTTTCTCAGCAATACACCGCCCGTAAGGATAGGTCTGAGCGCCACCATTTCTCCCCTAGAAGAGGTAGCTAAATTCCTTGTAGGGGACAGGGATTGCAAGATTGTAGACGCGAGATTCCTGAAAGGAATGGATTTAAGGGTCATCTCTCCAGTAAGGGATCTCATCCACTCATCGGAAGAGGAGGTAAGCAGGGGTATATACAGAACAATAATGGATGAAATTAAGAAACATAGAACCACGTTAATATTCACCAATACTAGGAGCGCGGCCGAGAGGGTATCTTATAGGATAAGGAAGATGGTTGAGGAGGAGAAGCTATTTGATGCCGATCTAGTTGGCGCGCATCACAGTAGCTTAAGTAGAGACGTAAGGCTGGAAATAGAGAACAAACTGAAGAATGGAGAACTGAAGGTAGTGGTATCGTCAACTAGCCTAGAATTGGGAATAGATATTGGATATATTGACCTAGTGCTTCTACTGAGCAGTCCCAAGAGCGTTAGCAGATTGCTTCAAAGAATTGGGAGGGCAGGTCATCATATAAGACAGATAAGCAAGGGAAGAGTGATAGTGGTAGACCGAGATGATCTTGTGGAATGTGCTATCCTAACGAAGTTAGCAAGGGAGAAAAAGATAGACAACGTTCATATACCCAGAAAACCCCTTGATGTGCTGGTCCAGCTGGTACTGGCATCATCCTTGATGGCTGAACAGGATGTGGAAAGACTCTATTCGGCAATAAAACGGTCCTACTCCTTTTCAAACTTAACGAGGGAGGAGTTTGATTCCGTGGTTGATTATCTTCTGGGAAAGTTTGGGCTGGATAGCAGGAATGTGTACCCAAAGATAAGATTGGGCGACAAAGGGATCAGGCCCAAGAGGGGTGGTAGGATGATCTTCTATCTGAATAGCGGTACCATCCCAGAGGAGTCATTAATTCCAGTATTCACGGAGGGCAATAAGTATGTGGGAAACCTTGAGGAGGAGTTTGTGGAAATCCTCTCCCCTGGAGACATATTTATTCTGGGAGGAAGAACTTACGAGTTTCTTCTTTCAAAGGGAAACAGGGTCCTGGTAAAACCTGCAGAGGGACAGAGACCCACAGTTCCCAGCTGGTTCTCAGAGATGTTACCCCTTGCCATAGAGTCAGCAATAGAGATCTCATCATTTCGTGGTAGGATTGCCCGAATGATTGGAGAGGGTAAATCCCAGGAGGAGATAGTTACTTATATAGAGAATTTCCTTGATATCTCTAAATCAGCCGCTAGATCAATCTACACCTACATACTGGAGGAATACCTATTTACTGACGGAAATGTGCCCGATGATAAAAACCTGCTCATCGAAATTTATGATGATGAGGAGGACAGGAGGAACTTTATCTTCCACGCACTCTTTGGTAGAAGAGCCCTAGATGCGCTCTCAAGGATAGTTGCCTGGAAACTTGGATCCGATCTTAACATGGACGTGAGAACATCTATTACGGATAACGGATTCGTTTTAACCATAGGCGAAAAAAAGGACTACGATATAGCTAAGGCAATAGCGGAGATCAATCCAAATGACGTGTACGATCTCTTGGGAAACATCGTGCTCAGGACTGAAATGGTTAAACGAAGATTTAGGCACACTGCCGAGAGATCGCTTATGCTCCTCAAGAGGTATAAGGGGAGGGAAACCAGCATAGATAGGAGACAGTTAAATTCCGAGGTACTGATGAACGTGGTGAAAGAAATACCCAATTTTCCTGTGCTTAAGGAAACTCTAAGGGAAATACTGGAAGACTACATGGATATACACAGCGCAAAATGGATACTGGAGAGAATAGCTAAGGGAGATATCAGGCTCACTGTGATCGGACCCAATCCTATCCCGAGTCCCTTTGCCCATCAGATTCTTGCCAAGGAGTATAGTGATATAGTATTAGCCAGTGATAAGAGGGAGTTCCTAAGAAAGATGCACGATAAGGTCCTTCAATTCCTCAGGGAGAAGGGAATCAACGTCGATCTCAGTTACACTACTGTCAGCGAATAAAAACGCCTTGATGCAATTGGGCGCCACAATTATCCATGGAACCCTCCACGTCCACATATTTTCAATATCCCTAAAACTGGGGTAGCATATCTCCTCGTGAGAATGCACTATTGCCTGTATACCATCAAGATAGGAGTAGATCTCCTGCGGATCCATTAGAAATTCGTGGTCTCGTTCTGATACATTTCTAATCTCCACGAATTTATCCTTATATATTATTCCGCATCTTTCCCTCAAATGGACCATAATCCTTCTAGTCCGGCAATGGATTTCAGTATATCGGTTCTCGTAACCATTCCTGTTACCCTGTTAATGGCATCTATCACCACTAATCTTCCAACGTTATATGTTACCATTTTCTTGACAGCTTCCATTATATCGTCGTCCTCCTTTATGGTTATCACGTCTTTTTTCATGTAATCCGAAACTGTTGCGTCGAAATTACCCTCGTAAAACGCCCTCATCAAATCCGCAGTGGTAATTATTCCTATCACATTCCCTGACTCGTCCAGAACAGGCGCTCCCCTTATACCCTCTTTATGAAGAATTCTAGAGGCGTCCCTGAGAGACATGTTAGGTTTCAGGGAGACAAGCCTCTTTCCTATGATATTCTTTACCTTTTCCTTGGGAATGCTTATCATTCTCTTCACATCAATAATTATCTCTCTGCGTTCCTCCTCCGCATTTAATACAACACCCTCAATAACCAATCTACTGTAGGGCGTTGGTCCCACCCTCACGCTGTCACCTGGTCTGATTTTCCTGGGATCTCCCGAAATTTTTAGGATAACCCTATTACCTGACGGATTGGTTATATCCAGCAACTCAATATTCTCCACCTTAACGTCAGTTTCAACGTTACCACGATAAAGGCTCAGCTTGTCCAATATTGGCAATATGGTGGGGTTTTTCACGAATTCGTATGCCTTCAATGTTGGTAAATATCCGCCATTGGGACCTGGCTTGGAGTCCACAAGTCCGAGAACCTTTAGGCTCAGTATTATGTTTCTGACAGTACCCTCATCCTTGCTTATCATGTCAGCAACTTCTTTACTTTTAATCATTTTCTTTTGTCTGTTATAGAGTTCAATTAACGCCAGGAGTATCTCCCTTTGTGTTGATGATAAATTTTGCATACCTAATTATCATTCGACCGTTGTTTAAAAAGATCTATGGTTGAACAGAAACCTCTAGAACTTTACGGATCAGTTTTGGACTAACGTTGAAAACTTCTTTGGATATTAACGCCACGTAACTGGATTTGGGCAGTGGATACTCTATGCCCAAACTAATGGCAAATGCCTTCTTCATGGCTATATAGTTCATTTTATCCCTAATCAGACCCTCAGCTATATTCTCAGCTAGCCTAAAGGCTGTATAGAATCTAGAAAAGCTCTTTGCTGTGTGTTTTATGGCATCATTGGGAGAGGAATCGAGCACCCTAAGGGCCTGAAGTAACTTTGATTCGTCTGAGAATGAGAAAATTACCTCGGTAAAGATTAGCCTGAGCGCTCTAGCTAATACGTCCTTATCACTACCAGCTAGAGCATAGGCCTCTTCGGCTCCCTTCTCTATTATGGCCCTTGATACCTCGTAGAACTTCTCCTCAAGGGGAAGCAGCTTATCAAAAACAGGCCTATAGTCATCATAAAGGCCAAGCCCATCCTTTCCAACTACAAATATACTAATGAGCTCCTTCTCGTAAAGATTGGTGGATTTGAAGCCCCTGAATGGTCTTATGTCATTTTTCTCATAAATCTCCTGGACCAGAGATAAAAGTGAGTTCCTGTCCATGTTTTCCCAGTTGTCCAGAATGTTTCCCCAAAGATCAGTTAGCACCTTTATTCTCTCTCTATAGAGCTCCTTGACCATCACATGCCACGAAGAACTATTATGCATTCTGCCTTAAAAAGGATATTATGACAATGAGGTAATCATGAGTGTAGAGGATAATCTTAAGCCAAGTATTATGTTGATATCCCCCACTGATATAGAGCTTGACATAAAGAGGTTAGAGGAACAACTAAAGATACATCAGGATCAAGAGAGCGACAACGTCCAAAAGATAAGGGAAGATATACAGAGACTCTGGGATTTCGTCTCTTGGTTAAAGATAGCCCAGGTTCAGGGAGTGTGGAAATCGAAGACCTGTAGACATTCGGTGAACGGTAGGTGCAACGCGTGGAACGTGAGCGAGCCGGAGAGGATAGGTTTAAGCTCAGAGTACGTAGAGGCTGGAGGAGAAAATGTCAAGCACGTTGTAGTTGAGAAATATCCCCATTTCTGCATCACATGCCCTCTATACGAGGCCAAGAGAAGTTAGTATCCTTCTTTTATCCCTTTCCTCAAGTGTCTTCTTCAAGAGATCGAGTTTTTCAGATTGCAAATCTTGGTTTTCCGATAATACGTCGAGTAAACTTTCAACAAGATCGTCCACAATTAGACGTGCTATAGCCTTCTTCTCCTCCTCATCTGCCACATTCAATGCCCTCAAAATAGTCAAGTCGCTAGCGTGCGTTCTACCTTTATAAAATTTGACAATTGAGGCAGGAGATATACCTAAATCTCTGGCTAATTCGGATTTACTTCTCTTCTCCAGCAGAAGCTCCACTATCTTCTCCCTACACTCCTTACTTATATTGTGAACTGCACGCATTCAAACTCCACTCAACTTTAATTCTATTAACTTCATCACAGCTTTTGTCCTAAATGAAATCGGTAGTGTTCAACCAGGGTATTATTAAGGCTGAAGTCCCGGAAATACCAGTGGGCAGAAACTTTGTGGAGTTATCCACGGAACAGGCGCTAGTTGACGGAATTGAAAACGGGATATACCTGGGCTTAATCTGGGTCAGACCTGGCACTATTCTAGGAGGGATAGGTCTAGGAAGGGTTAGAGATGTGGGTATTGATGTTGATCAGTCAATTATGGGGAAGCTTGCTCTTGTTATGCCTTACTCCCGTTCCTTTGGAGGCATAGGGACTGAAACTCACGGCGTGCTGGCAGAAAGGGCGGTCGTACCAGTGGATTCGGTCGTTATTTTACCTGAGGGAATTGACGAGAGGGCATTACTCCTTCCATTGATCTCCATGGCGCTTGAAATCAAGGAAAGAGTTAGAGGTGGTTCTGTTCTTGCCATGGGTACCGGATTAATCACCAGGATACTTGCAGATTTAATCGGAGATCTGGTTATGGTGGAGGATGATGGCTCCTCTAGAAACTCTGCAATGGAACGGAAATGGGATTACATCATTGTCTCCACTGTGAGAGGATGGGCTAGATATCTGGCGGAAAAAATGATCGGCCCCGATGGGAAGATAATAATACCGAAGTTCATGAATTCTTGGCCACCATTCATGCCTAGCTCCAGCGAGGTTGTTTATCCCACTGTCAGAAAGGACGCATTCAAATATCTAGATAGTAAGGAGAGCGACAAAATGATCAAGAATTTCGTTGGTAAATCAGAAAACGTCCTTGCCTCAATACCCACTCCAAAACCTGGAGTTATAGTAAATGTGAAAAAATCACTAAGCTAAAACTCACAACTTGGATTTTATCAGATTACCTAAAATTTCAATTCCCTTCTCTATCTCATCCTTGCTTGGGAAACTGAAGTTTATCCTCATGGTATTCGCTCCGCTGTAATCGTAATAGAAACTGTTACCCGGCACGTACGCTACTCCCTTCAACATGGCCTCCTGAAGTAGTTGTGTGGTATTGAACTTTTCGGGCAACCAGGCGAACACGAACATTCCACCAACGGGCTTCGTCCTCCTTACTATCGAGGGAAAGTACTTATCCATTGCCCCTATCATATAGTCCCTCTTTTGCTTGTAGAGGGCCTTAGTCTTGGGTAAGTTGGATTGTATAACCCCCCTCCTTATGGCCTCTGCAGCTATGAACTGATTTAACGAGGGCGTGTGAAGATCCACGTTTTGCTTGAACAGTTCAACTTCTCGGATTATTTCCTCATCTGCGACGATCCAACCCAGTCTCAACCCCGGAGACAAAATCTTGCTGAAGGTACCGAGATAGATTACCCTCCCTTCCTTATCCAGTGCTTTCAGGGGCGGAGGGTTATCCCCCTCAAACACCAGAAATCCATACGCATCGTCCTCAACTACAAGAAAGTCGTAGGAAGAGGCTAGCTCCATGAGATATTTCCTGTCATCTAGGTACATGGTGGTTCCAGCGGGGTTTTGCGCTGTGGGAATAACATACATGAGCTTAACCTTCTTTCCCTCTGACTTAAGCTTCCTCAGCTGGGACTCTAGAGCGTGTAGATCGGGCCCCTTATCCGTAACCGTAACTCCGTGGAATTGTGGCTTTCTTGTGCGAAGTACATTAAGGGCGGTTAAGTAGGTGGGTTTTTCAACAACTACGTTATCTCCAGGATCCACAAGGACATTAAAGAGGATGAAAAGGGCCTCCTGACTTCCAACACTCACGAAAATATTATTTTCACTAATTCCAGTGATACCCCTCAGGCCAGTGAATGAAACTAGTTCTTTCCTCAACTCTGAGACTCCAGCGGTTGCCGTGTACTGAAGAGCAGACGAGGACTTTGTATCTAGAATTTCGTCCGTTATCTTCTTTATGTCCTCTACGGGGAAGGTAGAGGGATCTGGTAACCCACCGGCAAAGCTTATCACATTCCTTCCTTCAGTGAGCTTAAGTAGATCCCTTATCTCCGAGGATTTGAGCCCCTTGGTTTCATTTGAGAAGAAGCCTTCCCATTTGCCCATAAATTCTATAGTTCGATATGGCTTTTATTATTATGCGTATGCTATATACGGCAGAGGTATTAACTATAGGAAATGAGCTGTTAACTGGCAGAACTGTAAATACCAACGCTTCTCATATCGCGTCTAGGCTCACGGTAATGGGTTTCTCCGTGAGGAGGATCACTGTTATCGGAGATGACCTAGATGAGATATCCAAGGCAATAAGGGAGATCTTGGCGAGAAGCCCTACCATTGTGGTGGTCAGTGGAGGATTGGGACCCACATATGACGATATGACCGCTGAAGGACTGGCCAAGGGGCTTAACCGGCCTCTAGTCATGAATGATGAAGCGCTCAAGGAGTTGAGGGAGAAGTATGAGGCTAAAGGTCTACCCCTAACTCAGGAGAGACTGAAAATGGCACTCTTGCCAGAGGGGGCAAAACCCATAAGGAATGAGGCAGGTATAGCTCCCGGCTTCACCCTTAACGTAAATGGAACGGACATAGTAGTCACTCCAGGCGTGCCTAAGGAAATGGAGAACGTTCTGGAGAGCTTTCTGAACAGGTTAGCCAGACGACCTCCTGTTCACTATTACGAGGAAAGTTTTCTTGTTAAGGGGGTAATGGAGTCCGCTCTTGCTCCTCACGTCAAGAGTGTCGTAAAGGAGACCGGCGTCTATATTAAGACCCATCCAAAGGGTCACGAAACAAGGGAACCGTATCTAGAGATCCAGATTGCCTACAGTGGTGAAAATGCTGAAAGGGTGAGAGATACTGTAAGGAGAGTGAACGAAAGGGTAAAGGCTATTGTAAGAGAGCTGGGAGGGACTATACTAGAGGGAGTAGAGAATTCTCAGTAGCTCCTCTGGACTCTCCAGGTTCGGGAAATGCCCAGTTCCTTTAATCTCAAAATATCTGAATCCAGCCCTCTTGAAGACGTCCAGATTCGCCTTTAACCTGTCTTCACTTCCATAGATTAGCGCAGAATCCCTCAACTTCTCCAATTCTGACTCATAATTTGGAGACTCTAAAAGTCCCCTCACCGTATTAATGTAACCTATCACGGAAGTGCCCCTGTAGATTTGCAGGAATCTGGACCACAGAGAAAATGATTCCGTTATCTTGACGGGAATCTCTCCGTTCAATCTCCTGTAAAATGCCAACGCCTCCATGCCGAATCTGGTGGCGATGTCCATATACCTCATATAGGGTATTGGATCAGGTGCCTTGTATAGTGCGCCCACGAGAACAAGCCTACTCACTGAATTTTTCAGGGCGTACTCCATTGTAATTAGAGAACCTATTGAGTGACCTACTAGTATTGGGTCCTTTACACCAAGATACTCCAACAATGCCTTCAAATCCTGAGCGTGGTCAGATATTGTATATCTTGATGGAGGAACTGAGCTCTTTCCATGACCTCTTAAATCATATGTGATGACCCAGAACCTGGACGCCAGGTCATGAATCATGAACTCCCAGCTTAAAGTAGAACCGGCTAGGTGATGTACCAAGACCAGCGGTTTTCCTCTTCCATCACTCCTGTAATAGAGGTCTACATCAGCTAACTCTAGAACTGGCATCATATCACCCTCCTCAATGCATCCAAGTCAAGTTCTGCCAATAGCACAGGATATAGCAAATTAAAACTTCTTAATATTTCTGGATTGGCCTCACCAATTACCCCAACTCTTTCGTGCCTAAGTATGATTTCGGCTGATCTGCCCTTCATGAGGATGTCATTGTCTACACGCCTGTAAGACGGGGCTATTCCTAGAAGGTTAAGTAAGACCTGGTGAAGCGGGGACTGAAGCATTTCATAGCTGACCTTGCTGTCCATGATGGCCACGGCCAACCTAGTCGCGTTGGCGTAGTTGGTATCCTTATTCTCGTCCCTCCGAACAACCTCGCCTATCTCAAATATTTTCACAGGAAACCTAGAGTGCTGATTGTTGGAGAGAAAGAGGAGGCTATTCCAGAGTAACGAGTTTCGCACTGAATCATACTCCACTGAGATGGGGTTAGCAATCCTCACAACTTCACCCCTCTGATAATCAGATTTTGTCAAGACTAATGTATATATTTCCTGAAATCCTGCTCCTATGAGAAGTGTTCTCAGCTTCCTGTAAATTTCAGACTTCTCCGATAGTGATCCGGTGACCATGCCTCGCCTGGACTCCAGCGTGAAGCGATCGTAGCCATAGGCCATCGCTATGTCCTCTGCCACGTCTGTGTAGTTCATTATATCCACCCTGTAAGGTGGAACCACAACAGCCAACCCATCTCCTGTCTCAACTTCCATTCGCATTCTACGGATGAGGGTTACTGCTTCATCCTTAGAGACATTAATGCCCAGTCTTCTGTTCACGTCCTCTAGACTAAACGGAACTAGAGTATGTCTCAATACAGGCGATGTCTCCACGTTCATCCCCTTCACCTTAATCCTTCCTATTATCCCTCCCAGCTCAGCCAACCCCGTTACCAGAAGATCCATTGTCTCCACCACTGAGTCGAAGTTGGTACCCGTTACATCTATCAGAAGTGACCTAGTATTCTCAGTGATCCTGGTCCTGTCAGAATTAATCACAGGGGGCACACTCAGAATACCCTTTTCATCCATTATGGCAGGCGAATAATTATCCCAAACTGAAATATTCCCATACTGTTTCCCCTGAGGTGTTTCCTGAAGCACGTCCTTAACGCTCATCTCCTTTTCCTGGTAGAGAGGGACAAAGGTGGTGGAAAGAGGCACTGGGGCATATCTTATCACCTTCCCCTCAACTTTCTGAAGATCATGAATTCCAATTGCAACCTTCTTCCTCCTTCTGCCTATGGTATCATGTAGTTTCTCCTGGAATTGAATGAGTTCCTTCAGGTAAAGGTCCGGGTTGAGTTTCACGTTATAAACGATACAGGCTAGAGCGTAGGGCCTTGAGGGTACTCTCTCCACCTCCAACACGTAATCGGTGTCCCTTACTGTGTATTTTGGCTCCCCCAATTCCCTACCTGTTATTCCCTTCAGTGCCCTGACTATCCCACCTAGACTAAGCATGTCCAGCCTATCGGCGTTAACCTCTATGGAATACTCGTCCTGATTCACCGGCGATACCTCAGATTTCAGTCTGAAGAGGTAATCCACTAACTCCTGTTCATTTAGCCTGGTCAAGTCCTGCAATATCCACTTGTTAAGGTTTATGGTTGGCATCAGATCACCCTCCTTGATCTCAGGTACTCTATGTCAAGCGAGTACAGATCCCTTATATCCTTGACACCTAGGAAGAGCATGGCCAGCCTGTCTATTCCTATTCCCCATGCGCCGGCCGGTGAGTAAACACCTGCAGGCTCCGTAACCTCCTTTCTAAGGAGTCCAGCACCGGCCATCTCCACCCAACCAAGGCCATCAATAAAACCATAGACTTCAACGCTGGGTTCTGTGAACGGGAAGTAGCCCGGCTTAAACTTCACCTGTTTAACTCCCAGCCCTTGAAATATATCACGAAGAGTGGAAAGGAGGTCCCTGAACGTGAAGTTCTCCTCCACAACCAGCCCATCCATCTGATGGAACTCTATGAGATGGGTAGCATCAATGGAATCTGGCCTAAAGACCTTACCTATTGTAAAGGCCCTTATTGCCCTAGGTGCACCACTTAGTACCCTAGCAGTGACCGCGGTGGTTTGGCTCCTGAGAACAAGCCTCCTGGCATTATCCTCACTCCACGAATACCTCCACCACTTCACGTGTACCTCCTTTACCTTTTTAACGAGGTCCCCATCTGGTAGTTTCCCTCTTCCCTCAATTACGAAGGAATCATGAATTTCCCTGGCAGGATGATCCTGTGGCTGAAATAACATGTCGAAATTGAAGAACTCTGTCTCCACAAATTCTCCAGACACCTCCACGAAACCCAATCCAACCATAAGGTCCTTCACCTTCTCTATAAAATCCCTGAAGTAGTGTGTCTTGCCTATGGGAAAGAAAGGAGGATCGGCCTCCACGTTATATGGCTTGAACTCGTAATTTTTCCATGAACCTGTTGTAAGCATTTCATGGGTTAGGTAGAGCTCCGCTGGTCTGACCTCAACGTCCTTAACCAGCTGAACCTTCAAAACTTTCTCCTCCTTTACCTCAACCAGCTTCCTCTTGACGAGCGAATCCAGCATCTCCCTTCCAATTTCCTTTCCGGCCTGAAGATCCTTGAGCGCAATGTACTCAGGTGAGACGTGACTCGAGACCTTGGGTATTACAGTATCATTTTCTACGATTATGAGCCCCTTTCTCCTAGCCCATCCAAAACCTATCTCAAAGTCCTTGCCAAGGACGCTTTTCAATTCTTGTATCTTAGCCGGCTTACCATTGAGAGTGGAAACCAGACGATCCTCTGGTAAACCCTGTTCAGCCCTCAGTTTACCCTCCTCAGTTAACCTAGCCACCCTTCTGGTCTCCTCTGAGATTACTTTCACTATACCCTTGGATTCCAGAGTTGCAATAATACTGAAAACAGAGCTTGGAGGAAGACCTGTTGCTTCCCCAATTTCCTGGGAAGTCGATTCCTTTCTCTTTCTCAAAAAATCCAAGATTTTAAGCTCGTTCTCACTGAGCATTACGCTACAACTCGATTGACTGACCTGGCTGTAACAGAATTGCCTCGTAGCCCTTCTCCTTAACTCCCTTCACAAACTCCTGGGGGTCAACCCTTATCATGTCCCACGTGTTGAAATGTATGGGGATTGCACCCTTCCTCGGTTTTATCATATCCACCGCAATCACCGCCTGCTTAGGATCCATGGTGAATCTTCCACCAATAGGTAGGAGTGCGTAATCCGGCTGGAATACTTGGCCTATCAACCTCATGTCCTCAAAGAGTCCCGTATCACCTGCGTGATATATGGTTGTACGGCCATCGGATACCACAATCCCTGTGGGGTCACTATGTTCGCTTGAGTGAACTGCCTTAGTCAGGGCCAGCCTTATCCCTTCATATTCCACATAGCCTCCAACATTGGCGGGAATAAGCTGCGCCTCAGGAACCTTAAACTGATTAACTAGATACATCTCTAGATCAAAGGTCGCAAATAGTTTTGCTTCATTATTCATTTTCAATATCTCCACCGTATCCCCAAGATGGTCATAATGATCGTGGGTTACCCCAACGACGCTGACTCCCTCCAGATAGTTAAGCTTTACTGGAGATAGGGGATTGTCTTTTATCAAGGGGTCAATTACAACCCTCTTTCCAGAAATGAGAACCTCCACTGCCGCATGACCTAACCATCTAATTTGAGACATGGGACATTGTATTAGACTAAAAATAAAAATTTCATTCGCGTATTATCTTTCCATGACCGAGGACGAATTAAAGCTTGTTAAGGCCGCTGGTGAGATTGCTTCTAGGGCCAGGGATCTTGGGGCCAGAATGATTAAACCGGGAGTTAAGGTGATTGAAGTTTGTGAGGCTGTTGAGAAGGCCATAATTGAGGCTGGAGCAAGGCCTGCCTTTCCCTGCAATCTCTCCATTAACCACGAAGCTGCACACTATAGCCCCGTGATAGGGGACGAGAAGGTAATTCCTGATGGCGCAATTGTGAAACTGGACATAGGTGCCCATATAGAGGGATACATAACGGACACCGCAGTAACTGTCTACCTCGATGACAGAATGGAGAGGCTAGCTGATGCTGCTAAGGATGCATTGAAGTCTGCTATCTCCAATTTTAAGATGGGGGCTTCACTGTCAGATATAGGAAAAGTTATTGAGAAAACGATCAGGGGATACGGCTTTAAACCCGTAAGGAACCTTGGGGGGCACCTCATTCGAAGATATGAACTCCATGCAGGTATTTTCGTGCCTAACGTTTACGAGAGAATCACCGGGAGGATTCAGGGAGGTAACACTTACGCCATAGAGCCCTTCGCTACTGACGGTGGAGGAGAAGTGGTTGAGGGGAAGGAGGTAACAATCTACTCATTAAGATTGAAACAGGTGAGGGGTCTAACAGAGACTGAAAGGAAATACCTGGAGGAAATTGATAGGAGATTTAAGACCTTGCCCTTCTCAGAGAGATGGCTATCAGACCTGGGTAGCAAGGAGGAGGTTGAACAAACTCTCAGGACCCTAAGCAAGCGCGGTGCCCTTCACGCATATCCGGTCCTCCTGGAGGTTAGAAGGGGGATGGTGTCCCAGTTTGAACACACGGTTTACGTTGACGAGAAGGGAACGCTTGTTTTAACCTGAGGTTACTGGTACTTTGATAAAAGTTTAATTTCTCACAAACGCGTGTCTATACGAACATTATGAATGGATTAATAATAGCTCTTGCACAGACCAGTAGTCAAGGTCAAAGCGGGGCAGCCTTGGCGTTCTCATATATATTTTACATATTTTTCATAGCCCTTCTAGCCCTTTCATTCTTCCCTGGAGTTCAGCAGAAGACCCAAATCATGTTTCTTAGCAGAGATGTTGAACAGAAACTTCAGATGATCGAGGGATACCTGAAGGACTCCAGAGGACTCACTGAAAAGCTTCTAAAGGAGAAGGGATTTGCAGATCCAAAGGCCTTCGTGGACAGGATAATAGACAGGTTCGTTATTGACCCAGTTAGCGTTGAGCCCACTGACATCATAAACAGGATGAAGCTTCTAATGAGGTCCAACGAGGACACAGTGAGGGAAATGATAACCGCTGTGAACCCTAACATTGATCCCATGACAAGGAGTCAAATAGAAATTTCCACAGAAGTGGTTAATGCGCTCAACCTGATCTACAAGGTGATTAGGCATTACCTAATCATGGCGAAGAAACTGAACAGCATCATGATAATGTATCAGCTTCAGATGGTGGCTCCCATATACGTGAAATACGCGGAGGCCTATGCCAAGGCACAGAAAGTCTTCCTTCAGGGAATACCCATAGGAGATGGTTTAGGACCTTTAGTTGCCTCAAGGTTCTTAATGAAAGCCGATCAGAAGTTCACTGTAAGTAAGGATACCATAGCTGGGTCGATAGAGTTTGAAGGAAGGAAGGTAGTTGTGGTGAAGGCAGAAGGCCCAATGGCTACTGTGGGTACTCCAGGTGAGGGAGTGCAAAACGTGATTGAGAGAGAAGGCGGAAGAGTGTCAAGAATAATAACAGTGGATGCGGCGCTTAAGCTTGAGGGAGAGGAGACTGGTTCTGTGGCCGAGGGAATGGGTGTTGCAATGGGTGACCCAGGGCCAGAGAAGATAGCCATAGAGAGGGTTGCAGTGAAGTATGGAATACCAATTGACGCAGTCATTGTTAAAATGAGCATGGAGGAGGCCATTACGGAAATGAGGAAAGAGGTATATCAAGCTGCAGATAAAGCAATAGAATATGTAAAGAGGATCATCCTAGAAAGGACAAAACCTGGAAGCACTGTGGTGGTTGTGGGAGTAGGTAACACGGCGGGTATAGCCCAGTGATGGAAAGTGGCAATAAGTGTTGACTCCAAGCAGAATCTGAAGGTCAAGACTCTCATAAAATGCATGCAATGCGACTATACTCAAGAAAGAGACTTCCAAGTAGGTGACTTTGTACTCAAGCTCGTGGGCAACTGTCCCAAAGATAACGGCCCGCTCTACATTGCCGGGATATATGCTGAGGCCGTAACATCTAAGAAATAATTTTTTAAGGAAGGCTGAACAATAAGAGATTGTCCACCCGGTCATAGCGGGGGAGCAACACCCGGACTCATCTCGAACCCGGAAGTAAAGTCCTCCGCGTTGGGGATGCGGTGGGATCCGAAAGGGCCCGCAGCTACCCCAAACTGGGATGGACTTTTAATTTTACATTTCTTATTTCTGCATATGAAAAGGGTATTCGATGAAGTTCATGGGACCATCGAGCTAGACGATTTAGCGGTTAAACTGGTGGACTTACCGGAATTTCAGAGGCTTAGAAGAATCAGGCAGACCAGCCTTGCATACACAGTTTACCCGGGCGCAACTCACACTAGGTTCAGCCATTCCCTAGGGACGTACTACCTTGCCGATAAAATTGGAAACAAATTAGTTAAGGAAGGTACAATAAATAGCGAGGAGTTAAACCTTGTCAAGATAGCAGCCCTAATTCACGATTTGGGTCAGTTTCCTTTCAGTCATGCAATAGAGAGCTTTTACATAACCAAGGGTCTCGGAAACAAGGAACTCAGGGAGCTGGTTATAAAAAATTACATATCGGATGTCCTAGACGAATTTGGAATAGATCATAGAAAGGTGAGGGATCTCCTCAACGGAACCAGTATGTTAACCTCTGTGATTGACGGTGACGTTGATGTGGATAGAATGGACTACCTGATAAGGGATTCGACGCATACTGGGATTCAACTGGGAAGGATAGATCTAGATAGACTTATTTTTACTATCTCATATGGAGAAAACGGAATTTCTATCCAGGATAAGGGAATAATAAGCTTGGAGAACTTCTATCTCTCAAGGCTTCACATGTACCAGGCGGTATACTATCACAAAACGATCCTGGGATACGAGCTGTTCCTGAGGAGCATCTACTCTAAACTTGTGGAGGAATGCGAGACTAGGCTGGAGGTTGAGGATGTAAAGAGAATGATAGAGGGAGGAACTTTTCCCTACTGGGATGACGAGTGGGTTTTTGGCTCCCTCTATAGGTGCTATTCGAACAATCCCAACTCAGTCACATCGCAGATGATTAAGGATTTCCTTGACAGGAGAGGGCCCAAGGTAGTTTACGAGGAAATTGGTTACGACAACGAGAAAGATACCAAATTCAAGGAGATCACAGAGAGGCTAGTCAAGTTCATTCCTCCCGATTCTCTTTACCCCTTTGAAGAAAAAATCTCAATACTGGATAAGGACAGGATAAGGGTGATTTCCAAGGACAAGGAAATAGGCCTAGATAGTTATCCCACCCTACTTAGGTCAATACCCGAGAGGCTCATCATTAGAAGAGTTTATGTCGATAGAAGGTTTGTCAATAGAGCTAGGGAATTAATTTGATTAAGATGCTCTTAACCGATTTAGATGGTACATTAACCGAAGACAGGGGCACCTATGTCGTGGATATAGACGCTATCAGGGCACTGAGGAGAGCAGAAAAGGCAGGCATAAAAGTGGCCCTCGTAAGTGGGAATTCCTATCCTGTGTTGAGGGGGTTACACAATTATCTGGGATTGACTGGAGGGGTTGTTGCGGAAAATGGTTGTTTTGTTTTTTACAAAGGAGTCACATATAGGGTATGCGAGACGCTCTCCAGAGATATAGTCTCGGAGTTCGCTAAGGTATTCAACCTCAAGGAAAGCTGGCAGAACGAGTTCAGAAAATCGGATTTTGGATTTACACCAGCAGAATTGAAAGATGAAATGATCAAGTGGGCGGAGGAGAGAGGACTAGTTGTACAGAGTAGTGGTTACGCTCTTCACCTATCTGGTAAACCTGGGGGGAAGGGAGCTGGAGTGAGGAAACTACTTGAACTCGCGAAGGTCACCAAGGAGGAAACCGGCGCCATAGGGGACTCCAGAACCGACGTGGAAATGTTTAGGGAGGCTGGGATTACAGCCGCTGTCTCCAATGCAGATCCGGAGCTGAAGAAAGTTGCTTCCATCTCACTTAAATTAAAAAGCGGAGCAGGAGTTATGGAATTCATTGAAATGTTACTGAGTTGATCGTAATGGAACTAGAGGAAATTGTATATAAATACGCGTTATGGAATGCCGTCAAGCACAACGGACAGGCCCAGGTAGGTCCAGTTGTGAGCAAGGTGTTTGCGGAGAAGCCTGAGCTAAAGGCCAATGCAAAGGAAGTGGTTAAGCTTGCCGAGAAAGTGGTAGCCAAGGTAAACTCAATGACTCTGGAACAGCAGACGGCAGAGATCCAGAGGTACCCTGACCTGCTTGAGGAGAGAAAGAAGGAAGAGAAAAAGACCCTTTCTCCTTTACCAAACGTAAAGGGAACCGTGGTCACCAGATTCGCTCCGAATCCCGATGGTCCTCTTCACTTGGGGAACGCCAGGGCCGCAGTCCTCTCCTTCGAGTATGCCAAGATGTACAATGGAAAGTTCATTCTTAGGTTCGACGATACTGATCCCAAGGTAAAGAAACCAATCAAGGAGGCTTACCAGTGGATCAGGGATGATCTACGATGGTTGAATATAACGTGGGATCTCGAGTTCAAGGCCTCTGAGAGATTGTCCGCTTACTACGAGGTAACCAAGGTGATGCTGGAGAAGGGGGTTGCGTACGTTGATACGCTCAGCGATTCCGAGTTTAAGGCCCATAGGGACGCAAGGAAGATGGCGGAATACAAACCAAGGAGCAACCCACCTGAAGTCAACCTAGAGTTGTGGGAGAGGATGCTAAATGGCGATTTTGACGAGGGTAAGGCTGTTGTGAGGATAAAGACCAACCCTGAGGATCCAGATCCGTCCAAGATTGATTGGGTCATGCTCAGAATTATCGACACCAGGAGGAACCCCCATCCCATAACTGGGGACAAGTTCAGGGTCTGGCCCACGTACAACTTTGCCACCGCGGTGGACGATCATGAGTTTGGGATAACCCACATTCTACGTGCAAAGGAACATATGACAAATACCGAGAAACAGAGATGGGTTTACAACTATATGGGCTGGGAAATGCCAACAGTCCTGGAGTTCGGAAGACTGAAACTTGAGGGCTTCATGATGAGTAAGTCCAAGATAAGGGGAATGCTGGAGACAGGATCGGAAAGGGATGACCCCAGATTGCCTACGCTGGCGGGGCTAAGGAGGAGGGGGATTATACCGGACACAGTGAGGGAGATCATAATACAGGTGGGACTGAAAGTAACTGACGCGACGATTAGCTTCGACAACATAGCTTCCGTTAACAGGAAACTTCTGGACCCCGTGGCCAAGAGACTGATGTTCGTCAAGGACGGAGTTGCCTTCAAGCTGGACATTCCTCAGGAAATGAAAGCCAAAGTACCCTTAATCCCGTCCAAACAGGAGTTCAGGGAGATTTCGGTGAAGCCCGGCGATGAGATTTACTTGGACAGAGATGACGTTGAACAGGGGAAGATAGTTAGACTCATGGATCTTTGCAACGTGAAGATAGAAGGAGACGCTTTAAGGTTCATCAGTCAGGATCTGGAGTCAGCCAAGAGAATGGGGGCTGACATAATCCAGTGGGTAAAGAAGAGCGATAGCAAACCCGTGATCGTGATAAGGGCAGATCCCGAGAAGAACCTAGAGGAGATAAAGGGATATGGGGAAAGGTACTTTGAGAACCTGAAAGCAGGGGATATTGTTCAGCTAGTTCGCTACGGATTCGCTAGAGTCGATAGTATCTCGCCTAGCGGAATTACCATGATATTCGCACATGAGTAACTTTTTAATTCTCGAGGCTTAAATTGCACGGCGTGACGACATAGGAAGGAGGATGAACGCAAATGGCTAAACCGTCTTATGTAAAATTTGACGTTCCGCCGGAATTGGCGGAGAAAGCTCTAGAGGCTCTAAAGAAAGCCAAAGAAACAGGCAAGATAAGAAAGGGTACCAACGAGGCTACCAAGGCTATAGAGAGGGGCCAGGCTAAACTCGTCCTCATAGCTGAGGATGTCCAGCCTGAGGAAATAGTTGCCCATCTACCACCTTTGTGCGAAGAGAAGAAGATACCATACATTTACGTTCCCACCAAGAAGGGAATCGGCGAGGCCTGCGGATTACAGGTTGGTGCAGCCGCTGCTGCCATACTGGACCCAGGACAGGGTAAAGACGTGCTAGACGAAGTAATAAAGAGGGTCTCGGAGCTTACGGGCAAGTCTTGATTTTTTGACAGTTAATTTAACGTTAATCAGTAAGGAATTTATTTCTTTGTTTGATTTTCTACTATTACCTGGTTCTGGCAAGACTTATGACATTTTAGGAAAGATAATTTACTACCTCTACCGTCCTGGACGATGCGTTCCAACGCCATTGAAGTTGTTCCATAGTGTTGTCAAACTTCCATAAAAATCATCCTGCGATGACAACTTGATCGTAAATCGGTGCCTTCCTCTTTGAGACTTCACACCGGATTTGACGTTCTTTAAAATTATTCTGGCATGGTGACCCGTCAATCCTCTTTGTGAGATCTACAAACTCCATTTAACACATCTTTATCATATTTTACCCAAAAAATGATATGAATCTCCTTTCAATAACTCCAGAGAGATCGAGAAACTTGAATTTTTCCTTTTTAACAGTACTGAAGTGTATCGCTGATTACTCACGTTGTTATTCTTCATAGTGCAGTCATGTCAATGGGAAGTTGTGAAGCCGTAAAACAAATTTATGCTAGTTTGATAACACCATGTCCCTGCTAACCATTTTTCACAAAAGTGAATAAAGATTCTAAACAAAAAGAGCGCCGCGGGACGGACTCGAACCGTCGACCGCTCGGTTTCTGCCAGACTAAAGCTAACAGCCGAGCGCTCTGCCAGCTGAGCTACCGCGGCACGTGCATTATAAAACATGGACTATCCCATTTAAAACTTTCTCACGTGAGACCGGACCTCCACGTAGTAGAGCTAATTCACATCTAAAACTTGGTCGAGTAGTATATTTCAAGGCAATCAACGCTTAAAATACGTAGAAACAGACAGGTGATCCATTAAAGTTAGGACTTCGCACGTGGGGCCGAGGGGATTTGAACCCCCGATTACCAGGGCCCAAGCCTGGCGTCCTGGACCAAACTAGACGACGGCCCCTTCTATTGCCATTATAACGGATGGCATATAAGCTTAATCTTGATATAAAAGATCATTCGCATTCTTTCCTGCTATCTCAACGGGATACATATGTTGAGACTTCCATAATAGACGTGGAGAAATCAAGATAATCGGATTGACATTTTTGTGGGAAAGCCGAAGGGCAGATCAGGAACTTTGCGGTTAGATCTTTCTAAACTAGGGACAGTGACCCCAATCTATCCAGGCATTATATAATGAACATGATATATGATTTAAATAAAAACTCAAATATATTGATACCTATTTTGATATACATGGCAACTCAAACTGAAAGAAGTGTCCTGTCGGAGACTGGGGAGATATCATGGGGTGAACTCCTGGACTGGCTCTCCATGGCTATCCTGGGAACGGCAGCTGTGGTGAGCACGGCCGAGGGAACCTGCACCCTGAACCATGTGAAGAACGATCCGGAATCCCTCCCGCTAATCCCCTCCCTCATCTATCCGGGTAGGGTATCCTCAAAGGATAGGGCTGGCTACATAAATAGCATTGATCAGCTGGTGAGACATGGACTGCTGGTGAAGACTCAGGCCAGGACCACCGGAGGACTGGAGAGGGAGATTTTCGTGTTCCTTGGGGGTTTCTCTCCCGTCTGGGCATATAACGTGAACAAGGTGAACGTATCCCAGTACGGTTCTTCTTTCACTTTTAGTTCTGACTCGAATCTGCTCGGAAGGTTACTGTCAGGCTCTTATGGGGTTACCGCGATACCTGTGAGACAACGTTACGCAGATGAAGAATTTTTCAGGGAATTCGTTCCTCCAGTATCGCCCTGTACCTCAGGGGTGGTGCAGGATATTACGGAGTTTGGGGCCTATCTCGATGTGGGAGCCATACCCTCATTTGTTCCCCGAGTATATGCATATATTGGAGGCACGAGCCGTGGAAGAGAAGGTCTCTTTTTCAACAAGGAGGTTCTGAGTGGTACTATATCAAATCAAATTAATGCTGCATCTGATGGTACTCCAACCTGGTTGCCTGCGCTATCAGCGACAGAGAATCCCCTGTCGTTCTTGGGCATCCCTGGCTACGTCTCTTACCCCAACGCCTTGGCCTCCCTGAGGGTTCCAGGAGTCACTTCATCCCTGTTTACTTATATACGGGAGGTGTTCGGCCTTGGTGTTGGGGAATACCCCGTGATACAGGGTGCCCCATTCTTCGCCAGCCTGCCCTGCACGGGCCAGTGCCAACAGCTGGGGCTCGCGGGCTTCGTGGGCGAGTCGGGAGTCATCCCGGACCTGGAGGAGAGCTATCAGGGTTCAACCTTCGTGCTCAAATCGTCCTATCTTGTCCCGCCTCCCAGGTCGTACAGCTTTGACCACATAGTGGAGTTCGCCAACTCCAGGGGAGTGGGGCAGGCCTTCATCCAGGCTGTGGACCTCCTTGTGGATGCGGTGAGGCTCGAGGAGGCTCTCGTGAGGGAGGGCTGGTCGGAGGAAATAGCGAGCTATGCGGTGGACCAGCTGGAGTGGACCGCCTCGCTCTTCGAGAGGGGCATAGAAAACCTGGCGCGACAGATAAGCGGGGAGCTCAGGGCTCCGGACCATCCCGAGACTCAGCACGTGGACCCGGTGGAACAGCAGATCCACAGGGCATACATGTGCGTGAGGTTCGGAGTGTGCGCGTGAGGGCGGTTCCCTTCAGCCGTGACGGTCCTGAAAATCCACCGCAATGGAAGGCTCCACCCTATGGTGAGGTTGAGGACCGTGCGGACCCTCCCCTGACGCATGCGCTATTCTGCAAGTTTTCAGCTATTTCTGAACGGTGCCCGTGCCAGAGGATAAAAATTAATAAAAACCACTAGCATAGCTTCCGGATTCCATCACTCTCCCATACCTAGAGGAGCAGGCTTAAGGGATGAAATAATTGAGGTCCAGATAAACAGTAACTATATACATTCCCAACCACACTGCTGGTATCACGTACCTATAAACCGTCTGGTTTCTTATCCCCTTAGAGATTAGTATGGATCCGAAACCTGATACAGTGTGAAGTACAAACAATAAAGCCAAAGGAGTGATCAACGCAAGATGAAGTTCCAGTGAAAGGCCTCTACTCATTAACCCAAAGGTAACCTCGCTTATGAAGTTAGACGTGGTAGGCCCTGCCCCAAATCCCGTTATCCCCTCCAGGATTGAAAGAAGGAGAAGACCCAGAGATGTCTTTTTCCTGAAGTGAGCCGTATAGATCGAATCCCTAAAGTTGAGGTCAAACGACTTGAAAGATACTGTGATCATGATTATCCCAAGTATCCACATTGGCTGGAAAATGAAGGAGAGGATTGGTACTAGGGCTGATAGGCCGAGTAGATCACTTTTTCGCCACATCTGGATAACCCTCTGACTCCCAGTAGCCTAGGACGTTTTTTGAGGTGAAGTATAACCTTACCAGCCACTTGACATATGTGTAGCCCCACCACCCTGGCACTGCTAATCTCGCTGGATATCCGTGAACCTGAGGTAAGGGTCTACCATCGGCCATATATGCAATTATCACGTCAGGTTCCATTGCCTTATAGATTGGGATATCAGCGGTGTAACCCTCGGCACCGAATCCGACCACCTTGATCACATCAGGACTAGGCTTAACCATATCAATAATCTCCTTCAAGGGAATCCCTGTCCATACCACATTGGCTTTAAGGAAAAAGGGGTCCGAAACACACTGTATGGTATCCTTCACTTCAACGGATGGTAAATTAATTAAATCCTCGTAGGTGAAGGTCATAGGATTTTTCACTTCACCGTCAACCGTTAGGACGTAATTGTTGACCAGGACTTCCGGGGTCCCGGCTATCTGAACAACGTACCATGAGCCAAAGGGAGTTAGGGCGCTCTGTGAATGTTGATACTCATATACTAGGGGTCTTCCCAACACCAGCAATGAGGTAGAAATAATCATTGCTTTGAGAAAATCTCTCCTTTTCACAGTTAGCATATCTTAATTAGCGTTTTTAAGAAAATTCCCAAATCAAATATCGTGTTGAATTGTTGCGAACTGTGTCGAAGCGAATGAATGTTGCGACATATCATCCTTCGAGCCAGGATTTGGGCTCAGCTTTCTCGACGGTCAAGTCTTTGGAGGCGCGTGAGCGGACCATGTGAAACTGGATTCCATCTATAACCTTATATCCTGATTACTGTAGTCTGGAAGATTACAGCCAACACCGCCATCACTATTTCCACACTCCACAGCACTGCAACTACCTGGTACTCCCTAAACCTCCCGAGTTTCATAACAACGTGGGTGAGCGAGTTAGGAGAGCCACTCCAGGTCAGCGTACCGTCTGGATTCACCTGACCAAATGAAACTCCCTTGAACTTGGTTCTGGCCTTCAGAATGAACTCCAGAACGTAGGGAAAGTAGAGAAAGGCCAGCGCTGTCAGCATGTAACCTGATATTCCAATTGAGCCTATGGCAGAACCTATCAAGTACGTTCCAATATTTCCCAGAAATACCTTTGCGGGATACTTGTTAAAGTAGAGAAATGACGCCAAAACCACTGCCAAAATCATGGCCATATCCCCTGCCTCTGCGGTGACCCCACTTCCCCTTAAACCTATAACAGTCAGAGCCATGGCCATGATCAGACCCATACCTGTTCCAAGGCCGTTTAATCCTTCCAGCATATTGAAAGCGTTGGAAGCTATGGTTAATGCAGCTGGTACAATAATAATGTAATAAAATATTCCAAAATTCACTGGGCCTACAAAGGGTATTGATATTGTGGAATGTCCTATACTGTAGATGGCCAACGGTACTGAGGCGAAGATAGGTGTAAGGGCCCTTATGGACTGTCTGAGGTTGAGCACGTCATCAAGAAGTCCTATAAACCCTATTATCAGAGAGGAGAGAAGAACTGCGGTTATAATCCCCGCGTATTCCTGATCTATGGCCAGGAGGGCAAAATCGCCCGCCACCAGGCCAGCAAGGATACCTATACCTCCCAAAACCGGAATCTCTGGTTTATCAGGTTTATTCACGTCTTTCCCTACGAAACCGCTCCTTTTAGAGACTCCCATCACCCACTTGGTCGTCAGAATGGTTACAATAAATGCGACGATTAGAGGTAAAAGCACATCAAGCAATTATTTTCGCCTTTTGATAACTATATCGGCTATGCTTCGTAAACCATTCATGGCAATCTCGTTTCTAGGGGTGACCCTAGAAAGGTGAGCGATGGCCTCCTCGTGATACTTCCTGGCCATTTCATAGGCATAATCAAGGGAGAGCTCGGTGATCAGACTTGCCGTAGCCTTAAGTTTTGAAAGATCATTGGATCCTAGACCTTCCATGATAATTTTTCTCTGCTCACTGTTAGCCCTCTCAAGCGACTTGATTACAAGCAGTGTCTTCTTAGCCTCCCTAATATCACTGTAAAGCGGTTTTCCTAGCTCCTTCTCATCTGCAGTTATACCAAGGATATCGTCCACTATCTGAAACGCAATACCCATCTTTTCCCCATACTTGTATAGGTTATCCACTTCCTCGGGGTTACCTCCAGCTAATACCCCACCCAGATATGCAGAACATGCAAAGAGCTGAGCTGTTTTTCTCCTGATCATCTCAATATAGTCCTGCTCTTTCATATCCCATCTCCTCTCAAATTCCATATCCATGGCCTGTCCCTCTGAGACCACTATGACTGACCTTGAGAAGCACTCCAGTACCTTATAGGCAACCTCCCCGCTCAATCCCCTGATTGATTCCGTGAGAATTTGAAATGCCTTGGCGTGTAAGAGATCGCCGGCCAGTATGGCGGTGGGTATCCCCCACTTCACGTGAACTGTGGGGAGACCCCTCCTCGTTGTGTCCTGATCCATTATATCGTCATGTATTAAGGTGAAGTTATGAAGAACCTCAACGGCAGCGCCAGCTAGAATTGCCCTGTGCCTTTCTCCACCTAGCAGGTCTGATGAAAGTACCACTACAAGGGGACGTAACCTCTTTCCACCTGCACTTATCAGATATCGCGACGCCTCATAAAGTTCCTTGGTGTCACCGTGCAGAAAACTCTCCATGGTAGCATTGACTTTAGTTACAATTTCCTCAAAATATTGGTCCAGTCCCATCAAGCTCCTTTTCTAATACTTTCATAAACTGATAAGGTTAATCCTCTGCTTTCCATCCAGTCCTTAAGCTTTCCAGAAATTATGAGGGGCACCCGTTTAAGTGCTACAACATCTCTTGAACCGGTGAGAAACATCGCCGCCCTGAGCTGAAATGCCACCTCCTGGAAGAACTTCCTTAGCTGTTCCTTCCCTCTAACTGCCTGATGGAGAACTGGATTGGCCATACCGGCTATGTTTGCCCCCAACGAAAGGGATTTAGCTATATCCAGACCGTTCCTTATCCCTCCGCTGGCTATGATGTAACTATCGGGTACGGAATATCTGGTCTCAATTATGGAGGCTGCAGTTGGTATTCCCCACCCTGAAAATAGCTGGGAGCTCTCATATTTCCAGTTACTCTTCCTCTTATTCCTGACCATTTCCACAGCTATCCAGCTGGTTCCTCCCTGTCCAGAAACGTCAAGGATCTTGAATCCGTAATCTGCAAGTAACCTTGCGGTTTCCATGGATATACCGGTCCCTGACTCCTTTATTATCACTGGAACGTTTAGTTCCCTGGAGATGTCCCGCAAAGTCTCCAGCGCAGAGAGAGGATACTCGGGTTCACCCTCTGGCTGGAAGAGTTCCTGTGCAGGATTCAGATGAACGGCTATGGCGTCGGCCTCTATCATCTGTATTGCGTCCATGAATTGCTTTACACCGTAACCCCTTGTCACCTGAGGGAGTCCAAGGTTAGCCACGAGAGGTGCAGTAGGGGCCATCTTCCTTGTAATCCTGAAGCTCTCGGCAGTTTCCGGCCTCTCCACCGCAACCCTCTGGCTTCCCACTCCCATTGCTAACCCCATCTCCTCAACTACTTCAGCTATAACCGCATTGACTTTCCCCAGTTCCTCATGCCCGCCGGTCATTCCGGTGACCATGAGGGGAAACGAAAGGTTTTTGCCCAGAAATTGAGTCCTAGTATCCACATCTTTGGTGTTCAGCTTAGGCATTGCCTGGTGGACCAGGGTAACATCCTCAAGGAGGGTGGAAACAATTCCCTGGACGTCCTCATAAAGGCAGATCTCCACGTGTTCTAGCTTCCTGTTAATTAAGCTCATTCCCTCACCTTAATGAACGTACCTATCCTTTCTCCTTTCAACGCGTTAAAAACGTTTCCCCTCTTCTTACCATTAAATATCATTGCGTTGATTTTATTCTGAAATATTTTTCTTACCTTTTCCTTCATCCCTCCAGTCAGATCGTACGAAACGGAGGGGAGTGCAACGAGAGTATTTAGGTCATGTAACTCGGGTATTACATTCCCATTCACCAGAACACCGTCCACGTCTGTTGCAAACAGGGCAGTTAACGAATACTCGCGCGCTATGGATATGGTGATGTCATCTCCAGAGATTATCTCGCCGTTCTCCCTTATATCACCAAAGAGGACAGGAACTAGCCCTTGGTCTAGAATCCTCTCCACTTTCTCGAGATCAAAGACCCTCCCTGGTAAGGGAAAGCCCCCAATCCCTATCATAGCCATCTCCCTGATAACTAGTGCGTTGAGCTCCTCCATGGAGGCCGAGGTTAGGCTTACCCTCAAAGGACTCCTTTTTCCCGCCTCAAAGTGTCCAAAGCTTCCGCCACCATGAACTAACACAAGGCCTTCAGTGAAATCTCTGATTTCTCCCACAGCCTGCCTGAGCACTGGAAAATCCACACAATAGGGCACAGACTTACAGGTTATCATACTACCTCCTAGTTTAATAACTCGATTAGGCTTGCCCATTGCATATCCCAGACCCACTTGAATCTTCCCGGAGGTGTATTTAGATCGTAAAGTAACTTCCAGAGCCCATTTTCTAAGTTTACATTCGCTTGGTCAATCCCCTCGCTAAGAAGCACAGGGAGCATTCCGGCCAGATGAATTACGGAGTTGTCCACGTAACTTGGTCTAACAAGAGGATAACTCATTAACTTCCTCACGGTTAGGGACGCGGTCTTGACCTGAACTGGATCCTCAGCTTCCCTGTATAGAATGGGAGTTCCTTTCCTCTGCACATGTCTTACGGCCTTTATGACATAGTACTCGAACATTACCTCATCCACCAGATCTAGCGTTTCCCACACTTCCTCTTCAGTGAGGGATATCCTCCGGCCAAGAGCCTTAAGCGATTCTAGGGACATGACAGCGTACTGCGAGGCTAGAGGTATATCTGCACCTAGGAGAGGTGTGGGTTCGAAGCCAGTAGCTTCCTTCACCAATTCGCTGAAACGACTCCACCAAGCGGGTATTTCCAATCTGGAATAGAGGAACCTGGCTGGGACCACGAGAAAGGGGTTGTTCACCCCATCTATCCATATACCGGAGAGGATAAGAGGGGCCTCAATCACCGAATCTTGTGGCAAGATAACCTACCACACTGGACTTATCGCCAGAAGTGTCGCCCGATGTTGCATGTTTCAGCACGTATGGTTTCTTATGCATTTTCTTAGCCAAAATGAGAGACGCCATTATGGGGGCATACCCACACACGGTAACGTCGTATTCCTCTATTACCTTGTACAAGCCCTTATGATCCATTTCTTGGATCTTCTTGATTACCAACTCATCCTTGGCCAATGTCACATCATGGGGATCGTAATGGTTAAGGTCAGAGCTCGCTAGGACGACCACATCCATGTCACCATGCTTTTGCATAAATCGCCATATCCCTTCAGCCACAAACTCGGCGATTTCTGGGGTCTGCATGAGTATAACCACAGGGAGGATGGAAATTTCACCAAAGAAGTATTGAAGGAAAGGTAGCTGAACCTCTATTGAGTGTTCATAAAGGTGAGCCTTTTCGTCTATATCCACAACCTCGGATACCGATACCAGTTCCTTAACCAGTTGGGCGTTAACGTGAGATGACCCAAGAGGAGTTTCCCAGTCGCCCCCAGGCCATATAGATACCTGAGATCCATAACCTGTGTGATTGGGGCCAAGAATAATTACAACGTCTGGCTTACCTTCTCGAGCCAAGTGATAATAGGAGTGTGCAGCAACGGGACCACTATACATGTAACCTGCATGTGGAACAATAAAAACAGGATTTTGCCTGGAACCTCCTGTACCTACCGCGGGTATACCCCCAGGACCAAGAGGGTGATGAAAAGCCCATTCTATTCTTTTCTTTAGTTCTGTAGGATCGTCTTCATAAAAGGAACCGGCAACTGCCGGTCTCCTTCTCACTGAGATAGTTTCACCTCAAATTCCTCTACTTTTACAGGTATATCAGCGTCCGGCGCAATTTCCTTCCTCTCCCTGAGTATTTGTCTTGCTAACGCCCAGTACAGAAGGGCCAATGACTTGCGCCCCTTATTGTTGGACGGTATTACTAGATCCACGTAGTCTACCTTTGCATCGGTATCTGAAAACGCAATCACAGGTATTCCCATATCGGCTGCCTCTTTTATCGCCTGCGTATCTGTCCTAGGATCTGAAACCAAAAGAACCTCCGGTTCTATGAAATCTTCAAGGTAGGGATTAGTAAGCATCCCTGGAACCATTCTTCCGACAACGGCCCTTGCGCCCACTACTTCAGCGAATTTTTGAACAGGAGTAAAGGCATATGGCCTAGAAGCCACAGCCAGTATTGATTGTGGCTGAAACCTTGATAGGAACTTGGCAGCTACCCTAAGCCTCTCATCTATCTTCCTCACATCTAAAACGTAAAGGCCCTCAGGTCTAACTCTGTAAATGAACCTCTCCATATACCTAGTGCAAGTATGGGTACCTATGTGAACTCCAGCTGAAAGGTAATTCTCGAGGGGTACTAAGAGCTCTATAATTGCTCCTTTCTCACCCCTCTGAAGTTCCTCCTTCTCCTCCTCAGTTAATTGTGTTCCTCTTTCGTTCTCACTCATGCCATATCACCTAGATTGGTCTTGTGTAGTTAACCACTTCCCTTATAATGTCAACGTGTGTAAGTAAGCTACGTCTGCAACATAATCTTTTCACGTTAAGTTCGTCCAGAACCTTCCCTGGATCTTCGCCTGCCTTGACCCTAGTACTGAAAGCATCCCACTTATCCGCAATTAGGGAACCGCATGTAAAACATCTTACGGGCACAATCATGGTCTCACCTGTATGATTTCTGTCTCCATCTTCTTGCGCTATACCTCATCCACTTCTCTGCCTCAGTCTGCCTTGGATCTCCAGCCAGCATGGTCCTATCATACTTCTTATAGAGTTCCTTTAGCTCTTGACTTCCCGTGAACCTAACCAGAGCCCTAGCCAATGCCATCCTAGCTGCATCGGCCTGCCCCATGATACCTCCTCCGTAGGTGTAAATTTTTACATCAACCTTGGAAGTTATTCCCTCTCCGGCCAGCAGCATGGGCTCCATTATTTTCATCCTTATTACCTCCACTGGAATCAGCTCTATTGGAACGTTGTTCACGAACACTCTTCCCTTCCCTGGATAAAGATAGCACTTTGCTCTGGCCATCTTTCTCCTTGAATTGGTAATAATCACGCGCGATTCAGTTGACATTTCCCTTCCACCCCAGAACTTTGGACAACTCACCAACAGTTATATACTTACCTTTTAATCTTGCAACGCTTGCTTCCTCAAATTTCACCATCTCTTTACCTTGGAACTCCTTTGGAACCCCCACGTAAACCTTGACCATCTTCAGCATAGCCTCACCCTTATGAGTCTTGGGCAACATCCCCCTAATAGTTCTCTTAACAATGTTAATGGGAGTTCTGGGCCTCCTAACACCTAGTTTATAGGGATTGAACAGCGTTCCAACGCTGAAGAGCAACATATATCCGTTCACCACCCTACTTCTGGGACCGCTTATCACTATTTTTTCCCCATTAACTATAACCACTTTCTTACCTTCCTTGAGTAAACCGACCACCTTCGATGCTAGCCTTCCCAGTATCTGACCTTCTCCGTCCACTATTACAGTTTCGCTCATCCGCTCATCAACCTCACGTTGACTTTTCCCTTAATTTCCTCTACCCCTTGGGAAAGGGGAAGAGCTTTGCCCCCTGCACCCCTTATCTTATTGAGCGCGTTTTGGGAGAAATCAAGGGCGAAAACCGTGACCTTATGAGAAATATTGCCCACTCCAAGCACTTTCCCTGGAACCACCACAATGTCCCCCTCCTTGGTATACTTATCTATCTTGTAAAGATTGATAGTTCTCATCTTTCTAGTGGGGACATCAAGTTCCTTGGCAACAGCCTTCCATAGAGGTTTCTCTTGTTTGGCTAGGGAACGAATCAACTTCCTCTTTTCTATGTTAGTACTTCCGGTCCTTTTCATAATGCCTCCACCTTCTTCTTCAACTCCTCGATCTTGCTCAGTATACTCTTTGTTGCCTCTATTAAAATTCTCCTAGGCTCCAAAGAGCCTACAGACTCTATCTCCAGAATATACTGATTTGGTTCCGGGCTCACGTTTATCCCCTCACAACCCTTTACGCACTCCTCACAGAGCGTACAGGACATCTCATTTACTACCTTCAGCTTACCATTCTCAAAGGAGAATACCCCCTCTGGGCAAAGTTGAACTGCCTTCTCGCAATCCTTGCTCACCTCAACCCTGGGCTTATACCTCAGTATTGCCAAACTCACAGGATTAAACTTAGCATGTTCTTTACCGTAACCTAGCCTCATTTTCATTTCCAGTGTTACCTTCTGATTCTTACCCAGAAGTACTATGGGAATGTCCTTGCTGATGGGGACCACGTTGGGATCCTCTGTTCTTATATCCCTGGAATAAACCATGACCTGGGAGTCCTCAGCCTTAACATCTATGTAGGCCTTGGTAAAACACCTATCACAATTTTCCACACAATCTACGCATTCCTCTGGCCTCCTATAGTAGTCGAGTGCATCCTTGCTGTCAAAGGGGATCAAACCTAACCTATGGGCTAACATCTCGTCGTAGAGTGGACTGTTGTTCTCTATGACGTAAACTTCATCGACTGCCATTACTGGAACGTAAAGCATTGAAGCCCTTCTGATAGAATTAACAAACTCAAGGGGGTAATCCTTTGTTAAGATGGAAAGAAAATAATTCTCCTTCTTTAGGACATGAATAGGCATGTCAGACTCTCCTTCCTCTTCTGCCTCCTGGCCTCCTGATTGTGTCATGTGGAATTGGAGTCACATCCTCTATTCTTCCAATAATGAATCCAGATCTGGCCAAAGATCTTATGGCTGGCTGGGCTCCAGGACCTGGTGTCTTTGGTCCAGCACCTCCAGGTGCCCTCACCTTAATGTGAATGGCCATTAGACCCTTATCGAGCGCATCGCTAGCCGCCTTATTGGCAGCCAACATAGCTGCATAGGGAGAGGGTTTCTCCCTATCAGCCTTCACCATCATTCCACCAGATGCCTTAGATATTACCTCAGCTCCAGTGATATCAGTAATCGTTATTATGGTGTTATTCTGCGAGGCGTATATCCTCGCCAAGCCCCATCTAATTTCCCTTTTGCTCGACATTTACCTCACCTTGTCCTGCTGTAGGCGGATTGTTCTTGAAGGGGGATGTGGGATAAAAGTCTATCGAATCCTCCTCATCCCTCTTCACAATATAACCAGGGGAGGTGATTTTACGTCCTCCCACAGCTATATGACCGTGCACTATGAGCTGACGAGCCTGGTATATTGTTCTCGCCAAACCCTTCCTGTGCACGATGGTCTGCAATCTCCTCTCAAGAAGGCTCTCCTCCTCTAGTCCTAGAATGTCATCTATAGTCGATTGCTCGGATTTCAATAGACCTAGCCTATACAACTTGCTGAGCAATTGCTTTTCCCTAACTGCCCTTTCCGCTGGTGGCAGAGCCAAAAGTGACCTTGCCATATGCCTGTATCCTGTCACAATGGTTCTTGCTAACCAAATCTCTTTCTTATTTCTAAGCCCGTAATCACCAATAATTTTCTGCTCTGACTTTAGAGCTTGGGATAGCCAGGGCATTCCTGGGCCTTCCCACTTTCTCCTGCTCTTCTTAGGATCTCCCATCTGATCACCCCTACTTCTTCTGCTGCTGTTGAGACTGCTGCCCTCCAGAGGGTTGTGCAGCCTTTGACCTTTTAACTCCTATGGTCGTCCCAGTCCTTCCTGTTGTCCTTGTCCTTTGACCCCTAACTTTCAAGCCCAGTGAGTGCCTAACGCCGCGCCAGCTCTTGAGCTTCTTCTCCCTCTCAATATCATTTCTCACAACGAATACCAAATCAGAAGTAACGTAATGTAGATCTTGACCAGATTCTATATCCTTTCTCCTGTTAAATATCCATGCGGGCATAGACTCGATCCTTTTGTTAGCCAAGATTTCCTCTATTTTCTTCAGCTCGTGGTCAGTGAGTTCGCCCAATCTCTTATCCTTATCGATATTCAACTTCATGAGGATAATTCTAGCAGTGTTGTAACCTATCCCCTTTACCATGGCCAGACCATATGGGGCCTTCATGGTACCGTCTACGTCCTGACCAAAGAGCCTAACTATGTACCTAAACTGCGATTCTGACATTAAGACCGTCTAGTGCTCTATTAACTTCTTGTTTTTAAGTTTTTCAATACGTTCTCCTTTTTTGATAAGGAGTTTTTATAGGCTTCCTCCAGTCTACTCTTAATCTCGTCCAAATTCATTGGGGAGTAATTCCCTATAACCGCCTTGACGGGGGTGTAGGGGCTCTCCCTGAACGCGGGTCTCATTTCCCTTCCGTCGCGGGTGAGTATTGGGTATCCCTTCCTCCTTGTGACCTCTCCTATAACCTTGGCCTCTACCCCGTTTTCCTTCAGTGTCTTCAAAACCCCATCCGGACTATCCGTGAAAATGAGGATAGAGTCTATAGAAAGGCCAAAGGGATCAATCCTTAGTTCCTCCATGGCCTTCCTTATCCTGGGATTTATAAGGGAAAGGAACTCCTCCTCATCTATTACCAAGCTTAAGTTAGTTATCTCCGAAATTTCAAGAGCGTCTCCCCTGATCCCCCCGTTGGTAACGTCGGTCATGGATTTCACGAGGTCTCTAACTCGATTAACTGCAAAGCAGGCCTCAAGGTCCTTAATTCTCAGGGTCTCCTCCACTATACCCTCAAGACCGTGAAATATGGCCATTGACGAGATGGTCCCTCCCCCATGTCCCTCCGTCATGATGATCTGCTGACCCTCAACTATCCTTTTTCTTGTGAAGGGTTCTCCTTGGAGTTTACCCACAGAGGCCACGCCTCCGCTTATCCTTTCGCCCAGAACCATATCACCGCCTATCCTCAGTGTACTACCGGCCAAGATTGGCACATTCATGGATTCAGCTACAGTGGATACTCCAGCTTCAAAGTCGAATAGCATTGAAACGTCGCTATCATCGGAAAGATGAATATCGACCAGAATTCCCAGCGGAATTGCCCCCTTCACCATGATGTCCCTGAGGGTTGCCTTTGTTGCGTGAAATCCTGCCAGGAAGGGGAAGTAGGATAACCTGGAGTGTATCCCGTCAACGGAAACAACTACATCCTGGACTATCCCCGCATCATCCAGCGTCTCCAGATTCCTTTTACTTAGCTCAAACAGTTTCAGATGTATTAGATTATCTCCGAGTCCACGGGAACCCAGTCCGCTGTCCCCTGCCGTGAGACCTACCTTGGTGAAGGAGAAATTCTTGAATTTCTCTGAGTTCCTGACCTCCATTATCAGTGCATCCACGAACCTTTGATTGAAGTCCCGTCTACCCTTATAGAATTCCAGCCAGCGAAGGAGCTCAGTTCTCACCCTGGATTCATCAACATGGTTCAGTAATCTCCTTGCATAACCCTCCAGATCCATAAGCCTAAATAAGTCCCCTCTCTGATAAATTTGAGGGAAAATGAAAATTTTAACAAGAGAATTTGATGTGAAGACCAGCTCAAGGTTTCAGAGCATCGATATTACGGAGGACGTTCAAGCGGCTGTTGGAGATTTTCAAGATGGAGTCGCCCACGTATTTGTGAAGCATACCACGTGCGCGATCATAGTTAACGAGCCGGAGTCAGGTCTCATGGAGGATTACCTGACGTGGATGAGGAAGCTAGTTCCTCCCAATGGGGAATTCAAACATAACACCATAGACAATAACGGGCATGCACATATCTCGGCAATGATCATAGGAAATTCAAGAACCGTACCCGTGAAGTCTGGCAAACTGGACTTGGGAACATGGCAAAGGGTTATCTTACTGGAATTTGACGGGCCGAGAACAAGGAGAATTCAGGTAAAGGTGATGGGTGAATAATAACTTTTATTTTCGGAATGGTAACTAACTGCGATCAGTTTGCCTCCTGGGTTTCTATCTCCGCTTGATAGGTTGGGCATCTGCGAAAGTAGAGAGTGCATACAGAGGGTAGTAGATGATTACTTAACAATGTTGTTCTCTGGATCTGAAAATTTTCACGTTTTCAGGGATGAGGAACCGCCAACAGATGAGAAGACTGTGACGAACTCGTATCTTTTCACCGAGGCCCTGATAGGGAGGTTAATGGAAACGGAAACCGATTTGGATCTTAATACTATAATTGAGGATCTCAGGAATAGATTGGGAAATAATCACCCTGTCCTCATGTTCCTTAAGCAACTCATGGATGAATAGGACTTTTTAGTCTTAATTTCGCCTTTTGATGTAGGGGATGATTACTTGGAGAGTAAACTCTCATTGATAACCAGAAATACCGCGGAGGTTGTTACTCCCGAGGAATTAAAACAAGCCTTGGAAAACGGTAGAAGGCTTAAGGGATATCTAGGTTTCGAGCCTAGCGGACTTTTCCATATAGGATGGCTGATCTGGGCTCAAAAGGTAAAGGATCTGTTGCAGGCAGGAGTGGATATGAGCCTTCTGGTTGCCACATGGCATGCTTGGATAAACGACAAGCTGGGAGGCAACATGGAGATGATAAAGTTAGCAGGGGATTACGCTATCACTGTGCTGGATAGCTTCGGAATAAGCCGGAGTAAAATTCACGTTATAGATACTGAGGACATGGTAAAAGACAAGGATTACTGGTCGTTGGTGTTGAGGGTTGCCAAGAACACAAGTCTCGCCAGAATGAAGAGAGCCCTCACCATCATGGGAAGGAAGGCTGATGAGGCTGAACTGGACTCCTCAAAACTCATCTACCCAGCGATGCAGGTTAGTGACATCTTTTACATGGATTTGGATATTGCACTAGGGGGAACGGATCAGAGAAAGGCCCACATGCTCGCTAGAGATGTGGCGGACAAGCTGGGTAAGAAGAAGGTAATAGCTATCCATACTCCCCTTCTAGTTGGACTGCAAGGAGGGCAGAGGATGAACCCAGGAGTGGACGAGGATGAGGCATTGGCCGACATAAAGATGAGTAAATCCAAACCTGAAACTGCCATATTCATCAACGATGAACCAGAGGAGGTCGAGGGAAAGCTAATGACTGCCTACTGCCCCAAGGGCGTGGTTGAGAATAACCCGGTATTACAAATTAACAAGTATATTCTCTTCCAGGTGGACGACAAGGGACTCAAGGTGGAGAGAGACGCTAAGTTTGGTGGAGACGTGCACTTCAACACTTATGAAGAATTAGAGAAGGCCTATGCTGAGGGAAAATTACACCCCAAGGACCTCAAGGTTGCCACAGCAAGAAAGCTGAATCAAGTGATAGATCCTTTAAGGAAGTCTATTAAATCTAGACCTGAATATGATAAACTAGCAAAAGAAATAGCAAGGAGTGTTAGCAGGTGACATCGTTGAAATATATAATAAAACTGACCTTCGAAGTTGATGGGTCAGTTGATAAACCTGACGTTATAGGGGCCATTTTCGGCCAAACCGAAAACCTGTTCGGGCAAGAATTTGACCTTAGGGAACTGCAGGATAAGGGCAGGCTCGGACGAATCATCGTTGAGATAAAGAATAAGGGTGGTAAGGCAGAAGGATACATAGAGATCCCCTCAAACTTGGACAGGGTGGAGACTGCCCTCATCGCATCCATGGTAGAGAGCGTAGAGAAAGTCGGCCCCTATAATGCGAAGTTTGAGTTAAAGGAAATAGAGGATGTAAGGGCGGAGAAGCTGAAGAAGATCATAGAGAGGGCCAAGCAGATACTCACAACGTGGACCAGAGAGAAGAACCTCGATATCAAGGAAGTAATGAACGAGATAAGTGGAGCTGTCAAGACAGGGGAGCTCATAGAGTACGGACCGGAAAGGTTACCGGCAGGACCTGATGTATATACTGATCCTAACCTAATAATAGTTGAAGGAAGGGCAGATATAATAAATCTACTAAGATACGGCTACAAGAACACCGTAGCAGTGGAAGGGGCGAGCGGGAAGATCCCCCAATCCGTGGTAGAATTATCCAAAAACAAGAAGATGGTTATAGCGTTCCTTGACGGAGATCACGGCGGTGACATGATCCTTAAGGACCTCATCAATGCTAACGTGAAAATAGATTACGTAGCTAGGGCACCAGTGGGAAGGGAAGTCGAGGAACTTACAGGAAAGGAGATTGCCAAGGCTCTCTCCAACATGGTACCCCTCTCCCAATACCTGAAGAGACAGCAGGAAACCATTGCCTCAGTCTCGAGTAGAATAGAGAGCGCAGGAGCAAGAACCGAGGTAGCAGAACAGCAATCAGTTCAGGTAATCGAGCAACCCAGAAAGGAGATAGAGATTAAGATTCCTGGAAACGTAATGGAGGAGATAAAGAAGCTCCCAGGAACGTTAGAGGGCATTATCTTCGATGAAAACTGGAACCCTGTTGAGAGGGTACAGGTTAGGGATATCATAACCAAGCTGGAGAACCTAACCAATGGAAACGCATCGTTCATAATTTTTGACGGAGTCATAACTCAGAGACTTCTGGAACTGGCTGCCTCGAAGAACGTTAAGATGATAATAGGGGTAAGAATAGGAGGCATAAACAAGAAACCAGAGAACGTCAAAATACTTACGCTGGCTGACGTTATCGGTCCCTGAAATAATCCATGATATCTATACCTCCTCCCTTCAAATTATTTTCTTTTATTCCGAATGGCTCCAATATTCTCATTACTGCAGGAATAATTTGTTTTTCCACATAATAATCCACGTCTATCTTGGACTTATCCTTTATCATAAAGTATGGTTCCACCCTATCCGAGACCCTTCCCGATCCCTTTACCACAACGTAACCGATTTTCCCGTTTTTCATGATAGCGTAACCGGCGTTTATAGCCTTCTTGGCGGCGATAACATGAGGTGCATCAACCTCATATTCGTCCAAGCTCTTATCCAACGACTTCCATATAACCACATCGTGCAACTCGAATTCTCTTCTCTTGACCCTCATTATAACTTCCTTAGCTTCCTTAACCGCGTCATCTACTCCCTTCAGAAGGATCCTCTCTATGACAACTCTCTGGGTATCCTTGGCTAACTCGCACCAATCTCCCCTTATTGCCTCGAACCCCACAATATCTATTTTCCCATCTAAGGTTAGGCCAGCATATCTCTTTTTGTTTTCTGTAAAGAAAACTTTTTTGTATTTCTTGTCCACTTTTATATCGAGATCTAGAGCCTGTATTATTTTTTGGGTCAATGATTCTACGGAGGCCATATCCCCCTTCACGAAGATGGAATCGGTATCTCCATAAATCACCTCAAATCCGGAACTCTTAGCGATGTCTGCTGCTCTCATTATGGTCTGCCTTCCCCACGCTGTAACAGCCTCTGCACCCTCCTTGCTGTACCACCTTGCTCCTAACCAGCCCATGTAACCATACATCGCATTAGCCATGATTTTGAGGGCCCTCTGTCTCTCATCCAACCTGCGTTTCTCATATTCGTCCTTTGCCTGTTTCAGTAACTCCCTAGCCCTCCTTCTCTCCTCAAGAAGGAAATTGAGTATACTCCTATAAAATCCGTCCACATCTTTTCTGAATTTGTAGCCTACTTCCGGTGCTATCCAGCAGTCATTACACTCTCCCTGTACCAATGTGTCTGGACCTATGTTATACTTTATCATGATAGAAGGATACATTGAACTGAAGTCTAGAACAGCCACGTTCTCGTGAAGACCGGGCTTTGGCTCTATGACTAGACCTCCCTTATATCCCTCATATCTTCTTTCGACCCTATTGGGTATTAACTCATTGAACTGCTTTGCCTGTCTCATGAGCAACCACTCCACTCTATGTCCTACGCTGGCCATGCACAACTGATCCAGTGGTAGGCCTGAAATGGCAGTGAGCTGCTCACCAAAATTGAAGAATACATCCTTGAGAAGGTACGTGGTTTTCACGTCATCTAAGTTATACTTAAGAACCACTTCCCTCCTCTTGGGATCACCCCAAAACTCTGGAATCTGATACCATTCAAGGTTAGTTCTCTTGTTTTTAGGTAAAACTCCTAGATAGTCGGCCACGTTATCTAGACTCTTAACCTTCACTCCTTCCAGGCTCTCAGCGAAACCATAGAGATCAACGTTGAGCCTACCAACCACGGAATAGTGGCCATAGGTTCCCTGACTGGGTTCAGAGTTCACTTTCCTCCCAATATCAAGTTTAGCTCCTCTCACAGATGCCCTCTCCAGCATGTACTGCCAATCAAAGCCGTTGGAGTTATACCCCAAGATCACATCCGGGTCGTATTCCACAACGAATTTTGAAAAGTCCCTCAGGATCTTGAGATCATCGTCATCGCTGTTGACAAACTGTTTTGACCCATTATCGGTCCAGACTCCAATCACAATGATGGGATCCCTTCTGGGGTTCGGAAAACCATACTTGTTATAAACCTCTATGTCAAAGGCCATGAACCTGAGCTGTGGAGGGGTGTCTTCATATATTCTCTCAACCTTCTTTAGTTCGTAGACCTTTGATACCCTCAGATCCTTCCTTTCTACCTGAGACACTTCAGCAGAAAGCCAGTAGAATGGCCTGATTCCAGTATCAATGGAATATCTCATGTAGAATCTGATATCGGCTTCAAGTACGTCCTTCACGGGTTTCAGTTTAGCAATTTCCTCTCTGTAAGTTCTTACCAGGGCTGGAATTACGGTTTCTATTCGCAGGACCTTCTGCGGTTTTCCAAAGTACTTCATTTCCTGTTCGGTGATTGATGTTATGGGTGATTGATCCCTGGAGAGTCTCTTGATCTGCTCGATGGCCTCCTTAACGTTAGCGTCGTCCCTGAGGATGGCGTAGAAGTAGGGTCTAAAATTTCTCTCTAGAACTACCACCCTGTTCCCTTCCCTATCAACTCCCCAGATGTAAATCTCGGGCTTTCCATCCTCTACATCATAGGAGAAATCTAAGACGAAAATATCGACTCTCATAATCTTTCAATACGCTATTCTAGACTTAATTTATAATTGATCTGCTCCTTGAGGCATAAAAACCCTTGATCATTCAAATCCTGACTCTCCCTTAAAGTTCTTTACCATTACGAATCCGTGTTTATTTCTTCCGTAATAATTCCTTCTAGTCCTCACAACTCTATATGACCTGTTGTAGTAGAACCTTATGGCCTCTTCATTATTTACATTTACCTCCAGATACGAATACGTGCATCCCAGTTTATGGAACCTCCTTTCGAGCTCTTGGAGAAGAAGAGAGCCTATTCCCGTTCTCCTGACCTCACTAGAGGATGCTATGGAAATGATATGACCCCTCACCTTGAACTGAACTATACCTATGCAATACCCAACCACCCTATCCCCATCTCTGGCAACGAGGAAAAGACCCTCAGCCAACTGCAGATACGCCTTAAGAAGAGAAAAGGGATAGGGATTATCGAAACTCTCCCTTTCTATCTTCTCTATCTGCTCAAGGTCCTCTTCCCACGCGTCAGAAATAATTATGGAGGACATAATACTTGTGTTAACACGATGAAGATATTAGAATATGACGAAAAGGCTGGTGCCCTTAAACTTCACGTGGAAAATGAGGATGATCTCTGGCTGATTCACCTTGTCTTAAACAAGGGAGATATCGTGGTGGCCAGAACCACCAGAGACGTGAGCATGGGTAACGATAGCAGGCGAATTCCCATGGTTGTGGAGCTGGAGGTAGAGTTCTCAGAATTTCAACCATTCACCTCAAGGCTCAGGATTCACGGAATAGTTAGGGACGCCCCTGAGAGATACAGCATTAAGGGATCGCATCACACAATAAATCTTGATATTGGAGATGAAATTGTAATTATAAAGAAGTGGACCAAGGGACTCATCGATAGAATAAAGAAGCAAGCAGAGAAAAATAGAAGGGTACTCATAGTCCTCACGGATCAGGACGAACTCCTAGTTGCACTGCCCATGGAACAGGGAATCAGAATACTGACAGAGAGAAGCCTTCCAGGGGTATCTGACGAGGATAAGTCCCTTGAGAACGCTGCGCTGGAGGTGAGCAAGGAAGTGGAACAATACGTGAAACAATATTCTCCCGACGCCATAATCATAGCAGGCCCTGGACCATTTAAGGAGATAGTGAGGGATAAGCTCAAGGTGAAAGCCAGAATTTACATGGATAACGTATCCTCGGCCTCTAGGGCTGGACTAAACGAAATCCTCAGGAGAGACGTCATAGATGAAGTTATGCGGGACTATCAGATCTCCATAGCCTCAAGGGAACTGGAGAGGGGTCTGTCGCTTCTAGCTCAGGGTTCGTCCCTCGTGGTTTATGGTAGGGAGGAAGTTGAGAGGGCATCCCAGATTGGCGCTGTGGAAACCCTTCTGGTGACCGACGATCTATTAACACTGGAAGACGAGGAAACTAGGAAGAGGACCGAGGAAATCATGGAGGCAGTAGAAAGCAAGGGTGGGAAGGTTATGATAGTGCCCAAGGACTCACCTGTGTACCTTCAGTTAAAGAACCTGACAGGTCTACTGGCTATCCTTAGATTTAGAATAAACTAGTTTTTCGGAAAGTCTCTGACCATAGGGTAGTTCCTCCACCACCCATATCTCGTCAATTTTCTCCTTAGGAAGAAGGTTAACCAGAGAGGGACTCACCACGAAAGCGTCTCCGCTTCTTTCTCCGAACTCTGAAAGGTCTACAGACGCCTTCACCACAGCCCGCAACGAGGTCCCCTCCCCTGTTACCTCTTCATAGGGTTTTCCACTAGCTCTCAAGGTTCTGATAAACCTGGTTCTGGTCTCCACCACGTCCTTGTATACTGAACTGCAGTAATGAAGGGAAATCTCAGCCTCATGAAACTTCTCGAGGACCCTCATGGAGGCCTCGAAACTTCCAGATACCCCAGCCAATCCGTGGCCTATCCTAAAGCCCCTGGAGTTGAGACTCTGAAAATTCCTCTCCGTGAGTTCAAGTTCGTTGAGGTTAACGAATTTAACGCCCTTGTTTCTGGCCCAGTTCACGAGCTGAGATATCCTTTCCTCTTCCCCCGGTATAGCTGGCAGTTCCAGCCCCACGTCTATCCCCAGTCTAAGTGCCCTCTCCACTGCAGAGAGGTATTGCTCCTTAACTGGATGAAACCTGATCTCGTCAAGTCCCGCCTTCGCTAACTCAGTAAGCGCATCCATGGAGGCGTACCTGCCAGTTGTGTACAGGTGAACATGATAGGATCTCCCAAACTCGTCTTTTAATAAGGTGATCAATTCCACGACCCTGTCCAGATGAAGTAATGGGTCTCCCCCCGTTATTCCTGCACCAAGGGCATTCATCCTGTAGGACTCGTAAATGAAGTCCTCCAATTCCGTGACCTTACGCTCGTTAGCGTAAGCAAAATCCTTGCCGAATCTTCCCTCGCTGACTGGACAGTAATAACAGGAGTCCCCACATTCCCCTGATATAAATACTACCATCTTACTGCCCATCCTACAGAGCTCGCATCCCCTGGGCAATTCCCTGTTGTAAAGTCCAATTTCAGGATTTCCCTTGAGCAAGGAGTTCAACTATTAGCCCATTGCTCTCTGGGGTTTTAACTTCTGCTAGTAATTCCGAGAGCTGTCTCCTCCTCGTCTCCTGGTCCAGAGTCTTGTTGGCCTGTATTTTCATCCCTCCTTCGTTGCCTCCCTCGGGAAAATACCAGTTCTTGAACCAGGTGAAGCCAGCCCTCAATAAGGATCTTCCCAGCTCCGTATCAGCAACCGAAAAACCTTTCATTATGGCGTTGAAGGTGTTATTATCTCTATAATAGGTTACAAAAAACCTCCCATTATCCGGTAGAAGATCGTAAATCAACTTGAACAGCTCCACCTCTAACCCCTGCTCTCTAGGCCACGGATCGTAATCCACTTCGATCCATGGCGGGTAATACCCCCTTCCTGTGAAGTAGTTACATTTGCCTAGCGGTCTCTCGTCCAGCAGAAGTTCAAACGCTTTAAGCTCGGCTATATGAGTCTGGGTGACGTTGACCGACCTGAGTTTCTTACCCCCTATAACTCCCTCTATCAATTGTCCTTCGAAAGAATTTGTTTTCCTTCAACAAATTCCTTACGGCCTCCTGAAAGCTCTCATCCTCCCTCAGCTCATAACTTAGAAAGGTTCCAGTTCTTCCCCTTTCCTTGCGCCTGCTCAGAAGTCTCTCCCTCTGCATAACGGTATTCATGGAGACCTTCATCAACTTCACTGCCAGATCCTCATTACCTTTCAGCGGTAACTCCTCGTGGCCCTTCTCGTTGGGAATTATGATCTGGAGGTCCTTATTGACTCCTGGTGATCTCTCTCCCCTGATTAACTGCTCCTTGTCCACAAGACCTCCAAATCTATAGAAGTCCTCTTCAACTCCTGTCAGCTTCCCCAAGGGGAATGATATTACCCTCCTCTCCTCACGATCCAGGGATATATAGGCCTTGGGGGTTGAGGAAGGGGTGGCCTGCACGATGAACTTATGATCGGCCTCTAGAAGATCAAGCCAGACAATATTGGGCGCAAAAACTATCACGTCCACATCACTGGTCTCTTTGACGTCGCCTCTGGCAACGGAACCATAAACGAATCCCCTCATGGACCCCTCTTCAAGTTTATTCAGTATCTCCAGTGCCCAGCCCCTAAGGGTCTTCAGGATCAGCCAGCGCCCTTCATCATACACTATCTGCACAAGGTTTTTTTAAATCGATTACAATTTAAATGAGTCGATGGCATCGAGTGTAGAGTTTTTCATTGGCTTACTGGTGTTCTGGGTAGTTGTCCTAGGACTGCGAAATTACCTTAGCAGGAAGGGTTTCAGTGTTTATCCCTTCCTCCTTATGTGGAAGAAAGGAACTAGGGATCAATGGTTTCCAAGGTTAGCGAACTCCAGATCATTTAAGGTGTTTGAAACACTCTCCGTGGTTCTAGCCATAGTATCCATGATCGGGGGACTTTACCTGATCCTATCCTCCCTCTCCACACTACTCTTTCCTGCAAGGCCCTCAGCGGTTAAACTTGAGCCCATAATTCCCGGAGTCACCGTGGGAATAGACCAAGCTCCCTACATTCTCCTCAGTATTGGTATATCCGTGGTGCTCCACGAGTTGATGCACGCCATATCCTCAACCTCAAACAGGGTTCCTGTGAAGAGCGGTGGATTCATACTCCTTGCATTCTTTCCTGGAGCCTTCGTGGAGCCCGACGAAAATTCCTTTCTAGAGTCTAGCTTTATTGCAAAACTAAAGATCATATCTGCTGGTATAGCGATTAACCTAGTACTTGCAGGTATTTTCTTTCCTCTGGCAGTCTATCTACCACCCCTACTTTCACACGGTATATACATTGAGGGTGTTATTCCGAACTCTGCAGCCTATAACGCTTCCCTCCATCCAGGATATGTTATCCAATCCGTGAACGGAGTAGCTGTATCTACCCCCTCTCAACTTAAGTCCCTTCTGGAGAGTAGCACTAGATACACACTAGGCCTTTTGACTCCCAATGGAACCCAGTTCGTGAACGTGACCTCCCAAACCCACTTCCTTGGAGTCTACATTAGCTACTATTATCCCTGGTACGTTTACCCCTTCGTAGCCTTTTTCCTTTGGATGTTTGTGGTGAATTTTAGCCTTGCGTTGCTCAATGGGGCACCACTCATCATAACCGACGGGGGAAAAATATTCACTGAACTTCTGAAAAGAATTCATGTAAGCGAGAGAGTATCCATGGTTATACAGAGCTTTTTAGTCCTACTTCTGGTCCTGGCAATCTCCGTATCCTTCATTCCTCAATAAGTTTCGAACTTACCATGGGGAACGGAATGACTTCCTTTATGCTCTGATTATTGGTGAAGAGCATCACAAGCCTATCTATTCCAACCCCCAGTCCCCCTGTTGGGGGCATACCATAGCTCAGGGCATTTATGAAGTCCTTATCATAGGGATGTGCCTCCTGATCTCCACGTCTCATCATGTCCTGCTCCTCCCTGAACAACTTGTCCTGCAGAATTGGATCGTTGAGTTCGGTATAGGCATTGGCAAACTCCACCCCCGCGATATAAAGTTCAAATCTTTCCACGAGTCCCGGTTTACTTCTATGTGGCTTACACAGGGGAGTTGTCTCTATGGGATAGTCAGTTACAAAGGTAGGCTGAACCAGACTTGGCGTAACAAGCTTGTCGAAAAGTTTCTCTATCATAAGTCCCCTGATGTAGAGTGAACCTCTGGGAACCAACCCGTTCTTCTGCATTAACTCCTTAAGCTGTTCATCGCTCATTTCCTCCACGTTCTTCCCTAGGGCCTCTGACAGGGAATCATACATGGATATCCGCCTGAAACTTCCTAGGTTCACCTCAACGTTCTTCTCGCCCATCCTGTAGGGAATTACGGTTGTATGAAGAACCCTATCAGCCAGCTGTTTAAACAACCTCTCCGTCAAGTCCATTATATCGTTGTAGTCGGCATAGGCCCAGTAGAGCTCCATGAGCGTGAACTCGGGATTGTGGGTTACATCTATGTCCTCATTTCTGAAGACCTTCCCGATCTCAAATACCTTATTGAAGCCTCCCACAATGAACCTTTTCAGATAGAGCTCCAGGGAAATCCTGAGATACCAGTCCTCATTTAGGTAATTAACGTGGGACTTGAAGGGTCTAGCAAGAGCACCTCCATACACTGGCTGAAGGATGGGAGTTTCCACCTCAATGAATCCCTCCTCTCCCAGAATATTCCTTATTTCCCTGATAATCTTGAACCTAGTTTCCATGAATCTTCTGGCATTATCATTATACAGGAAATCCACGTACCTGTGAGAATACCTGAATTCCGGGCTCATTGTGGACCAATCTGGGGGCTCTATCAGGGATTTGGCCAGCATGACGTAATCCTTGACCAGAAGCGTCAGCTCCCCCTTCGCGGTAAAGAAGAGGTCCCCCTGTACGCCTATTATGTCTCCCCTGTCCACAATCTTGAAGAAATACTCGTACTTGTCACCGAGCTCGTTCACCCTCAGATATAACTGAAGCTTTTCGCCGTCATCAAACACATCAATGAAGGATGCCCTTCCATGTCTTCTGAGATTAGCTACCCTTCCGGCCGTCCTCACCCCGGTCAGGAATGGGTCCTTGGGCTTATCCTGCCTTTGATTACCTATTTGCCTCAGTTGAACTATGGTATGTGTGAGCGGATATTTCTGAGGATAAGGATTCACTCCACGGGCCCTGAGTTCCTCCAGAACCTGAATTCTCCTCTCGTCCCATTTCATAGCCAACTTCAATGGATTGCATTTTATAAAACTTAGCGAATCCAAGAAAGATAGGACAGGTAAAGGTCGGCCCCCGCATATAACCGTGCATCAATGGAGGAGCTTACCCAGAGTCTCCTCAGACCGGTGACCGGCAAGCGCTGACGTCCAGGTACGACTGCTCCCTTCCGGGCCTAGTCGGTTCCCCCAGCTAATACAGTTCCCCTCCTCCCTCCGGAAGAGGAGACTGTATCCGTCAGCCCTACCGGGCGATCCTCATCGTAAGCTCTGGACTCCCCCATTGAGGTCACGGCCATATGCAGGTTACTGGTGCCCGCATTACGCCAAGCGGGTAAAGAGGCTGGCGAGACCTCCACCCTACCCGACCAGGTAAATCTGTGCAGGCACGATTTTTAATCTATCTCATGGGTCGGGTGAAGCTGAATAAGATCACTGGCAAGGGAACTCAACAACAATACCCGACTACCATTCCTGGCTTCTTGCACAGGGAAATACTGGATAAGATCACAAAATAGAATTTTAATGGGCCCACGGGGATTCGGACCCCGGACCACTGGGTCTCTCCATTCCAGATATATTTCATCCCCTTTCGGGTCGACAGACCCAATGCTGATATCTGGAGCCCAGCACTCTAACCTGGCTGAGCTATGGGCCCATTATCGATCACGTAAATTAAACTAGACCTATGGGGTAATTAAACTTGTCTACGCATTTCAGTTCTTCTTATCTGTCAATCCTCAGCATCACCCTATACAACAGTGCTGAGATTAGCACAACGACCCCTACAACTATCCATAGAACATGATAACCATGTTCAATGATCATAAAAGATGCAACTATAGGAGCCAGAATACCGCTACTCTGCCAGAAAAAGTTAGCAAAGCCCGAGACGCTTCCAGCTCTTCCCTTATCGATGAGGGAAACCGCGCTGGAATTGGCTGGAGTTATTACGAACCTTACAAATCCCATGAGAAATGATATCACGAAAAGGGATACGCTGGATACAAGAAAGGATAGCAGGATTGTGAGCACTCCATAAAATCCCTCAAAAGTGGATAACGTGTTTCTGACTCCCATTCTCCTTATCAAATGCCCTGCAATTACTGTGGAGGGTATTCCAGCAATAGCCAGGAAAGAGTAAGCAATTCCTGCCTCATATCCGCTCAGGCCCACCTCAATAAAGTATTTAAATGCATAGAGGGTTATTATCCAGTATGATAGAAAAAACAGGAAACCGGCCATACTTACTATCAGAACGTTTCGATCCCTTATCAGGTGAAACTTCCCTGAAGCCTCCCCTCCAGTAACCCTTACCCTCGCGTATAATACTGCAATGATCAGGCAGAGAAGGGATATCATGTAATATGGGTAACGCCATCCAGCATTGATACTGAGGTAAGGTAGAACAAGACCTGCGAGAATTATGGAAAGTGGCCATGCGAGGCTGTAGTAGCCAATTGCCACGGGTAAGTCTCTCCTATCAAATGAGGACGCCAATATCTTTATGGTAACAGGATAAATCCACCCCGCTGAAAGACCCATTAACAAACTTGCGACATACTCCTGAAGTATTGAGGTGGAGATACCTGAGAGAAAGGAGGAAATGGCTAGACCAACCAGCGCTAGCATCACCACTTCCCTTGGTCTCCTGTCAGATATCATACCTGACGGAATTTGAACAATAACGTAACCCAAGAAGAAAAGCGAAAAAATCACGCTATCCTGAATCTCTGTTGGCTTCAGTGAGGAATAAACTGAGACAATGCTCCATGCAATTCTCGCAAAGTACCCTAAGAAGAAGGATGAAGAGGTGACGAAAATAAGAAAATATTTCATGAGGGCAAGATGTCAAATGGTAGTATTTGTGTCTTGCAGTTGAAGGATCGGGTTTTTAGAGAACTTCCATGAATTTGGGTCATAAACTGATTAACTCGGGTCTGGCTCTTGGCATGAAGTTTCATCATCAGTTTAATACCTCTGGTAAGATATTTTTACTGAACTAGCTACTCATGAGAAGTGAATGTAATAACATGAGGTCTTGAAAATAAAGAGAACGCGGATATACATTGTCGACGTTACAAGAAATTATCGATGCGGAGTTTAAAACATAAAGTAAACGGCGAGAGTACAATTCATGACTGGACCGTATTGATAAGGATTTATAGGTGGTCCGATCAGGCTAGGACCTTCCTCTTCTCTTCCTAAAGAGACTAAAAACTCTGCTTAATGTGGTCCTGCAGAGCGAGAAACGTAGTGTGAGAGCTCCTAATACGATCGCCGTTGCCAACATGAGATTAGGAATCAGGACTACGTACCATAGAGGATTTACTGCAGAAATAAGATTAATACATACGTTATGTTACTTTATGAAAAAGTTGAGGCATTCTAGGTATTATTGAGTTATCTCACAGGTGTGGAAAGTTATCATCCTCTTTAAATCTACCTTCAAGTTAGGGAATTTGACGGTTGCCAATTGTCTACACGCGTGAAATGGCAACCGTGAAGTGACCCGCTTTGATAGAGAAAAGCACGGGATATAAGTATGGCGACGTGATTATCCGGAGAGAAAAGGGAGGTATTATGTTTACGTTCTGGAGAACGTGAACCATGAGATGAAGTAGCATTACCTCGCACCTTTGGATGATGTTGTTAGATCGTACGTGGAACTGAAAGAAAACGAGGGTGCGGGGACTCTGCCCCACATTCTGAGAAGTGCGACCGCCGGGATTTGAACCCGGGACCTCCTGCGTGGCAGGCAGGCGTCCTAATCCAGGCTAGACTACGGCCGCAAGTTATGAGTAGATAACGTTTTTTAAAAACCTATCGGTAGGGATAAACGAAGGGATTAATTACCTGAATTGATTGACGTCATGATAGAGTTCTGTACGTTGTTTATTAAAAATAAAAAATAGATCGATGTATTCATGTATACTATTGATTCTCGAAAATGATGAGGACAGTAGGGCGGAATCATGAAGAGGGTCTTGAGTCCTGATCAGTCATAAAAACCGCATAGTCCCTGGGCCTTCATGAAAATGACTGAATCAAGTTTCTCGAGCTTGGGAGAACCCGCCTTAACTATCCTGTACAGGTTCTGTGTCTTCTGGGTCCCTATGGGAACAATCATGGCTCCTCCATCCGCAAGCTGTTGATAAATGAAACAGGGAAGCGTGGGCATCGCTGCCCAGACTATTGCCTTATTATAGGGAGAGTTGCCTGGAAATCCCAGGGTGCCATCACCTACCTGAACCCTGATCCCCAGATTGCCCAACCTCTCTTCAGCATATCTCGCCATCCATGGATCCACCTCTACTGTGGTAACGTTCTCCGGCCCAACAATCTCACCAATCAGGGCGGTGTAATACCCGCATCCAGTCCCCACCTCAAGTACCTTATCCCCTTTCCTTAGACCCAAGTACTCCAGCATTTTCATCCCAAGGGTTAGGGCAGTGGTGTTAATCCTGTCAGTAATTGGGATGGGCTTATCAGCGAACTCTGGATCGTAAGCCAAGTTAGCTGAACTCTCTGGAAGAAACTTGGCCCTGTCCACCTTCAGGTAGGCATTTCTCAGGGAATCATCATTTATCATTGACAGGATTAGCTGATCTATTTTCCTCAAGCGCTCTCCTCACCTCTTCCAAGTTATTTGGGGCACTGAAGAAAACCGGAACGTCATGCGGTAGGGATGCCTTAAAGCTCACCAAGAGCCATTGTCCTACCTCGAGATCCAAGGTTCTATCCAGAAGAGTGTCATTTATTCCAAAGGTTTCAGACACCAGTTGCCTATCGTAGGGCCTGGGCAAAACACTGATGAAATAGGTGTGAAGCTGTTGGAGAACGTTTGTGTTGAGGTACGCCAGTCTCTGGGTGCTGATCAACGCATGGAGGTGATACTTCCTTCCATGCCTCAGCAATTTCTCCACTGCGTTGCTGGACAGCTCGCTCTTGTCCCTTTGCCTAGTATCGAAGGGGATGAACTCCTGTGCCTCATCTAACACGAAGAGAACGGGCGAGGTACTGAACGATCTCTTCCTCCTGGACATGACCTCCTCCAGGAGAGATGCAACAACTTCCCTGGATTCCTCCAGGTTCTGTAGCTCCAGGATAAAGAGTCTTGGAGATGATTCATCCCTATCCAAGATATCTATTGCCAGCTTCTCCACGTCATATTCCTCGCTCTCCCTTACCTCAGTGTTTATGTACGATCTCAAAGACGAGATGAAGGAGAAGAGCGAGGAGTTCTCCTTTAGCCCAGCGTTCCTGCCCTCATTTTCCATGTCCTCAAGTATTGAAAGAATGGAGTCGTCCAGAGGAGCATCCTTTGGGATCTTATTCTCCCTCATGAACGTGTCCAGCTTCCTCAGCATGAGGCTGAACAGTGGCTTCTGGGCAAAGGCCGTATACTTATCATCTATCTGAGCTCTCACCAGCTCCAGCAGGGTCTCGAAGGTTAGGCCCATTGAGCCCTGAGGTGGAATGTAGAGATTTCTTATCTTGCCTGAGGCAAAGAGCTCCTCAACCCTCCTCCTTATGTTTTCCCTGTGTCTCTCCAGATCCTCCGGAATCACATGGGTCCTCATGAACCTCCTGCTTGCGTCCAGTGGAGTGGAGGGATATCTATCTGTGGTGAGAATCTCCGCCCTCTGACTGAGCAACTGGTCCAACAGCAGGATTGAATATTCCATGGAAATGTCAAAGATCACCACCTTAGCGTTGGTGTGGTTAAGGATCCTGCGAATCAAGGTAGCAGTGAGATTGGACTTACCTGACCCGGTGAAGGCGAAAACTCCCATGTGGTAAACCATGGCCTTAGAGATATCTATGGTCAGGGGGATGTCCTCCCCTATCACTTTCCCTATCTCCACCCCACTCCTTGCGCATACAAATTCCCTGAATGATTCCCTGTTGAGGATCCTGACAGGGGAACCCGGAAGTGGAGGCAGATATCCCTTTTTGAATCCTTCAGGGGTGGCAATATAACCTATGGGATAGGCAAATACGTCTATCCACATCTCCGAGCTGTTCCCGTCGCGCCAGCTCTTGGAAACTTCCTCCATCACCTGGTCCCTTATCTCCTTGGGAATTGACCCATCCATGTTTATCATTCCGTAATGGACAGGAACGTAGTCGGCCACCTCAAGGATAAGATAGGTATCGCTCTTTATGGTCTCCACTGCGAGAAGCGCTCCTATGTTTAGGTTCAGGTCCCTGGAATAGGGCATCTCCACCACAAAGTTCCTGAAAGTAACTGAACTTCTCCCGTCAGCTGTGGGTCTGGTGGTGACCCTGACCTCCCTGAGCCTTCCTGTCACCGGTTCAAATTCCATGATCTCCTCTTACCCTCCACTATACTCCTAAAAGTCCTATATCTCACCAGTTCCTTGGTGTACAGGAAATCGAGCGTCCTCTTTGCCCTATCCCTGTAGAATTTGGCCATTTTGTCTGCAAGGAAGAGTGGGTAGTTATAACCAAAGGCCTCAGGGATGGGCTCCCTGGACATGGCGTATAACAGGGCCAAGATTCTCTCCGGATCCCACTTCAGGTTAGTCTCCACGCGAAAAGTCCATCCGTGGGTGGCTAGCTTGATGTATCCCGTACTCACAGGTCCCTGGAGCTGTGACATGAGCAACCAGGGCGGGTTGGGGATGTTCAGGCTACTTCTCTCTTTCTGATCAAAATCCTTGACGATCCCTATCACTGCGTGGGGTATACTCAGCCCCAGGGACATGTCCATGGTTATTTTCCTGTCCATCAGAAGCAGTCCGCTCAGGGAGTTGGCCTCCTCATACTCCATCCTTCTCATCACTTCTTCTCCATCTTCGTTAGAGACAGCCTCCTTAATTCTAGAACCTAGATACACGAGTCTTGATCCCTTCAGCCTGAAGAACACAGTCGCAACCACAACGTAGCTCTTCTTTCCCTCTTCGGTGAAGAAATCGTGAAGGCTTCCATCAACGGCAGAGATCTCCATATCAAAAACGTAATTATTCTCCCCGCTCAATCTTACTACCGTGCTTGATACACCACTGTCGCTGATCACGGACATACTGCTACCTAACGTTAGGGGATTGGTGGCTAAAAGGCTTAGAGCTCAGGGTATGAGCCAGAACAAGATCGCCCTTCTCGTGGGCGTAACTCAACCGGCAATCAAACAATACCTAGACGAGGATGAGGATGATCTACGCGGAAAGCTCGGCGAGGCTGGCCTCAGCAACGACGAGGTGGAATCGCTTGTATCAAACCTGGTGAGTCTGGTTTCAAGCGGAAGGAGAGAGGAGGCCTCGCTTTACTTCACCACCTTCGGATTGACCATGTTGAGCCAGCTGAAACTATGCAACTTCCACAGGCGCATGAACACCTCCATTTCACCCGATTGTAGAATTTGTCAGTCATTGTATAGGGAGGATGAGGAAACAGAGTTGCAGCTTGCCCTCTCTCTATTGAGAAATGAGAGCGTAGCAAAGCTAATTCCTGAAATCCTGAGTAACCTGGCCTATTCCAAGAGAGATGCCAAGGAAATACTGGATGTCCTAGCTATTCCAGGGAGGATAGCGGTGATAGGAGGGGTCCCTACTCCCGCGTCCAGACCCACGTGGGGTGGAAGCAGACATCTAGCAACCATTCTCCTTGAAACCAGAAAGAGATGCCAGAGGTGGAGATCCGTTATGAACATCAAATACGACGATGGTGTCGATGAGGCGATACGGAGCTCTGGTCTCATAAACATCAAGGTTGGTCCCTCAGATAGGAGGGACGATCAGTCCATTGCAAACATGATCGCCGCAGTCATATCTTCGTGCCCAGACGTAGTTATCCACCTTGGAGGAAATGGGGTAGAACCTAATGCTTACGTTTTTGGTGAGAATCCCCTAGAAGTCTCCTCCAAGGTACTCAAGATAGCTAAGCTTTGTTGTGAGCCCTCCTGACACCTGGCCACCAGTTATACTTCCCAAGTATTGACATTATGGCTGGAACTATGAAGGGCCTAACTATGAACGTATCGAATAGTATGGAGAAGCCCACTGCAAATCCTATCTCCCTGAGGAACTCCATGTTCACCGCGGTAAGGGAGATAAACGCTCCGGTCAGCACCAGACCGGCAGCCGTAACTACGAGGCCAGTCTTCTCCACTCCCTTCCTTATCCTTTCGTCTTCTGTTCCCTGCTCCTCCCTGATTCTAAGCACGATGAACATATCGTAGTCTATGCCCAAACTAAAGAGAAGAGCGAATACAATGAGCGGGGAGAGCCAGTAAACGGTACCAAAGACCAGAAACATAACTGCCACTCCCACAAGGGAGCTGAAAAGCAAGGATAGTACTAGCCTTATGGGCAAGGCCACGGACCTTAGCAGTACCCCCAGGTACACTAGGATCAGGATAATCGTCATGGGTAAAGTTAGGGAATAATAAACGTGAACCGTGTTGGAAACTATGTCTATCCTCTGTGCGTTGCTTCCTCCCACCATGAGACCGGTTGATGCGAGCCACTTGGTGAAATTTATGGCACCGTCACTGAACACAGGATAGGGAATGTAAAACTCCATGAGCGTGTATCCATGGGAGTAAAACCTGCTGGTTAGCGCTGTGGGTTCGCTGAACGTTGCCTTACCCAGAGAGGCTGGTCCGTAAACCAATGCCCCTCTGGAAATAGCTTCGGCAGACACATTATATATAAAGGAATAAGACTCGTTGGGATTCCCCCTTATCACCGCATAGTCTAGGCTGTAATTGAAAAATTTAGTCAGCTGGTCAAGCCCCACCAGGGATTCCGATGAGGATGGGACAATTTCGCTGGCGTTAATGTTTGTCGTATGAGTCAGAAATACTCCCAGGGCCAGAATGGAGGTAACTAACATTAACAGCACCACCGCATATTTTCGCCTTATGGAGAGGTCCACCATGAACCTCAGGTACCTGCTCCTTGAATCTGATGGGTTAGGAATTTCCTTTCTGGGGAAGGAAAGGGTCCTAGTACTCATCCCTTTAAGTGCAGTGTAGATAAAACCTATGGACGGTAGAAGGGAGGAGACGGAGCTCAATACGAGGGCCACTCCTATATTCCTTAATAGAGGAGATGGAGAGACCAAGAATGAGGCAAACGCTAGAGTAATGGAGAGACCGCTGAAAAGGGCGCCCCTGCCAGCCGTCTTGAAAGCCTTGGTGAGGGGTTCCCTTGACCCTGACCTTAACTCCTCAAAGTACCTGTAAATGAACAGAAGCGAATAATCTATCGCTATCCCGAACACTATGGGCGGAATAACAAGGCCTGAGATGTAATAGATCTGGTAGCCCACTAACCTCAGCCCTAGAAGAGACGCATATGCCACCTCAACACCTATTACTGCGCTACCTACCAGGAGTAGGATTGGAACCAGCGATCTGAGCAGTAAGATTAGCAGAATACCAACCAGGGTCACAGTAACAACGTCTATTATCCTCAAGTTCTGCTCGGTGTATAGCTCCGACTGGGCGTATATTGGGAGATGTCCCGTGACCAATCCGTGAAGGTTGGCCATGAAAATATTTATATTGCTTAGACTCTCGTTGTCGGGAACCTGGACTATGAAGAGCCAAGAGTTATTCCTGTGAAAGTAGGACAGGGAGATTCCAGGTTGAGGGATTTTGCTCTCCACTAACTGGATAGCATATTTGCGTGGATCTTCATAGGCCAGGGGTGGTAGCTCCTTGCCCGTGAGGAGGTGAATAAGGATAGAGTAATTATTGAAGTTGAGAAGGAACTGCCTCGCCAGAGTCGCATTGGTGTAATTGTTGTATCCGAAGAAAATTACATAGGGGTCCTTAAATGTCAGGTAACCAGCCAGTCTTGACGCATTAATTTGGGAGAAGTTTTGCAACGCGAGAAAGTAGTAGGTCTTAAACGTGGAGATCACATCTGTTGATGCCTGCACGTTTTTTCCGAGTGGCACACCGTACGTGACGTTCAGTTGACATAGGAATTGAGATATGTTATTCAGAAGCTTGACCCTGAGCGTGGTCAGATTTACGTATAGCTCATGAACTGGAAGTAACTTGGCCTCAGTACTATTTATTAGAGGAGATACTTCCTGCAGGTACTGCTGTTGATACTGGGAAATAACTTCGTAGGGAGTTACAACCTTGGCATCCTGAAGGTAATGGAGATTTTTCTGTAACTCGCTAAATGATTGATTATAGGAACCATTAACAATGACATATATCTCGCTGTACGACGTTTGTGACAGGTTAAAGTATTCTTTAGCCTCGTTCTCCACGACCACACTTTGATATGCGGAGGAAAGGAATGGCGAATCGCTGTAAACAAAGTAGTTCTGTACCTGAATAACCAACGGTGCCAGTATTACCATCAGCAGTATCCACAGAACGAGGAGATATTTCATTGATGATTGTTAATTCAACCACATAAAATGGTTAAGGAAATACCACTTTTACGAATGTAACCCATTTATTCAATTAGGTCTACTATTTACTCCATGCAGTCCCTTAAAGATGCGTTAGCCCTGCTGGAGCAGGTGGAAAAGATACTGAGCTCCTATAACCCTAAGGGCGAGGAGGATAAGAATCTCCTCAACCTGTTAATAACAAAAAACATGAAAATTGAAGCGGAAGCCTATGCAAAATATATAAGGAGTTAATCCCATTATTATTTTTCGTGGTATTTGAGATTCAATTAAATGTAGCTGATTGTGAGGGCAAAAGAGGAATAACTCGGGAAGGTCACTTGTTCTGCGTCTCGAGTTTCCTTAACGAAGAACTACAGAGGTTAAAGATACCACCCATAATTTTCGCTGAAGCTGTGATCGACTTCCTAAATGAGGGAAGCGCAAGCTTCACCGCGTACTGGGGCTCTGGAGAGAATGGTGGAACCACCAGGATCCTAGATCTAAGTGTGGTAACTCCCGATAGAACTAGGAGGCTGTTCCTGGTAATCTCCAGGTTTAATGGAATAAACGAGATAACCCTCCTGGAACCGTTCTATTTTACTAATGTCATGGAGAAACTCATTTCCTATGGCAAGAACTTAGAGAGATACCAGCTCACTATGCCCTTTCTCTATAAGTTCGTTATCTTCGAAGCTTTCCACACGTTTAGCAGGGTAACCAACGTAAAATACCAGGGAATAGTATCAGAAGGTACAGAGAAATACATGGTAGCCCTGGAAAAGGAGAAGGCATTACTCTGGAAAATTGAGGAACCCAAAATGAATCTAGTTAATAGGGAGAATATCACGCTTATACATTTAAACTACTGAGCTAATCCGGTTGGAGAAGAGATTTGTCATGGCTTAGGGAGTGGGAATGGAGATTTAGTAGGCTAAATGAGACTGAATCTTTCTTGCTAGCGATATTTTCAATTGCTGTGAAGGGACTTTCTCTATATCTAGTGTCAGGATTCTTTGGATTCGGTGTTCTGGCCGCCTTGGTCGCAGCAACAATTGCCATAGTACCCCATGAGTTAGCACATAGACAGTCAGCAAGGAGATACGGATGTTATTCTAGGTTTACCCTTAACTTCACGGGTTTTCTTTTCACCACAATTATTAACTTGCTACCGTTCTTTGGTCTGGTATTCTTTTCCGGGTATACTCTGATTTCCTGCAGATTTTTCTCCGCCGACAAGAGAATTGAAGGAATAACCGCGGCCGCCGGGCCAGCAACTAATATTGCAATATCACTGATTTTCCTCCTTGGAGCTATAGCTGTATCCAACCCTCTTTTGGCCTTCTTCCTCCAAGTAATCTCAGGGTTTAACGCGGTTGTGGCCTTCTTCAACCTACTTCCCTTCTGGATACTGGATGGCCTGAAAATATTCAGGTGGAACATAGGGGTATGGATAACACTCATCGCATTATCTCTCGTGTTAATGTATTTTACAGGGGAGATCTGAAATAACAATCAAACCAACCATAGTCCTCATGGCGTTAATTCTTGCGGGATTCATTACAGGAATCATTACATATAACATTAGCCCATATCTCTTTTCATTTCTAATTCAAGTGAACTATCTAGTACTGAGAGGGGATTATGTCTCCCTGGTAACCTCTATCTTCGTTACCAACAGTTTCACTGACTTTATTTTCAATTTCTTTTCTATGGGTGTAATATACTATCTTTTCGGGTCTAAGGCGGGTAAGCTGGAGTATATAACTTTCCTAGTGTCTGGAATAATAGGAAATATACTAACTCTGGTATTCTTTCCCCCGTACGTTGCGTCGGCAGGAGCTTCGGGAGGCATCTTCGGAGTCCTAGCATATTACATTATAGATGACATGCTGGAGTTCAATAGGCTTGACTGGAACGGTCTTGCTTTACTTATAATCGTTTTCGTTCTCAGTGATATAATACCTGGCGTGAACTACATAGCCCATATTGGGGGAGTGCTAGGAGGAGTAGTTCTAGCCATTGGAAGAAAGAGGCTTTTAGGGCATTCGCAAGTAAAATAAAATTCATGAACTTGTTTGAACTCGTTCTGTTCGTCACAGGCTTGATCATGTTCCCATATGGAATGTATGAGATTGCGAAAGGTGACGGCACGACTAAGACAAAGCTTACCCTGATCATCACTTCATTAACGTTATTTATTATCGAAAGCATTCTTGCATTTAGATGATTATTGTAATTACAGGGACGCCTGGTGTTGGCAAAACCACAGTCAGTCTCTTGTTATCACAACGTCTGGGACTAGAGTATCTTCACGTCTCCAATTTTGTGATTGAGAGAAGATTATACAGAAGCTATGATAGTCTTAGATCCTCCTTTGAGATAGACGATGAGGAAGTGGCCAAGGAACTTAATCACTATCTAAGTCAAAGAAAAGACGTTGTATTGGAGACTGTCTATCCCTCGCTTGTGGACAACGCAGATAAAGTAGTGGTGTTGAGAAGGCACCCTAAGGTGTTATACGACGAATTGAAAAGGCGTGGATGGAGCGAAATAAAGGTGATAGAGAACGTAGAGGCAGAGATCCTGGGTTATGTGGCGCAGGAAGCCAAAGAGTGGTTCAAGGAGAGCTGTGAAATAGATACTACTAATCTTTCTCCTGAGGAAGTAATTACAAAAATTCTTGAGAATAAATGTGATAAACCCATAGATTGGCTAGATTTTCCGGATGTCCAGGATCTGCTTCTGGCTTTAGATAAGATTATTAGTTGACCATGAAGATATGTTAATTGAGAAAAATGAGTTCCAATCCGTTTAGATTGCAATCGCCACAACCTACAAAGCAACCTAGGGACCTTAGGAAAGCGCCTGCACCCCAGGTCCAAGGAGCAGATCTCAAGATTCAGTCAAGGATGAAAAACGTGAAGTATAAGATAGCCATCCTCAGTGGAAAGGGAGGAGTTGGTAAATCATTCGTTTCATCTAACCTAGCTATGGCCCTAGCTGCTGCTGGAAAGAGTGTGGGAATTATTGACGTTGATTTCCACGGCCCATCAGTTCCCAAGATGCTTGGTGTTAGGGGGCAGATGCTCACAGCAGATGACAACGGGATAAATCCTGTGAATGGACCATTTGGTATAAAGGTTGTTTCCATTGACTTTCTGCTTCCTAGAGACGACACTCCCGTTATATGGAGAGGATCCATAAAGCACTCAGCAATTAGGCAGTTCTTGGGAGACGTGAACTGGGGTCAGCTGGACTATCTAATCATAGACATGCCTCCAGGAACGGGAGATGAAGCCCTCTCAGTAGCTCAGCTGGTCCCCAACATAACCGGGTTCATCATTGTCACCATACCCTCTGAGGTATCAACCCTGGCCGTAAGGAGGTCAATTAACTTCACCAAGACGGTAAACACTAAGATACTTGGGGTTGTGGAAAATATGAGCTACTTTGTGTGCCCCTCAGAGGGGAAGAATTATTACATCTTCGGACAGGACAAGGGAAAGAAGATGGCTGAGGAGTTGGGAGTACCCCTTCTAGGACAAGTTCCTCTGGATCCCAGAATTGCAGAGTCCAATGATCTCGGGGAGCCGTTCTTCTTGAAGTATCTAGATTCGCCGGCCTCTAAGGAATTCCTCAAAATAGCTGATAAAGTAATAGAAATGGTTGAAAATCAGAAATTATCTGATCTTAATCTGAAATAAAATTTTCTCCTCTCATAGTCGGGATATTTTTCTATTTCTCCCTTTCTGACCATCATTGCCAATGTCTCCCTAAGTTCCAGAGCAGTGAAACGAACTCCTTTCTCCATTAATCTATCCCGTATTTCCTCAGATATCATAGGTCTTTCCCTAAGTAGAGATTTTATCTGTTCCTCCAAGCTTTCCATGAATACAAAACGCCGTTCAGATTTAAAAAATTGGAGAAACGAAAGGATCCTAGCGCATGTAGGATGCATTGAGGATCTTTAGCTGAATAATACCTCGCTCGAGATCCTCACAAACCAGGAAGCCGTATTGCCATTTACCGAAAAGGTTTCCCAATCACAATAAAACTTTAAAAACAATAAAAACTAAATGTTAAACGGTGCAATTTAATTGATAACTGAGCTTGCGGAAAGAAATATCCTCTTGAAAAGGTTCCTAATGGTAGGCTATGGGCTCTCAGAGGCTGACGTAGAGGCTTTCATAAGGATAATTAAGGGTTCTGAGGGAAGGGATGTGGATTACATTGCCTCGGAGCTGGGAATAAGCAAAAGCAGGGCCAGTCTGATTCTTAAGAGACTCTCAGACGCGGGATTGGTTACCAAACAGAAGAGCACCGGCTCGAAGGGAGGCAGGCCCAAGTATGTGTATAGAGTGGACAGGAACGAAGTAATAGAAAAAATGAAAATGAGAGCCTCTGAGCTTTGCTCTGACCTATCCTCTATAATATCTGGGTTATGAGAAGAACACCTTGGACCAGTATATAAATCCCAAATCCAAGTAAAATAATAAATGATGCAATTTTTATAGCTCTTGCTAGTCTTTTACCGAATTTGTTTATAATGAAAGGGAAAAGTGTTATCCAGACCACTATTCCACTGAAGAAGCCCGGTATTACCAGAATGCCAAATTGTTGAATCATGAACAGCCCACTGGTTAACCACCATGTGATCTGAAAGGGGTTGGTGAGCCCCATGGTCAAACCTGTCAGGTAATTGGCCCTGGAGGTTCTGTTGGACAGAGTGGATTTTAACACCCCAAAGGCCAACCATATCATTATGCCTCCTCCAACTAAATAGAATACATACCTGGCGTCCCTGGGCAAAAAATCTCCAAATACAAGGGTCAGAACAAAGAACACCATATCAGCGGTCATGGCGCCAAGACCCACGCTTATTCCGTGCAACTTGGATCTGAGAGACTCGGAGGCTATCACCGAATTCACTGGACCTGGAGGAGCTGCCAGCGACAGTCCCAATGCCAGACCAAAGATCATAAGTAGGGCATTCACGTAACCTAATAACCTGTGATCTTTAAATAGATTTAACCTTCTAACCCCTGCTTTTGACGGGTTATAAGAAGAATAAAAAAGATTTTGGGGAAAAATATAAAAAGAGTGAAAGAGAACTTTTCGTTATGCAAGAGGATATTACTGAAAAAGCAAAGAAAATGTACGAGAGCGGGAGATCAATAAGGGAGATAGCCAAGGAGCTAAGCCTCAGCTACTCCAGGGCCAGAAGGATACTTAAGGACAGCGGTGTTCAGTTCCGTGGAAAAACCCCACCTGAGCTAATTCAGCAGGTAATTGAATACGGGAAACAAGGGTACAGCGCAAATAAGATCAGTAAACTTCTCAAAATGAACTCCAACACTGTTCTAAGAATACTGAAAAAGCACAACCTAGTCAAGACCAAGAGAAAGTTAACCCAGGATAAAATACAGCGAATCATGGAAATGTACAAGAGCGGAGCTTCCATTTACAAGATTGCAAAGGAGCTTGATATATCCACCAATCTAGTGGTATATTACCTGAAAAAGTTACAATTAAAGAGCTAATTATTCGTGAATTTTCTGCCACATCTGAACTGCCAGCTTCCCCTCATACTTGAATTCCTTAACTAGTTCCTTGGCCTTCTCCCTTCTTTCCCTGTGCCTTTCCAGGAAAGTATTAAGCTTCTCGACGAGGATCTGTTTTATCTCACCTGTGAGCATCTTTCCTGATCTGTACTCCTCTCCAATCTTACGTATTCTATCGTCATCCTCCTCAAAGAAGTAATAGAGCCATTGATAAGGCACGTCTATATCCAAGTTAGCTCCCAGTTTCCTCTGAAGTTCAATTGTGGGTTGTCCTCCAGAGAAGGCATACTTCATGATCTTTCTCTCAACGGTCTTTGGATCGTCAGAAAGGTATATGGCAGACTCGGGTATTGAGGAGCTCATTTTTCCCTCAGGACCCGTGAGAGGAGGCAGGAATTTACTATGTATCTGAGCCGCCTTATAATATCCTAGACTCTCGGCAATATCCCGCTGTAGTCTCCAGTATGGGTCCTGATCTATCCCTGCGGGTATGAGGCATCTCCTCCTCTCAAACATTGTGGGTGCTATTTGAAGGGAAGGATAGAAGATAATACCTATATTGGAAGATACGTCCAACCCAAAGGTCGCCTTCACTTCCGAGAAGGTCAACTTCTTGGCAATCTTAATGGCTAGAGGGTACATGTTCCTTATGTATTCGGTGTCCTGAAAGATGAATGTCTTGTCCGGATCAAAACCAGCTGCTATTATGTCTAAAATGTTGTCTAAAGCCCATTGCCTGGTTTGGTCCAGGGTGTAGTCCTGATTCCGCATAAACTTCTCGTCATCTGTGACCTCTATATACACGTTAACCCCGAACTTCTGCTGGAGCCACGCAGTGAAAATGAAGGGGATCATATGACCTATGTGCATTCCAAGGGATGGAGCTCTACCGGTATACAGGAAGAAACCCTTCCCTGCCTTCCAGTCCTTCAGGACAAGGTCAAGATCTCTATGGGAGAAAAAGATTTCCCTCCTGAGCATGGGATGCATATCCCCAACAATGGAACGTATCTCCTGTCTTAATTCGTCTGTTATCTTTTGAGTCCCAAACTGGATGATTAGCCTGTCGTAATCAACCTTACCCTTAACTTCCCAAGGAGTAACAGAGTAGTTTCCTTCCGCCACAAGAAGAAGTAAAATAGGAAAATAAAATATCTTGGGCCCTTGGGCTTATGCCCTCTGGGCCAGTGCGTTCACGGGAAGATCTGGGAACTTCTCCTTCATTCTCTGTTCCGCTATGGCTGACGCCTCGTCCAGTATCTTTCTGGCCTCCGGTGTGGCAGCAGATGTGTAGGAGTATCCTCCTGCAAAGTCTCCTGCCTCTATTACCACAGTCTGTAGATCCTCAGACAGCGAGGAGAGTTCCAGGGATATCTCCGGCATGACTCCCTTTAGTACTGACTTAAGCTCGTTCACTACTCCCACCACAGGAATAAGGTTTACAAAGACCTCACTGATCTCGCTCACTGTCTCCAATCTAAGCTGAACTTGCTCCAATGCTATCTGCGTCATGATCAGTTGCTTGCTCATCTTTCTTATTTCTGCGACTTCATTTGCATACATTGCTGCCCTGCTGGTGTCCTTAGCCATCTGGGCACTTACTACCCTCTCAAAGAGTGTTCTGTCCCTCTCCTGCAGTCTCGCTATGTGAACGTCAAGCCTGTTTATCATTGATCCCAGCTTATACCTGGCCTGAACTATCCTGTATTTCAAGGGCTCTTTGCTCTTAAAGGCTCCCTTGAATCCTTCCCACGCACTCCTGTCATCAGATCCAGCCCAATACTTTTGGAAATCTTTTCCAAGCATCTTGATATCTATATTGGGCGAAGTACGGTTAAAAGAGAGAAGAGATGGTAATATGGAATTGGTAGTTTCATCTAAAATAACCATATTTATATTACAACAGACCAGAATATTCGTTTGGAACTCGCACGAATAATCCATGAAATTTGACCTTGCGATGTAATACCACGTTCTAACTTCGTCCTGTTCCCTATTCATTTCTTCACCTCACTGTAATCCAAGGTTTATAACTTAGGGCAACGTTAATTATAACGTGGTATTTCTTGCCCTCCGTTCAAATTGACGATTCAGATGTAGATATCCTCACGGATGAAACTAGGGTTCATGTTTACATTGATCTTAGGGGGCTGGATCTAAAGGAGACCAGCTTGGCAATTCGTGCCGATATTTCCACAGTTTACGTCTACAATAAGGATTTGAGGAACGTGATAAAGATAGTGAGGTTGCCAGTGCAGGTCAAGTCCTTCCCCCTCTCCTATTACCTGAGGAACGGGGTGCTTGGAATAACCCTAGAGAGGCTGTAGGGGATGGCAACGGAACAACTCTACGCCAAGGACTCATACATGAAGAACTTTTCAGCAAAAATAGTCAGAATAGTGCCCCCAGGTGTTATTCTCGATAGAACAGCATTTCATCCCCGGGGAGGAGGACTGGAATCGGATACTGGAATTATTCTCTATGAAGGGAATACATACAAGGTGACAGAAGTTAAATTCGAGGGAAACGAAATTGTTCATGTCCTTGATAGGATTGATGGACTTAGAGAAGGTAGTGAAGTCGAGGGAAGAATAGACTGGGACCAAAGGTACAGAATGATGAGACTTCACACAACATCGCATATAATCGCATCAATTGCCTTCTCCAAATATAACGCGCTAATCACCGGAGGTAACATCACTCCCGAGTATGCAAAGGATGACTTTAACGTTGAGAACAAGGATATACTTCCAAGAATAGTGGAGGAGGCAAATGAAATAGCAAGGAAGGGAATTAATGTGAAGGTTTATTTCCTGCCTAGAGAAGAGGCCATGAAAATACCTGGAGTGGTCAAACTGGCAGAAAAGATGCCACCTGAGCTGGAGACGTGGAGAATCGTGGAAATAGAGGGGGTTGATGTGCAGGCTGATGGTGGCCCCCACGTTAGAAATACCAGCGAAATTGGAAACATAGAGGTTATTAAGGTAGAGAACAGGGGAAAGGGAAAGAAGAGGCTCTACTATACCGTAAAGCCTTAGCCAGGTATTTCCAGTTCTTGAAGAATTTCCTGCAGGACCAAGATAAGTTCTGGGAAGTCGATTCTAAGGGAAAACCTGAAATGGTTCCCTCTCAGACCCACGAAATTGGAGCAATTCCTTACGTAATATCCCCGTCTCAGTAACTCGTGGTTTAGTCTTTCCGCGGGGACAGGAGCCTCAGCCAGAACGTATGGTGCGTGAGATTTGTAGACCCTCAGTCCATGAATCCTTCCAATTCTCTCAAGACTCACCTTCACCTCCTCACGCGATTTAGAGAAGAAATTTTTCGCATCTCGTGGGTTAATATTTGAAAATGCGTAGTATGCAATCCCATTAACTCTCCAGGGTGGAGCATGGCGCTCCAGGATCCTGCTCATATTTCCTATGGTAAAACCTAGCCTCAATCCCGGGACTGAAAAGGCCTTTGTGAATGAAGAGATCACAAGAAGATTGGGAAATTCCTCCGCCAGATCCACAAAGGAATCAACGGGACTTATATCAGCAAACGATTGATCGAGGACTAGGATTTTACCCTCCTGAAGGAAGGAGATCACGTCGTCCCGGGAAAGCGAGGCCCCTGTGGGATTATTGGGATGGCTTGTGATTACCTTATTACCTTGAAGGGTAAACCTGAACTCTTCGTCCTCATGAGCTAGGTATATCCAGCCTCTTGGGTATTCCTGATAATTGGGTTCAGGGACAAAGAAGTCTCGATCAAGGAGGGATATGGCCTCACTAGCTCCATTGAACACAGCAATAATCTCCTCATTCACGTCATAGATCTCTGAAATAACCCTTTTCAATTCTCGATAGTCGTCTGGATAAAAGGAGTAAACCTTACTCCTCACAGCCTCCTCGATCAGTTCCTCAAGGAACTTGGGAACGCCAAGTGGATTAAGATTAACACTGAAGTCCCTGATTGATGATGGCCTTCCCTTCTCCCACCTCAATCCTCCATGCATTACAATCCCTTTTCGTCAAAGTAGTTCACGATCACATTCTTTTCTGCCCTTCTGATAATCTCTGAGAGGGAGGAAACACTTAACTCCAGCTTCTCTGCTAGAGCTCTTATGGTAATCTTTCTCGGGAACTCGTAATAACCGGCCTCAAGGGCTATCCTGAGTATCTGTTCCTGCCTAGCCGTGAGGATATCCTCGGTCTTGTACTTGGTTACCTTTATCACCTTAGCACTAACGCCACGCTCATGAAGTTCCCGCAACAACTTCTTTAGTTCCTGATAACCGCTCAGAATGACTGTCCAGACGGTCGAATTTCCATTAACAACACCATTGACAATTATGTACTTGGAAAGGATCTCCTCCACCACTCCCTTAACCTTCATCGTTCCAAGGTACTTCAGCTTGGAGACTTTACTGAAGTTTCCCTGTAGTTTACTCACGGAATCATCAACGCCCTTAACCTCGACTAAAAGCCTCTGAAGTTCTCCTTCCTGCTTTATATCGAGAATCGTGAGCGTTCCCTTCTCTGGATTAAGGTCAAGTAATGATATTGTAGGTGTAATGAAAGTGACTCTAAGGATCACGAGTATACAGGGGTTTCATGGTTATTTAGATTTGCTTTATAACCACTAAAATTGTGAATCCTCACAATGGGAAACATTCGAACCAAGGATACTCCCTTGCTGTTAATTAACTTAAAAAACTATAACTTATGGAGGTCAAGATAAGTTTTATATACTTAGTTGTATTATTTTCATTGCCGCGGTAGTATAGCCCGGCCATGCTCTGCGCCGACAGTATGCGGGCCTTTCGAGCCCGTGACCCGGGTTCAAATCCCGGCCGCGGCATTTTCTGATGATGATATGAAAGACTACTCCCTAGTTATCCCAAATTTTGCCCTGAACTTAGTGGAGTTTCTGAGCTATTCCTTTGACCTACACTAACAGGATTGAGCTAAGCTTAAGCCACTACGTATACTAGGAAGCTATGAAGTCAAGAAGCTTTTCAAGACTGTTATACTTGGAGAAGAGATTATATCTTATCATCTATATATCTTTTCAAATACTTTAATTCAATTTAAACTTTTAGTTATCACCACCTAAAGTTCAAAATCTTGTATATTCGTAATGTTGTATCGTTTGACGTGACTTACCCCAAAATATTTAGTTGTAGCTCTGGAGAAATATGGATATATTTCTCTTGATAGAATCTGCTCATGTCCAGTGTTTCTTGTTTTTTAAAATATAAATCTCCAAAGCAAGTAAACCTTAAAAAGGTTCAAAATGAGTAAAACGTGATTGATATGTATAAAGGCAAAAGGATTAAATTCTCTAGAGCTCTTTCAAGAACAGCAGGTATAGTAATTGCGGTTATAATTATAATTGCAGCAATAGCTGGAATTTATCTATTAACCTCCACGTCTCATAAGACTGTTACGGTTCAAGCAATTTCCCTTGCTCCAACATCCTTTGCCAGCGAACAGGGCAATACCATAACGTTCACCGTATATGGCGTAACTCCTGGTTCCAATGTGGTTCTTTACCTAGGTGATGGACACACTCTGAACGAAACTGCCACATCCAATACACTTGAGGCTTCTTATACCTATAACCAACCTGGAACCTATCTAGTCTACGCGGTAGAATATCTTAACGGAAAGCCTGTTCAGAACACAAGCACTTCACTTCTGCAGATTCAAGTATTGGGAGTGCTTAACTCCACGGCCACACAATTCCTTTCTATCCCTGTCATATCTTTCGATACTGCCAAGAACCCCACAGCGCCGATTGTTCAGGCCGGAACTCCAGTCTTCTTCTATGGTGGATATCTGCAACCTCCCTCTGGACAGAACATGACCATTTCCAAGTACATATGGAACTTCGGCAATGGGCAAACTCTCACTGTAAATGCAAACTCCTCGTCATTTGACCCTGAAATTAACCCAGTAAACACCACTTACACTACCCCAGGCCTCTACACGGTTACCCTTACCCTAGTTACTCAGAACGCATCTTCTGGCGCAACATACGAGTATACCACATATCAATCAGTTGCAGTAACCGGATCTGGCGTCTCCTTTACTCTTAAGTTATTCAATGGAACTGTACCAAACCCAGGCGTAATAACCGTCGCTGAGAACGTCCCAGGAGGTCCATACTCCTTCGATCCGCAGATTGATTATGAAAGCGTGGGATTCGAGGTAGTCTCGAACATATTCATGACCCTTCTTCTCTATAACGGATCCAGTACCACATCCTTCATACCCTTCGCAGCTACCGAGGTTCCCACGGTACAAAACGGAGGCATTCAGGATAACTACACTGTCTATACTTTCCATATCAGGAGTGGTCTTCATTTCAGCAATGGGGATAACCTCACCGCCTACGACGTCTGGTACTCTGTAATAAGGGCACTACTGTTTGTGGGAGGATCTCCTGGTACACCAGACTGGATCTTGGCTCAGTACCTAGTACCCGGAGCCACCATAGGTGTACCCATAGTGACATCCTCCAATATGAATCAGACCTTCCAAGAAATCATGAACGCTGTTACTTACAATAATCAAACCAACACGGTGACTTTCCACTTGGTTAAACCCACTCCACCCCAGTTATTCTTCACTGCAGTGGCTGATCCACTGGGTTCAGGTATAGTGGATGCCAAGTGGTTGGAGCAAGTGGGAGCCGGGATTACTTTCACACCTCAGGGATTCCTACAGTATGAGCAATATGCAAATGAGGGCAACTACAACACGCAAGTTCAGAATGATCCTGTTGCATCAGGACCATACATGATAAAGACTTACGTGCCTGGACAGTATGTAGTCTTAGTTCCAAATCCGTACTTCCACGGTGTGCCAGGTGTACCTGCGCCAAATGATACAGTAATCATTAACTGGGTAAAGGATCCGCAAACTGCCTATGAATTATTCGCATCAGGAAAGGCTGATATTGTAACTGGATTGCCCACCAATTACTATCCTTCTCTGAAGCAGCTAGAGGCTCAAGGACAGGCCAGTATTTACCAGTTCCCCACCCTATCCGAGTTCTTCTTCGTGTTCAACATCAACATCAGCAATTCAAGCCTTAAGACTCTGGGAACCCAATATCACATTCCCTCCGACTACTTTGCAAACCTGTATGTCAGGGAAGCATTCGCATATGCTTTCAACTACACAAACTACATCAATAATATAGTGGGCAATGAGAAGTACGGGTTTGACTTTGCCTCACCATATGCCGGAGTGATTATACCCGGTTTACCATACTACGTACCGCCAAGCGAGTTAAACAACGTCCCAACTTTCAATTTAACTTATGCTAAGGAGCTACTGATCAAGTCCGGAATGTATAACGTGTCGATCAATATCCCAATAATAGTGTCCTCTGGAGATACCGTAGACTACGCTGCTGCTGAAATGTGGGCACAGACCCTTAACCAGATTGATCCCAACATTCAGGCCCAGCCACTCTACCTGCCATTCTCGGAGATCATAGGTCTTGAGGTTCCTGGTCAAAACCCAATGCCCATTTACTATCTGGGATGGATCGCAGACTATCCATATCCGTCGGACTTTGTTAATGCCATGTATCTGGAGAATGGAACCTATCCTGCGCCTGACGGATGGACAGTACAATATCTGCAGTCATTGGGTCATACAAATCAGGCACGTCTGTATCAAGAACTCAATACATACATAGAGGAGGCAGACAATACCGCGAATGCAACTCAGGCGGCGTACTACTACAAGCAAGCCGAGCAAATTGCCATAGACCTTTACATGTACGTATATACCCAGCAACCCAACGCGTTCTGGATTATCAAGCCATACATGACAGGATATCAGGGTCATATCTCTTATGAAGAGAACCCCATGATTGGAGGAGCTGGAGACAGCCTATACTTCTGGTGGGTTAAGGGATAAATTAATTTTTTAGCATTATTTTCTTACTATTCTAAGGGGTGATAATTATCAAATTATGGATGTTCGTCTTGAGAAGGATTGCGATCCTTATTCCAACATTGATTGGGCTTACCCTTATGGTGTTCGTTTTAATTCACCTTCAGGGTAATAATTTGATTCTTTCCGAATATTTAAATCCTAGATTAACCGGTCAAGCCAGAGAACTTGCAATACAAAGGTTAACACAGGAGTTTCACCTTAACCAGCCAGTCTACGTGCAGTACTTTTATTGGTTAGCTCAAGTTTTGAGCGGGAACTTCGGCTACACCAATACTCCCATATTTAGTGGGCCTGTCTCAACTGCGGTTGTGCTTTTCCTTCCAAACACGGTAATATTGTCTCTCTTCGCTGCGCTATTGATTTGGTTGATCGGCATACCCCTTGGCGTGTTCTCAGCGGTAAATAGAGATTCTGCGGCAGATCAGGGAATAAGGGTTTTCTCCTTCACCCTTTACTCCATGCCAATCTACTTAATTGCTATTGCTCTAATCCTGATCCTTGGAGTGTATACGGGTATATTGCCCTTTAGCGGAGAGGTTTCCCCTCAACTCGTTTCTGGATTGCCCTGGTATGTTAACGGAATATCCTATCCTACGCATATTCTATTGATTGACGCAATTATACATGGAGACTTTGCGGTTGCGTGGAATGCATTTCTTCATCTCATCATGCCAGCCCTAACCTTGGCCTTAGCTGTGATGGCCGGGATAATCAGGATATTGAGAGCCAGCATGCTCGAAACCCTAGAGCAGGATTACATCAAGCTTGCTAGGGCCAAGGGAGTGCCAGAGAAGGTGGTTAACAATCTGCATGCCCGGAAGAGCGCCATGTTACCTGTGGTCACTTCCTTTGGTTACACTGTTGCAGGATTACTGGGAGGAGTTGTGGTTGTGGAGACTGTGTTCGATTTTCCGGGTATAGGATATTGGACAACACAGGCACTACTTAATGATGATGTTGGAGGTGTGATGGCGTCCACTCTAATATTTGGCATAATATTGGTTGTAACAACTTTAGTCCTTGACATAATCTACGCCATCATAGATCCGAGAATTAGGTATTGAGGTGAATCCCATGGAGAGGCAAGTCCAAGAGGAAGAGGAGAAGAGATTTTACAACCTCAAATTATCACTAAAGGTATTCTTCTCCAATAAGACTGCGGTGGCAGGGCTGATCATTTTCCTAGGTTATGTGGCAGATGCCCTGCTTATGCAATTTTATCCTGAGATTATTGGGGTTAGAAATCCAAATACTCTAATTTACAACTTCATTAATCCTGTTCCTCAACCTCCCTCTGCAAGGTATCCGTTGGGGACAACCTATCCTGGAGTGAACTTGCTTCAGGCAATTATGGAGGCCATAAGGATAGATCTGGGCTTTTCACTGCTAATTGTGGTGAGCGGTGCACTGATTGGAGCAGTCATAGGAGTGTTAGCGGCTTACGTGGGAGGGTATCTCGATGAAGTACTGATGAGAATTACCGACATCTTCTTCAGCGTCCCCTATCTGGTTCTAGCTCTTGCTGTGGGTTTCGTTCTAGGACGCAGTTTGAACAGCATGGTTATTGCGCTGATAATAGTATGGTGGCCCATATATGCCAGGTATTCCAGGAGTCTCACCTTAAGCCTTAGGGAAAGCATGTTCATAGAGGCTGCTAAGGCATCGGGGGCTAGCAATACTAGGATAATGTTCAGGCATATTCTTCCCAATACATTGCCCCCAATCTTGGTGCAGATATCATTAGATCTAGGGTCAGTTGTGGGCATATTCGCTACCCTCGCCTTCATAGGTTTCATACCCAATGCAAACATTCCAGAACTCGGTTACCTGACTAGCCTAGGCCTAAACTACATACAGTCGGCCCCTTGGACCGTGATATTTCCAGGGCTAGCCATAACCTTATTCGCTCTCTCTGTGAATTTGATGGGAGACGGTCTTAGAGACGTGATAGATCCCAGGAGGAGAAGCTAATGTCGCAAGTAAAAACAAAGGAAAAGGTGCTAGAGGTTCAGAACCTCAGGTTAAGCTTTTACACGAGGAGGGGCGTGTATAAAGCCCTAAGGGGAGCTACACTTAACCTTTACACTGGAGAAGTGCTTGGAATAGCTGGGGAGAGCGGATCAGGGAAATCCACACTTGGATTGGCAATAATGGGGCTTCTCCCTAGAAATGCAAGGGTTGAAGAAGGGTCAGTAGTTCTCGATGGAATAGACATGATCAAACCCCTCAAAGACTACGGTTCAAGTGTCTCGAAGTTTAGTGTTAAGAAAAACGAGAAGATAATTAAGAGGTTAAACAAGACGCTCCAAGACGTAAGGGGAAAGAAAATATCCATGGTATTTCAGGAACCCTTAACGGCACTCAATCCCGTACTACCAGTTGGTTATCAGATTGCCGAGGCCATATACTTCCATGATCCGGAAAGATTGATCAGAAGGGCACTGAGTAGAGAGAAGGTAACTCATGAGGAACTTCGAGAACTTCTAAACATTCTCAAGTCACAAGGGGAAGACAGGTTTCTTGAAGAAATTGAGAGGAAGGGTCTTCAGGGGCTAGACGAGCAGATCTTCTCTATCTGGAGAAGAAGAGATATCCATGAGGCTAGAAAGGAGAAGATGATCCTTAACCTAGCTAACGTGAGGCTATCCAGAACCGACATGATGGGCATCTCCTTATACCAGAGGAATATGGGACGATTTCCAATAGCGTCTAGATTTGCTAAGAACGCTTTGATAAGGGAAGGCTACAGGTTAGCGGTAGAGCTTCTTACATTTCTAGGCATCCCTCATCCCGAGAAAGTGGTAAAATTATACCCCCACGAGTTATCTGGTGGAATGAGACAGAGGATAGTTATTGCCATAGCGCTTGCCAACAATCCCAAGGTAGTGATCATGGATGAACCCACGAGCGCATTGGACGTAACTATCCAGGCTCAGATCTTGGATCTGATAAAGGATCTAAAATCTGATTTCAGCACCTCCTTTATCTTCATCTCCCACGACCTGTCTGTCCTTGCAGAGGTCTCTGACAGGATCGGAATAATGTATGCAGGGCAGATAGTCGAGATAGGGTCAGCGAAGGAGATATTCCAGGAACCTCTCCATCCTTACACCAAGATGCTAATGGAGGCTATACCTACTATGGACAAGACTGTCCTAAAAACGGTTCCAGGTTCTGTACCGGACATGAGAAATCCACCTCCCGGGTGCGCTTTCTCGCCTAGATGCCCCTTTGCCATGGAGGAATGCAGGGTGAATGAGCCAAGAATGGTGGAGGTAAACGGTGAACATTCTGTGGCATGTTTCCTCGTAAGGAAAGGTGATAAGAAGTGATCGGAGCGTTCAATCTAAAGAAGTACTTTCCAGTAAGGGGTTCTGCTCTCAAGAACCTCTACGTTAAGGCCGTGGACGATGTCTCCATTAAGGTAAATAGGGGTGAGGTCCTAGGCATAGTTGGAGAGAGCGGTTCAGGTAAATCAACACTGGGAAGGTTACTTATACGCTTGCTGGAGCCTACTTCAGGAGAGATTCTCTTTGATGCACCAGAGGAGGAATTAAAAAGGTACGAGGAGGCTCTTCTAGCTAAAGACGAAAAAATTATGAAGGAAATCTCCTCAAGATATTCCCTTCTGGCAAAGAAGGGATCTGAACTCAGGAAACTGAGAACAAGAATGAACATGGTATTTCAGGATCCCTATTCATCAATTGATCCAAGATACAGGATTCTTGACGTGATTATGGAGCCCATGATATCCACGGGTTACCTCAAGGGTGAGGAGGCGAGAAGAAAGGTCTACGATCTGCTGGAGGAAGTGGGGCTACCCAGGAACTTCGCAATGAGATATCCGCATGAACTGTCCGGAGGACAGAGACAGAGAGTTGCTATTGCCCGTGCCCTGGCTACGGACCCTGACCTTCTCATCCTGGATGAACCCACAAGCGCCTTGGATGTATCAGTGCAGGCGCAAATCCTGAACCTTCTAAACGAATTAAGGAGAAAGAAGAACATAACCATGGTGCTAATAACCCATAACATAGCGGTGGTGAGTTATATGGCCAATAGGGTTGCAGTGATGTACTCCGGAAGGCTTATGGAAATTGGAGATAAGGAGAATGTCTTGAATAATCCCAAACATCCCTACACGATGGCGCTCATATCCTCGGTTCCTAGGCCCGAGCCTGGTTCTGCCAGGAAGCGAATAATTCTGAGAGGGGATCCACCAAACCTCATAAACCCACCTAGGGGATGTGTCTTCCATCCCAGATGCCCCATGGCATTTGAGAAATGTGGATGGACACTAGACGAGATTATGGAAGATATAAATTACCTAATACAGGGTAAATACTACAACCTCTTCGAGAAGGCTAGTGTGGTCATAGAGGGAGACAAAATGTACGTGAGGAATGCCAACGTGGAAGTACTAAGGAAGGTCATCAATGAAGAGAAAGATAAGATAAGGTCTCTTACCTCCATTATGGACGTGATGGAAGACGGTGAAATAAGAATATCGGAGTTTGAGGAACCCAGGCTCTTCAAGGAAAGCGATAACAGGGAAGTGGCCTGTCTGCTTTTCAAATAGTTTTTAGGGTAAAAAATACCCCGCTACCCTAGGTTTACCCTGCTTTGTGTTTACGTTTAGGATAACTATCCTCTTCGGTTTTGGGATAGGCTGATTAAGTGTTACCTTATATTCCTCTCCATTCTTTTGAAGAGATCCTGTTACTGAAACTCCGTATGACACGAAATGAAACTGGCCCTCAGAGACCTGAGTCCAGGGGAACATGATTGCCTTGCCTGTAAATTCTTTCTGAGCCTTCACTCCAGGCTTCACCATTAGATATGAATCCTTTACTTCCTCTTCCTTCACATTTCTCAATGCCAGTCCTACCCTTACACCAGGACCCACACCCTCCTGGTCCTCATCTAAGACCTGAATACTCTTGATCTCTGTTTCCTTCATGGAGGGAAGTAGGACCAGCTTGTCATGTACCTTCAACTCCGTCATGGAAAATCCTGTGACAACTACACCCACTCCCCTAACCACGAAGGCCTTATCAATATATACCACCCCGTTATCTTCCATTACGCTCTCTTCGTCTACCGGTTCCTGAACTATTGGCGAAGTCTCCAGAGATGTACTCTTAAAGATCTTCCGTATCTCAGTCTCTCCTCTATTGGTCACTATGAATGTGGGTAGGCCTGAGGCTGTGGACAAAAGAGCTAACTCGCCATCAATCCAGGATAGACTGTCCCCAACATGGATGAATATTTTGGAGGAGAGCGTCGCTATTTCAGCTATGTCCAATATCTTTTCCGGGTACTCTGTAGAGGATAGAATTGACCTAATGTAGTCGCCATTTCTCCTATAAAATATCCTTATTTTACCATCCTCGTGAAGCTTCCCAAGCTTTTCGGCTATGGTCTTCGCCATATCCTTATTCCCTGCCAATACGGACATGATGTTGCCCTTGTACAAGTTAAGTCACCAATATTAGGGAGATCATCGAGTCTGATATTATGAGGTTAACCCTTGCAGGAATTATTCTGATCTTTGCAGGCTTTCTGCTACTCTTTGCGAGCACATTCACCTCTGTACAGCCTTCTAATACAACAGTGGGCGGAGTTATCTTGATAGGACCTGTACCCATAATATTCGGTAAAGGTTATTCGGGAGACCTTATCCCGCTCATGATAATAGGAATAATCTTTACCATCATTGCTCTAGTATTTTTCTTTGGCTCTATCCTCCTTCTAAGAAGACCTAGAGATGGCGCCTAGGTAACCCAATATCTCCCGCTATGTCGTTACACGGAACTCCGGTTAGGACCAAAGCGTAGACAGGAAAGACGCTAAGTCGATAGAAAAGTTTATATAGGGGTAGAAGTAAAATTTATAAATGCTTTTGTCCCGGTTTAGATTTTCCGCATGGTGAACTTCATGAGTAAGGAAAATTCGTCAGATAATCAGTGCCCCCCTGATAAAATAATTTTCGACGCCGATAGGGGGGAATATATCTGCTCTGAAACAGGTGAAGTCATAGAGGAGAGAATAGTTGATCAAGGTCCAGAGTGGAGAGCCTTTACTCCTGAGGAGAAGGAGAAAAGGAGCAGGGTTGGCGGACCTCTTAACCAGACCATACATGATCGTGGATTGTCCACATTGATAGATTGGAAGGATAAGGACGCCATAGGAAGAAACCTTGATCCTAAGAGGAGACTGGAGGTACTGAGATGGAGAAAATGGCAGATCAGGGCCAGGATTCAGAGTTCAATCGATAGGAACCTCGCTCAAGCAATGAATGAACTGGAGAGAATTGGAAACCTTCTGGGTCTACCCAAGTCAGTTAAGGATGAAGGAGCACTGATTTACAGGAAGGCCGTTGAGAAGGGCTTAGTTAGGGGAAGATCTATTGAAAGTGTTGTAGCAGCCGCGATTTATGCTTCATGCAGACGCATGAAAATAGCTAGAACTTTAGACGAAATTGCACAATACACCAAGGCTAATAGAAAGGAGGTGGCCAGATGCTATAGACTCCTATTGAGAGAACTTAACGTAGATGTTCCAGTTAGTGATCCAAAGGATTACGTTACAAGGATTGGATCCCTGCTCGGTCTTAGCGGAGCTTCAATGAAACTTGCCGCAGAGATACTTGAGAAGGCAAAGAACGTTGGACTCACCGCAGGGAAGGATCCAGCGGGACTGGCTGCAGCTGCAATTTACATCGCCGCCCTACTCAACGAGGAAAGGAGAACACAGAAGGAAATAGCCCAGGTTGCTGGAGTTACTGAAGTAACTGTCAGGAACAGGTACAAGGAGCTTATTCAAGAACTAAAGATTGAAATACAAAATCAATAATCTTTTTCTTTATTTTTAGTTTGATCATTCTATTACCATTATGTTAGACTCAGGAAAACCTAGTTTTACAAGTAAGTCCCTAGCTCTCTCCCTATGATCTCCCTGTATCTCTATGCGCCCATTTTTCACAGTGCCACCTGCGGCAAGTTTTGACTTAAGCTCAGAAGCTATCTTCTTGAGATCGGCGTCGTCTCCCAAACCTTCTATAACTGTGACCTCTTTTCCGTATCTTCTTTTTTCAAGTTTTATCTTGATGAATTGTTCTTCTTTATTTAATTGTTCACATACTTCCGGTGGAAGTCCTCCACACAAACTGTCTGCCATTTTGTAACATCATATTATGAAAGGGCCTTTTTAGGCTTTTCTATCGAGGGTAAGATTTAAAACAGCGTAGTAAAATCTGAACTAGACTAAGATGGGAGATCTATTTAGATGTGGAAAATGTTGGAAGACCTTCGATAGCGATAAGCTCAGGGTTCTACCAGGTGTGAGATGTCCCTATTGTGGATATAATATCATTTACATGATAAGAAAGCCAACCATCAAGACCGTTAAGGCAATTTAGTTTTTAGCTTGGCTGCGGTTTCAAGTATAAGCTTAGCACCTAGCACCGAAGTTATTTCGGATGGATCATAGGATGGGGATACCTCGACTACGTCAAATCCAACAACCCTTTTGTCCACCACCAAGTTCATTATGTCCAGTACTGTTGAGGGATCAAGGCCTTCTGGTTCTGGAGTGGCAACACCTGGTGCATAGGCCGGATCAATGGCATCCATATCATACGTGATATATATCCTGTTACATGGCTTAAGGAAGTTAATTGCCCTCATCGCCACTTCCCTGGGACCTAAAACCTTTACCTCATGAGAAGTTATAAAGGGAACATTATTTGCCTTGGCATACTCTATTTCATCCCTTCCCATGGCTCTATTCCCGATCTCCATTATTTTCACCCCCCTCTCACTCAACCTCCTCTGAACGCACGCGTGGTCGTATTTATACCCCATATATTCATCCCTGAGATCTAGATGCGCATCAAAACTAAGAACACAATCAGCCTTTGTTCCAATCACTGTTCCCACGGTAACTGTGTGCTCACCGCCTATGGATACCACGATCTTACCCAGCTCAGAAATGTAACTCACAACCTGTGAGATCCTCTCCACGTTTTCCTCGACATCTGACGGATGTAGTATGACATCTCCATAGTCTTGGAATCCCACCTCTGACATATCTATTCCGGACCTAATGGATAGAAATTCAATAAATTGGGAAACGTGTCTTATCTTTTGGGGCGCAAATCTGCTCCCTGGCCTGAAACTGCTGGTTATGTCCATGGGAATACCCAAGACGGCAAAGGGAGAGTTGGCCCTAAATACACCAAATTTTTGCACAGTTTCGTTCAAATATAGTAGTCTTGAATCGGACATATCTAAAGGATAATTGAGGAAGTTTATAAGCTCGGCTTTATGAAAAGGTCCCATGCCAGAGTCTGACAAAGTGATCGAGCTAGCGAAGAGGAGAGGCATATTCTGGCCCTCCTACGAGATATATGGCGGAGTGGCTGGGCTATACGATATTGGACCCATTGGCACAAGGATAAAGAATAAAATAATCAACACATGGAGGAAAATATTTGTTGAAGAAAATAGCGAATTTGTGGTAGAAATTGAAACTCCAATGATAACCCCCTCTAAGGTGCTGGAGGCCAGCGGACACGTAGAAAATTTCACCGATCCCATTGTGGAGTGTACAAAGTGTCACAAGATATACAGGGCCGATCACCTCGTGGAGGAGATGCTGAAAATCAATGTGGAGAGACTTAAACCATCGGAACTGACTTCACTAATTTCTGAGAAGGGACTTAAGTGCCCCTCATGTGGGGGTGATTTGGGAGAGGTTAGAAGCTTTAACCTCCTCTTTTCCACCAACATAGGCCCTTATTCCGGGAATACCGGGTATTTGAGGCCTGAAACAGCACAGGGCATGTTTACCTCATTTAAGAGGGTATATGAGACTACGAGGCAAAGGCTACCCCTGGGAATAGCTCAAGTGGGAAGAGTTGCCAGGAATGAGATATCCCCCAGGCAGGGTCTAGTTAGGATGAGGGAATTCACCATAATGGAGGTGGAGTTTTTCATTGATCCGGAGGATAAGTACATCCCGTGGTTGGACAGATATTACGAGGAGGAGTTTAGGGTCCTGTTTGGAGATGCCAAAGAGAAGGGATTGAAACCCACTACCGTTAAGGTAAAGGAGATGTTAGAGGAGAAACTGGTTGTAAATCCATGGATGAGTTTCTGGATGGCCTCTGCATCTAAATTTGTCCAAGCCCTGGGTATACCCAAGGATAATTTCTACTTTGAGGAGAAGTTGCCTACCGAGAGGGCTCACTACTCGTCGCAAACCTTTGATCAAATAGTTGAAGTAATGGGGGAGAAAGTGGAGATATCGGGCCACGCCTATAGGGGAAACTACGATCTTAGCAGACATTCAAAGTTCAGCAATGAGGATCTAACGGTATTCAAGAAGTTTGATCAGCCCAGAACGGTGATAAAGAAAACAGTCATAGTGAACAGGGATAAGTTCAAGGATAATCCTGAGCTTCAGAAGGAGGTCATGAAACTAATCTCTGGAAAATCGCCCGAGCAGGTGGAGGAACTTCTCAATAAGCAGGTCCAAGTAGCTGGTAGACAACTTTCCGAGTTCGTCCGCATAATGAACAGGGAGGAGAAGGAACATGGAGTAAAATTCTATCCGCATGTGGTTGAGCCTTCCTTTGGGGTTGAAAGGTGCCTTTATCTAAGTGTACTTTCCGCTTACAGGGAGAAAAAGGATAGGGTGGTACTGGCATTACCCAAGAATTTAGCTCCCTATCAAGTTGCAGTATTCCCCCTGCTGGAAAGGGATGAGCTCATAAAGAGAGCTAGGGACATATACAGTTCCCTTTCTAGAAAGTATGAGGTTCTTTTCGACGATGCTGGAAGCATAGGAAAAAGATATGCAAGAGTGGATGAAATTGGAGTGCCCTACGCTATCACGGTAGACCCACAAACATTGAGCGACGACTCTGTGACAGTGAGGGATAGGGATACCTGGAATCAAATTAGGGTTAAAATCTCCGATCTTGAAGGTGTTATGGACAAGTTATTTAGTGGGCAAGATCTTAGTATGTTATCAGGAGAGGCGAAAAGATGAATCCGGAGAACTCGGAGGAAGAGAAAAAACCAGACATCAAGTCGCTAGTTAATATAATTCCTCCGGCTTCAGCCCTAAGGGGTAGAGAAAAGGAAACGCTGAAAGAGAAGAGAGTCAAGGTTAGAAAGAGACCTGAAGTTAAGAGTGGCACTGTCCTAGTGTCCTCCAAGCTTGTAAAGGACATGGGCATCAAAGGAGAGATAGAGATATCCGTCAAGGGGAAGAGAGCTAGATTCAAGGCACTTACCCAAGATAGCCTGCCTGATATAGAAATATGGGCCAGTCCAGAGGACATGCTGAAACTGGGAATCGAGGATAACAGTACAGTGACCCTGAGGTCTGTATAATGGATGGAGAACAGAAAATAAGAGATGTACTGGTTAAGTTTGAGGAGATAATAGAAAATCATTCCAATAATCTCAACCAGCTGGAGAACCTAATTGCTATAAATCAACCAGATGTGGAAAGATGTCACAGGATAGTCAAACGAATAAGGAGAACGCGTAAGGAATTATATGATGGTCTTAAGGTGATAATTGAACATTACCCTTCATTAAAAGATGAGAAAATAAAGCAGGAAACCTTGGGAATAGTTAGCTATCTTAACCTGATAGGGTTTACAGACGAGATGGAACTCCTGAGAAGTGCAGAGGATCTCCTTAGAAAGGCAGGTGTCTCATTGAATATACAGGCGGACTTAACACAGTTGGAAGAATTAGTGAAGATGACTTCCAAGCTTAGTTTTTAAACCATTATTACACTAACATGTCAATGAGCATTGCCCACATGAACCTTGAGGAGAGGTTACAGCAGATATCACTTAAGGTCATTGATCAGGTTAGAATACTTTACGAGCTAATGAAATCCGAGGATAATGTTACGCCAATGCAAGTTTACTCCAAGATCAATGGAATAAAGAATAGTGTAGAGACTGACAAGTTCATGCTAGGCGAATACATCATCAGGGTAAAGGAAGGAATTCAGGACAAGGACCTTTACATTGACGTGCTAAATAACCTTGAAAAGATCTCCCAGAACCTAGACGCGGCCTCTTATAGGCTTAGCGTTTTAATCTCGAGAGGAACGCAGATAGATGAATTAATGTACAAATTGATAACAATCATTGCTGAAAAGCTACTTGCATCTCTGATGCACCTAGTAGAGTCACTTAGGCTTCTATCAGTTAATGCTCAAAAATCTGTGGAGGCAGCTAGAAACATAATAAAGCTGGAGGAAGAGGTTGACGATCTGTACAGAAGCTTGGAGCTAAAGCTATTTGAAAAGAAATACGACGACTTAATTTACGTTATGCTGATGAAGGACGTCGCTGACAGACTAGAGGACAGTGAGGACATGGTCAGGGACTCGGCGACTTCTATAACCTATATAGCCTTTGGGAGAATATGATGAAATTTTCCGGCGAGTTGTTAGGAGATAAAATAGTAATTTTCAACTTGGACGAGGCCAAGGCACTCTATCAGATGGGCTTCTATGGTAAGCCACTAACTATTTCTAAACCGAAGTCGGTCAAGGATATAAATAAGCCATTGGAGCTTTCATTGCTTGAGGGTCTTTACCTATCTGAGCAGGGTCTCCTGGAAGTTAGACATCTGGGTGATATTTGGGACGTAACAAGGCTGGAGAGTTACGCTACCTCCATAGTGACTAAGTTCAGACCCCTCTACCTAGTTTACAAGGACCTGAAAAGGAGGGGTTTCATCGTTAGATCTGGCATAAAGTTCGGTTCAGATTTCGCGATTTATACCCTTGGGCCAGGGGTAGAGCACGCACCGTTCGTCGTATCCGTGATTGATTCGTCTGAGAGGCTTTCTGTGAACGAACTCATGAGTTACGGAAGAGTATCGCACAGCACAAGGAAAAAATTGGTACTAGCAATCGTCAACACTCAACTGAGCGAAATCAAGTACATAATGTTTAAATGGGTGAAGCTATGAAATTAAATGTGTAATCACGACTATTGGGGGTTCAGCTACTTTGAGGGATGATTTCGAACAAAGGAGGGATCAACCCAGGGATAGGCGTAGTAGACCGACCGATGGTGAACCTAAACCGCTTCCCTTGGGAGATAAATGTAACTACTTGTGCCCCTACTTCAGGTGCAACAAGAGAGCCCTAATGATCCAAACCAGGTACGTTAAGGGTAACCCACAGAAGGTGGGTTTCTGCAGATGGGTTGGCGACACATGCATCACTGGTGAATGTCAATACGCGTATTGTGAGAAAAGGGCCCTACTGCCTGGGAATAAGTGCGCCTTTGCGATTAACAGAAGCAATGGGGGAGAAGACGTGGAAAGGGACCTTAAACAGGATGACTTATACGAAGATGATAAGGTTAAGGAGATAATTTCTAAGAAATTTGGCAAAAGGGATCTAGATCTTATCTAGACCATCGCCTGTAGATATCATGTTCAATCTCTAAGGCATCTAAAGTTTTTCCTACCACGAAGTTTACCATGTCCTCTATACTCCTTGGCCTGATGTAAAATCCAGGAGAAGCAGGTAGAATTACGCCCCCTGCATAGGAGACCTTAAGTGCGTTTTCTAACTCTATGGTGCCTAGGGGAGTCTCCCTCACCACCAGCACCAGCCTCTTCCTAAGCCTGAGAATGTTTATAGCTGTCCTTGAAATCAAGTTTGATGATATGCCTGAGGCTATCTGGGCCAACGTTCTGATACTGCATGGTATGATTGCCATTCCCTTTGTCTTCACCAAGGCACTTGAGCTCGATGGAGACGCATCCATCTCATTCTCCAGGTAAACTTCTCTGGCTATCTCTTTCACACGACTAAGCAGATCTTCTCCCTGTTCAGCTTTTGCTACCTTCAGAGCACCCCTACTAACGATAACAACAGGGTCAAATCCCAAGGAGACTAAAGTCTTAACCATTGATATGCCATAAATTACTCCACTTGCACCTGTGATACCTACTACAACTTTCCCTTTTGTCTTGCCTGTTCCTGTTTCCTTAGCCAATCTCTCATCCATATGGTATAACACCTGTTGCTACAGAATGTCCATGGTCTATTATTACAACATGTTTTAACCACTATTGGCTTCGTCTTTATAATCGCTTTACAAACATCACATCGTAGAGACCTGCTGGTAGTATTTAATTCAAGTGGCATAGATTAGTTTCCCAGCTATCTTTAATATCGATTCCCTTCGTCAACTATTTATAAGTTAGTTTATAAGTGAGTTAAATGAAGATTTTGTCATGAACGTAAAGCAGGTAGATGAAATCAAGATAACAAGATATATCCTGAAGGCCACTTTCGAAGATTGGATGGATTTTTCCATTAATGACGTGGTGATTGTAGGAGCAGGTCCTTCTGGACTAGCAGCTGCATATTATCTAGCCAAAGCTGGACTGAAAACTACGGTGTTTGAGAGAAGACTCAGTTTCGGTGGAGGTATTGGAGGGGGAGCAATGCTGTTCCACAAGATCGTGATAGAAAGCCCAGCAGATGAGGTGCTCAGGGAAATAGGAGTGAGATTACAAAAGTTTGAGGATGGGGTGTATGTGGTGGATAGCTCTGAATTTATGGCTAAACTGGCTACTGCTGCCATCGATGCCGGAGCTAAAATCATCCATGGAGTTACTGTAGATGACGTGATTTTCAGGGAAAATCCGCTAAGGGTAACCGGGGTAGCTGTGGAATGGACTGCCACTCAAATGGCGAGCCTCCACGTAGATCCTCTCTTCATATCTGCCAAGGCAGTAGTTGACGCTACGGGACATGACGCTGAGGTTATCTCAGTGGCATCAAGGAAAATTCCTGAACTCGGGATAGTTATCCCAGGTGAGAAATCTGCATATAGCGAAGTGGCTGAACAGCTGACCGTTGAGCAGTCTGGCGAGGTTGCGCCAGGACTTTACGCTGCAGGCATGGCTGTGACCGAAGTCAAGGGATTGCCCAGAATGGGACCCATATTTGGAGCAATGCTGCTTTCAGGAAAGAAGGTTGCAGAGGATATAATTCAGAACCTCAAGGCTAACTCCGCAACACTTAAATCCGCCCAGAAAGAGTAAGGAGAGATGTCTCAGGCACAACAGATCAAGGTCTCTGACAAGGCTGAAGCCTTAGTTGAGAATCTTAAGGATAATAAGGTAATTGGAAGGAAGGAAATCAAAATTAAGGTTTATCATATTGGTAGTCCTACCCCATCTAGGGCGGATATAAGGAAAGCCATTTCGAGTTTCATTGGAGCAAAAGAGGATCTAGTGGTCATAAGAAAGATAAATACAGGATACGGTGCAGGTATAAGCGAAGCCCTGATTCATGTATACTCAGAGAAGGATCTTTTGGATAAATTCGAGCCGGTACACCTCCTAAACAGAGGAAATAAGGCCAAGTCTCAGGGTGAGTCCAGTGGCTAAGGGTGAACAGAAGGCATCGGCTAGATTATATTATGAGATAGTTGACGGGAAAGTAAAGCTGAAGAACAAGAAATGCCCCAGATGTGGAAGCGTAATGGCCCACCATATGAAGCCAAAGGAAAGATGGACCTGTGGCAAGTGCGGATATACTGAGTTCGCAGGTAAATCTAAGGCATGATAGTTTTAGGTATAGAGTCCACTGCTCATACTTTTGGAGTGGGTATAGCTCAGGATCGGCCTCCCTTTATTTTAGCAAATGAAAGGGACACCTTTGTGCCACAGACGGGGGGCATGAAGCCCAGCGAAGCTGCCAGGCATCATACTCTGGTTGCCCACGAGATTCTAAAGAGGGCACTGAACCAGGCCAAGCTCTCTATCAAGGAAGTAGATGGGATAGCAGTGGCACTTGGACCGGGTATGGGTCCAACTCTCCGAGTCGGAGCAGTGGTAGCTCGTGCCCTAGCCCTTAAATTCAACAAGAAACTTGTACCCGTAAACCACGGGATAGGTCATATTGAGATTGGGTATCTTACAACTAACGCCAAGAATCCGCTGATTCTGTACCTGTCAGGAGGAAACACCATTATCACGACTTACTATAAAAACAGGTTTAGGATATTTGGTGAAACTCTGGATATAGCTCTTGGTAATATGATGGACACTTTCGTCAGGGAGGTAGGTCTTGCTCCACCTTACATTGTGAACGGTAAACACAAGATTGATATCTGTGCCGAGGAGGGCTCCAACATCATTGAGCTACCATATACTGTGAAAGGAGAGGATATGTCATTTTCAGGACTACTCACTGCGGCCCTTAGGGCTTCTAAGAAGCATGACCTTCATGACGTATGTCTCAGCATTAGAGAAATAGCATATGACATGCTCTTGGAGGCTACTGAGAGAGCCCTAGCCCTGACTGAGAAGGATGAAATCATGATTGTGGGAGGAGTTGCGGCCAGTGGCAGTTTGAGGTCTAAACTTGAAAGGTTAAGCAGTGATTGGAATGTTGAACTTAAGGTTGTGCCCACATCCTTTGCTGGAGATAACGGTGCCATGATAGCCTATGCAGGACTACTCGCTTTGAGACATGGAGTCTCCATAGACGTAAAGAACTCGGTTATTAGGCCTCGTTGGCGCATAGACGAGGTAGATATTCCATGGAGAGCCTGACCCTTATCAAGCGTGGGGCGGAATCCCTAATCTATTACGGTAATTTCTTAGGTATAAAAGCAATATACAAGGTAAGGACTCCAAAGGGTTACAGACATCCCCTCTTAGACAGGAAAATAAACATGGAAAGAACTATCTCAGAGGCTAAAATTATGCTAGCTGCCCTCACAAGTGGGGTCAATGTCCCTGCGATCCTTTATGTGGATCCTGATAAATTCACAATCATAATGGAATTCCTAGAAGGGAAGACCATAAAGGATGCGATCAGTGTCACTGGACTGGAGATATTCAAGGAAATAGGATACATGACAGGAAAGATGCACCTCAATGAAATCATACACGGTGATCTCACCACTAACAACATGATATTTCATGACGATAAGGTATTCTTCATTGATTTTGGTTTGTCGAGAAGATCAAGGGATACAGAGGACATGGCCACTGAGGTTCACGTATTTCTCAGATCTCTGGAAAGTGTTCACTCCGACATAAAGGACGAGGCTTTCTCTCTCTTCATGGATGGATACAACGAGGTAACGGGGAGTGGGAAAGAGATAATGAGGAAAGTCGAAGAAATCAGAATGAGAGGTAGGTACGTGGATGAAAGGAGAAATAAAAGTGGTAACAGGTAACAGTTACAAATTTATGGAATTTCAAGATCTTGCCAAAGATAAGGTGATACTGAGCAAGGTAGATGCTCCCAAGCTGGAGATTCAAGCAGATAGTCTTGAGGAAATAGTCAGATACTCGGCGGTAACGTTTTACTCCCTTTACAGGTCCCCCCTGATAGTTGAGGATAGCGGGCTATTTGTAGAAGCTCTAAGGGGTTTCCCTGGACCCTACACAAATTACGTTAAGAGGACGCTTGATTGTGAGGGGATTCTGAAGCTCATGGAGGGCTTGAGCGACAGGAAGGCTTACTTTAGGTCTGTGATCGCTTACATAGATGGGGAGAGATTGGCCCTCTTTAAGGGAGAAGTGTCAGGTCGTATTGCGGAGACCATGAGAGGCGATAAGGGATTTGGCTTTGACCCAATCTTTATACCGGACGGATATGGGGTTAGCTTCGGGGAGATGGAGCTTGGTGAGAAGAACTCCATCTCCCATAGGGGTAGAGCTTTCAGGGAGTTTTTGAAATTCTATGAAAGTATTGAACAGTAACTGGACATGAAAAGACCGAAATTAAGAAGTTATTTATAGACCTGAGTCTCCCTGATGCTCTCCTCGTTAAGATCCCTGTAATTTCTCTCATAGTAGTCCAAGAGAAAATTTACGTCCTCCTTGCTTAAGACAAACTCTGTGGATTTCACGAACTGTTCCAGTTCCTTCATAGTAGTGATATTTGGAATCACTGTTGAAACTCTGCTGTAGGATAGCACGAAGCTCAAGGCCAACTGACTCAGTGTGATTCCCCTTTTACTGGCGTAATCCAGTAGACCCTTTGTTCTTTCCATTGCAGTGTTTATCCAATCTTGATTCTTGAAATGTCTATGCAATTTTGGATCATAATTCAGAGGCCATTTTGATTCATTTAGTACATCAGAGGCATGTGGAACTCTAACCACATGGCCAACTTCAAATTCTAGAAACTTTAGGCCTGGGTAAAGCTCGATTAAATTGAATATGTGTTCTAGGGCCTCATATCCCATTTCAATTGCCTTCAATCCCTCGTCTTCCCAACCTAGGGTAGGACCTAGAGCTACTCCGACCGCCCTTGCAATTCCATCTGATTTAAGCGACCTCATGAAATCCAGTAAGTCCCTCCTAGTAATATCCCTCATCTTCGGGTTATGTATCATCAGGACGTCAACGTAGTCCGTGGAGAGTCTCTTCAACGACCTATCCACAGCGGTTCTAAGGTAGTCCAGATCAAATTTCTGCTTGGGCCTCTGCGGAGATGAATAGAAATCATAGCCTACCTTAGTGAGTATCACTGCCCTGTCCCTTTTTGATCCCAGGGATCTTCCGAGTATCTCCTCTGCCCTTCCATTACCATACATGTCTGCCGTGTCAAAGAAATTGATTCCCAGATCCATCGCGCGTTTAACTATTTCCTGTGCCCTTTCCGGCTCACCCCACCAGTCTGTAACCAAAGTCCACATTCCTACTCCCAATTCTGACGTCTTTATCCCAGTATGACCTAGTTCCCTGAGTAACATGTCATACTACCTAAATAATAGGTAGGGTTTTATCCTAATAAGGTGATTTCTATTTTATGCAGATTAGAATGACTGAAAGGGAATTTGACAAGGTGTTATCTGCCTTAAAGTCCCTAGTTTACGACTATAATACGAAAATAAGGGAATATGGGGTATACCTGAAGCCATTCCATGTAGTCTACAAGAAGGGAAAGAGATACATCTATATTGGTAAATACTGGTACAGACTGGAGAAACTAAATGGGAAATTGAAGTGGATATATCTCGGTAAAGCGAAACCCCTAGAACAGCTCCCAGATCCTCCCTCTCTGCCTGAGAGTACCATAGTCAGGGAAGATTCCGTATACGTGTTTGATGACTCGCTGTTAAACCTGCTGAAAAGATACAGAGGACTTTAGTTTTTCAGGCATAACTCCAAGCTTCATCCCATTGATCAAAGTTATCAAGTCCTCGGTATCGAGCTTGATTAGCTCAGATACGCCCATGGCAACTATTGGGTTAAAGGGAGAGCCCATGAAAACCCCTAAAGCTCCTAACCTGGCATTGCTCCTTGCTATGTTATTGAATGAAGCGAGTGCTGTGTATACTCCAGATAGGTCCAGGCTCTTGGAATAACTGGTTCTTCTTAAGACGTTTAAGACGTCCTCAGGAGTTTTCGATGAAGCTAGATCCCTTATGTCGTCTTCGCTCATGCGACAAGTGGGTCCAAATGCAATTTTCTGCCTAACCGCCAAGCTAGTAGAGTAGTAATCCTTGTATCCACAAAGGATATTGTTTGCGGATACCTTCCAATCTCCTTTCAGACCCTCAGTTAACATGGACATGTAGTGAATAAAGAAATACTCTAGTAGAGAATTGAACTGGGATAGGTCCTTGGGTGACTTAGACTGGGCAAATCCGAGAGCCTGTCCATATATGGTCCCTTGAAGAATAGAGTTCAATTCCTCTAGCGTTGAAGGTATTTGGTCCAACTTGGCCTTGAGGTAGATTAACCTAGACGTATCTTCTTTTACCTTGTTCCAGATAGATGAGACCACGTAGGTCAGCTCGTCCAAGGTCATTCTATAAATATATCCCTGTACTATATCTCTTGCAAGCTTCAACGAATTGGAAAGATTGTAAAGTTCCTGTAACTGATCCAATGCTCTCTTTTTAAGCAGTAGTTCGGCCCTATCTACAGAATCGGGAGTTTCCTCAAGTATACCCTTCTCTTTCAAAATCCCAAGTAGTTCCTTCCAATCTCTTGATGAAAAGAGCTCATTGATGGTTCCCTTGGTTAGAGTCCTTGCCTTAAACAATCTAGATACGGAGGAAATGTAGGCTGAAGTTGAGCTCACTTATAAGCCCCCTCTAAGGCCTTTACTGTTTCCTCTATTGCCTGCTCTAGGTTCTTTTCAGCCCTTTGTCTGATCTGAGCCAAAAGCGACTCTTTCTCCTCGTTGAACTTTTTCCTTAAAGCGTCTATTGTAGCCGTTTTCTCACTCTCTATGGACTTCTCTGCCTCGCTTAACGTGGACTCTGCTACCTTTTCCAGCTCTGAGGAGAGGCTCTGAGCCTTAAGAATGAGTGCCTTGGCGTTATCAGCAGTGTCATGCTTTGCCTTCTTTACTTCCTCCTCAAACTCAACTATGGCCTTGGTCAAAATGTTAAGCTTCGCCTCGCTCATTGCAACTCATTCACCTATTTCAGAACTCCCTTTTATTGATTTTCTACCCGTAATGATAAAACCAGTGTGAGTTACCCCTATACTTCTAGGCCTGGTGGCATTCTCCTTCACTTGGTACTCCCTCAATATGAGCTCCACAGCCTCCACATCTACGAAACCATTCTTCCTCAGTGACAGGAAAGTCTTCTCTATTTGTCCCACGGTGGGAACAAAGACCACCACTGAGCCAGAGGGCTTAAGGGCCTTATAGACCGTTTCGGTGGCTAACCATGGGTCTGGCATGTCAAGGAAAACAGCGTCCACATTAACCTCGTCTATCTTCTCCCTCACGTCTCCTAGCTTAAGCTCCACCCTATCAAGAAGCCCAACAAGCTCCAAGTTCTTCCTAGCACGCTCCTGCATGTCCTCCCTAACGTCGTAACTTATTACCTTCCCGCTGGGACCTAGGAAATGTGAAAGTGAAATTGTAAGAAAACCCGATCCAGTACCTGCCTCTACCACCGTATCTCCAGGTCTTATTCCGGATTTAAAAATCATGTACCCTATATCCTTTGGATATAAGACCTGAGAAGGCCTATGGAGACCATCGTAGATGTAATCCAAACTGGGATACATAATGAATGCCCTTCCCTTACTTATCTCAACGAAGTCCCCATATTCCCTGCCTATCACGCTGTCAAAGGGTAATGAACCCCTATCGGTATCGAGTTTCTTTCCCTTCTCCAACCTCACCAGGTAAACGCGCTTGGGGTCTATCCAAACTACCGCTAAGTCTCCTTCCCGTAAAACCACGGTGGTTAAAGAGACTCACACGTAAAAAATCTTGTCTTGTCAGAATTGGTGTCTCAACTCACCAATCATGAATACCAGCCTTCATCATCAATCCTTAATCCATAACTCCTTTCTAATAAAGTCCCCTATTGCTGCCCTTATTACCTCACTCCTCGTCTCATATCTGCCTGTATTCACTAACTCATCCATAGCTTCTAGAAATTGTTCTGGTAGCTTTACCGTTATTATTTTCATTTGACCTCGATATAGATCATAACCTAGCCTTTTCTTTTAAGGATTTGTGCCTATAGGCGAGGCTTGATCCCAAAGGTGATTGAAATATACCTGGGCTATATCTACCAGATATCTGTGATTAGAAATTATACCAGAGAGATTATTGTGAGACTTAATCACCAATAAAACCGATGATGAGGTGACAATTCCGCTTCCGAACATGTTATCCAGAACCCTCAGCTGGATGCTTACCTTTTCAGGTATCCTTATCCCCTTCTGCACGATCACCCTAACCTCTGAGGTGAAGGACTTTCCATTTATTATCTGATAAACCTCATCATCCATCAACTCCTGAGAGGAGATAGCTATGAGATACTGCTTGCTAGGCTCGTTTAACACATCAACTAATGTCCTCTTTAGATTGGCTGGCGGAACAACGACCACAGTGTAAGCCGATGAAGAGTCTATCATCGTGGAGAGTGGTTCAATGAACTCCCTTTCAAACTGAGAGACCCTTAATTCAAGTAGCTTCTTAATATTTGACCACAGGTCTCTCAGCGATACGGCCTCATACCTAACCGGCCTTTTCCCTACCTTTTTTATCCAGCCCCTTTCCTCTAGTCTATTCAGAATTGAGTAAATTTTTGTGTAGGAAATATTCAATTTATCCGAAAGGTCCCTAGCACTACTCTGTCCCTCAAGCAGAAGAGTAGAGTAGATTTTCAGTTCGCTTCTAGATATTCCCAATATTGATGCGAACTTGCTAACTCTCGATAGAAGATCGTCCAGTAGATCCTGATCCATTAAAGATTATTATCCCTGTTTCCATTAATGAATAAAACGGGTGAATGGATTGGGTGGAGCCTCAAAGAAACCCATTAGTAACATAGAGAAGAGAATAAAGAAGGAAGCGGAAGCTCAACAAAAGAAAGAGAAGAAGAAGGTAAGCAAGACAGGGAACGAGGTAATCTCTAAGAACATAACCATCAGCGATGAAATGATAAAGAGAGTTCAAGAAGAGATAAAGAAGGAGAAGATCATCACACCTTATACGTTAGCAACTAAGGCTAATATAACACTTAGCGTAGCTAAGAGAATATTAAAAGACCTGAATGAACAGGGCACAATAAGGGAAGCCTTCAGAAATAGGAGGACCGCTATTTACGTAGCTGCGTGATCTCTAACTGGTTGAACGTTATTCACAGTTTTAGCCCTTTTTACACTCTTGCATAACCCAGTTATTATGGATTCTAGGTCTCCTGCCTTCGATATCAAGTTGTCGTGGTTGGTAGTTATCATGGTGCTTTCCACTAAAACTATTGAATCCTCCTCATTTGCCTCCTTGTAGATTAATGAGTCAGGCGTTGTGATGAAAGTGGGGGAGTAGCCTACTATATCTCCTTCTTCATTCTCTATTATCTCCCCGTTGATAAGGTAAGACATATCATTCTCTAGAGTTCTAGCTATGGCCAAGTGCTTCACAGAGTCCTGCTTCTTTGGATAGGCCTTCATTGTCCCTATAACAGCCTGTGAACCTCCAAAGTAAAGAAGCCTGTTTATTTCGGGTGACATGAGATCATCCTCAGCTATTAGACCATACTTCTTGTCTAGAACCACATGCATGGGTTCCTTACCATTGGAGATCCCCAACCTAATATCCTTCTCCGATGATGCAACCTTCCTATACTTACCTATGATTTCGCCGTCGGGAGATATCACAAGAGTGGTCAGGAATACCTTAGGACCGGCTTGCTCTAGCAATGGACCTGCTATCACGTGGACCTGTCCCTCCATGGCTAATTTTATTACAATTTCTGAAGTATTGCCGGGTATTTTCTCAGCCAGGTTCTTCACTACACTTCTCATTTTCTTCTCGTTATCATAGACCTCAAATCCATTCCCCACAGGAAAGAGAGAGGGTAGAACCACAAGTTTTGCACCTCTCTCCTTTGCGGTCTTAACTAGCTTCTTAGCCTTCTCAATGTTATGCTTCTTCGCCATTTCCTTAAGCTTTAAGTGAGTGAGCGAGATCAGCATAATTATTTCACCTTATGTCCTGTATTTCGTTGTACAATTGCTTTAATACTTGCCTATAATCCTCCTTACCCTCCTCAATGAGATCCATCCTTTCTAGGAGTGATCTTGTCCTATCCTCTGAGACAAAGTTAGAGTACCTAGAGTTGAGGAACTCGAAAACATGCTGACCCAATTTAGAGGGTATAAGTCTCTTTACTTTCATGGTCTCAAACACATATCCCCTCTTTAGAAGAGTGGATATTATGAAGGCATAGGTGCTGGGTCTCCCGATTTTCCTTTGTTTCATTAAAGATACCAATTCGCCCTGGGTATAAAGGGCATGATCACTTTTTTGAAACGAGCCTGTTACGATTGCATCAATCTCTGCTGGAAGTTTCTCCTTGACCTGCAAAGAGAATGCTTCTCCGATGGATCTGAAAGGAATGTAAAGTATTTCTGAAGGGAACGAAATGTCCTTGGAAAGCTTAACATTGGTCACGACTTCAAGTACATTGCTCTCCAAGGTCAAACTATCATTACCTTTTTTGGCAGAAATTTGTAATATTTCCTTCTCTATGACCAGCGGAACAAGCTGGCTTGAGAGGAACCTCCTGAATATCATATCATAAAGTCTGTAATGGTTGTACGTGAGACGTTTCGAAGGTTCTATCTCACCCTGTTCTATCATGGCCCTTAATTGCTCACCGTTTAAAGGTCTGGTCGGTCTAATAGCTTCATGTGCGCCTCCCTCTCCCCAGCTCCTAGGCACGAACACCTCCCTATACTTTTCCCCCAAGAGATCCTTGAGATAGGATTCTGCAATTCCTATACCCACATTAGATATTCTTGTGCTGTCCGTTCTATGATAAGTTATGAGACCGTTCTCGAAGAGATCCTGGGCTATACGCATGGCGTCTTGTGCAGATATGAAAAAGAAAGTGGATGCATCTGAAAGATAGGTATCCGTTGTATATGCCGGAAAGGGACCTATGGTATCCTGTTTTCTCTCGATCGATTGAATTATTATCTTTATCTTTGAATTCTTTCTAACTCCAGGTTGTTTGGGTACAAGTATATTGAGATTACCTGCCTTAGCTATATAGACCGTCCTTTTGGTTCTGAGATATTCGTCATATCTGGATATAACCCAGCCTAGAACTGGCGTTTGGACTCTGCCTGCGCTTAGGTTTCTGTTCTCCTCGTTACAGTCTCTATCGGTATATATCTTGGCGCAGTACTCCTTCCAGAACTCTTCCTTGAGCTTATTGGAGAGCTTGAAACCTATCCATCTATCCTCTATCCTCCTGACCAATTGAGAACGTAACATGTTAACTGAGAACGTCCTAGGCGAGTTCAATGCCTCAGTTATAGCTCTTCTTGTGACCTCATGAAACTCGGCCCTAAATATATTGGAATTAAAGGGTCTAAGATTAAGGTACAGGTCCCAGGCGATTTTCTCACCCTCGACATCTGGGTCTGTTCCTATGAGCACTTCGTCAGCCTCTAGCACGAGCCTTCTGAGAACATTTATGGAGGACCTCTTATCCCTCACATTGGTGGACATACAGATGGGGCACTTTCCTCCCTCTGCGTACTCGGTGAACTGGTGACCATTTTCACACCTCTTTATTGTGTTATAGAAGGGAATAACATTAATGTCCCCATTGGTCCTCACTTCAACTCCGTAAATGCCCAGGTTCTTTGTGGTGAGGTCATATACATGACCACCGCTGGAAGTTACCATTAGTATCTTATCTCCTATTACAGTTTCATAGACCCTTAATCCCTCAAAATCCCTTACGCTGGGCCTTGAGAAGAAATTGGATATTGTCTTGGCCTTGTTTGGGGATTCCACAATTAATAAAATAGTCTTGATTTTCTCCATTGGCATAGAAATTGGCTCTATGTTTCTTCTCCTCATGATTTCGGCCCTTTCCTTATCTATCTGTTTCACTATATCTTGCAGGTCCTTGTCTCCAACCCTTTGGTTGTCCAGGTCTAGAGGACTCCACTTCATTTCGTCCAAGATAAAGGATAGCTTCTTCTTCAACAGCTCAAAGAGGATCACGTCATCCACGAGGAGAATAGACAAACCTGTAGTTAGATGTCCGCCATAGAGTCTGGAAGTTCTCCCGCTTGCCTGTATATAGGTAAGATAATCGGGTATAGAGATGTAATCCCCAGAAAATGAAATGTCTCCGAACTTGGATATAGCCTCTACTATCCTTTTATCCTTGAGGTACGTATTTACGATCTCGTATGCCCTTATCATATTCCTGTCCTCTAAGGTCCCATCCTTAACCGATTTAGCCAGCATTGCCAAAGCTGCTGTCGAGGTCCTCCTCAGTCTGTATTTCACAAATCTAAGAACCCTAGTTATCTCAGGGTCCTTAAGAACAACTGAAAGCAAGGTAAGTATTCTCAACATGGCCAGCGGATGCATGGCCTCTCCAAGCTTGAATCTGAACTTCGGGATTCCCGCAAACACCGCATATCTGACCCTCCAAGGAATATCTATCCCCCTTACTAGGAGTCCATAGTGAGTAGCAACTCCTATCAGCACGTCTATGGAACCTCGCTCAAACTCCTCCAACTTCTTCGTTGTATTGGAAGAAACCACTGAAGCTTTGAGAAAGTCAATCTTCTGGGAAATTTCCTGGGCAAAGCTTAAACCCTTATCCACTGGAACGAAAACTAGCCCTCCCGGTCCTAATCTCTTTATCAAGTCAACTGTTTGAGATATTATATCTGTCCCCATGACGTACGAATCGATCACGTTCCTCAGGTAAATGGTTGCACCGCCAGGCTTGAAACCCATTAGGGAAGTGAAAACGGGGTTACTTCTGGTAATAGTGGCCGACGAAAATATGGCCACCCTGTCCTTCACGTACTTCTCTCTGATTTTTCTTATTTCATCAAAGGATGAAACATCATCCCTAGAAGTCTTTAATAATTCCCTCACCTTCGTTACGTTCTCGTCGCTGAAACCCATCAACTTGAGGATGGTGAGTGAACTCTTGCCTGACTTGAGCACTGCGTCGACGTCATCAACAAAGAGATACCTATAATCAATTTTGTTTATTTCATCTAGGTGCTGAATCACGTATCTTGACGTAGAGATAAAGATATCAAAGTCCTGCTCAATAAGCGATTTGGTTAGTTCATCCTTTTTAGATTGGTTTAATCCACTCATATAATATACCAATCTGGGAGTAAAGTCTAGGGATTTTCCCATCTCTTGGATCTTCTGAACTACCTGAGAAACCAAAGTTCTGGTCGGGAAAATCATCAGGGATTTCTCGGACCTAGAGGCATAATACAAAGACATTATCATTCCAAAGGTGGTTTTACCTAACCCTGGAGGAGCAATAATGGGAAAGCTCTCTCCTCTAAGGGCTCTAATAATCCAAGATCTCTGAGGACCCAAAGGTTCGGAACCAACCACACGTTTAAACAGATCTATTACTTTCCTCTCCTCTTCAAGGATACTCTTCTCCTTCAATAGTGATTTTATGGTCCCTGTTCGTTGCAATATTTCAACTAACTGTTGTAAATCGCTGACCTCAAAGTCCTCCCTCAAGCACTTCTCACATACACTTCCCTTGCCCAAACGAAGAGACGTTATATTAGAACCGCAATTGGGACACGAATCCATGTACACTACGTCTGGAAGTCGTTCATCAGTATTCATTATCTACCATGTCAAAAAGACTTATTTAAATGGTTATACTAGATTCAGACATGTCATCGAATCTGAGACTGAGAATATTGGAAGCGAGACAGAAGGATGTGGGACGTAAAATAGCCAGAATGACAGAACACACAATGAGGAAATTGGGAATTGAAACTGGGGACTACATTGAGCTCACGGGGCCCAGCGGTACCGCCCTATTGCAGGCCATGCCCGCTTATGACCTGAGTGACGGAGAAATTAGGGTTGACGGTTACGTTAGAAAGACCATTGGAGTTTCCATTGGGGATGAAGTTACGGTTAAGAAGGCTAAAGTTGACCCAGCGACTAAAGTTACCCTTGCCCCAACTCAGCCTATTCGTTTTGATCAGACGTTTGTGGATTACGTGAAGGAGTACCTCATGTACAAACCCCTTATCAAGGGAGAAACTATTTCCATCCCCATTTATACTGGAACGATAGATCTGGTTGTGTCCAACACCCAGCCCAGTAACTATGTGTTCGTTACCAGCAGTACGGAGATCAACATAAAGGAGGAACCAGTTAGGGAAGCCCAGGTGTATCCGAGGGTTACATGGGAGGATATTGGAGACTTAGATGAAGTTAAGGAGAAGCTAAGGGAGATGATAGAGCTTCCAATGAAGCATCCAGAGCTGTTTCAACACTTGGGCATAGAGCCACCTAAGGGCGTACTCCTTTACGGTCCTCCGGGCGTTGGGAAGACCCTACTGGCTAGGGCACTGGCCAATGAGATAGGGGCTTACTTTGTTACCATTAACGGTCCTGAAATAATGAGCAAGTTTTATGGGGAAAGCGAGCAGAGGTTAAGGGAAATCTTCGATGATGCTGACAAGAATGCCCCCTCAATCATTTTTATAGACGAGATAGACGCCATAGCTCCAAAGAGGGAGGAGGTTACAGGCGAGGTTGAGAAGAGAGTTGTGTCTCAATTGCTGACCCTCATGGATGGAATAAAGGGACGCGGAAGGATAGTAGTCATAGGGGCCACAAACAGGCCCGATGCAGTGGACCAAGCACTAAGGAGGCCAGGTAGATTCGACAGGGAGATAGAGATAAGGCCTCCAGACACCAAGGCCAGAAAGGAGATACTGCAGGTTCATACTAGGAACATGCCCATAGCTGATGATGTAAACTTGGACGTAATAGCGGAAATGACCAACGGTTATACGGGTGCAGATATAGCCGCACTGGCTAAGGAGGCGGCAATGCATGCCCTGAGGAGATTCATCAATGCCGGGGATAGGAAGAAACTTTTGGAACAGGAAAGATTGTCCCCTGAAGTTCTTAAGGAACTCAAGGTTACCATGGATGACTTCATGAATGCAATGAAATTCGTTCAGCCCACCTTACTTAGGGAAGTTTATGTGGAAGTTCCTAGGGTAAGATGGTCAGAGATTGGAGGTCTGGACAACGTAAAACAGCAATTACGCGAAGCAATAGAGTGGCCCATGAGGTTCCCTGAGGTTTTCAGTAAAGCTGGTATAAGGCCACCTAAGGGCGTACTCCTGTTTGGTCCTCCTGGAACCGGCAAAACCATGCTTGCTAAGGCGGTGGCAACGGAGAGCGGTGCTAACTTCATTGCAGTGAGGGGACCGGAAGTCTTATCCAAATGGGTTGGAGAGAGCGAGAAGGCAATCAGAGAAATCTTCAAGAGGGCTAGACAAACAGCACCTACTGTGGTGTTCTTCGATGAAATTGATTCCATAGCTCCCATGAGAGGGATGGGACATGATAGCGGAGTAACCGAGAGGATGGTGAACCAATTGCTATCTGAAATGGACGGAATTGTTCCCCTAAGTAAGGTAGTAGTGATCGCGGCAACCAACAGACCTGATATAATTGACCCAGCCCTACTGAGACCTGGTAGATTTGATAGACTGATTTACGTTCCTCCACCAGATAAGCAGGCAAGATTGGAGATACTGAAGGTACATACGAAATCTGTACCACTTGCCCCTGATGTTAATCTGGAGGCTCTGGCCGAGAAAACTGAGGGATATACTGGAGCTGACCTAGAAGCCCTAGTTAGGGAGGCCACCATGATATCTTTGAGGGAGATCTACTCCAAATGTAACAGTTCTGCGGAACAGGAATGTAAGAGTGCTAAGGGAGATGGGGTTACTGAGTGCCATAATAAAGTAATCAAATCGTGTATCGATTCCAATGCTCCCAAGGTAACATCGGCCCACTTTGAAGAAGCAATGAAAGTGGTAACGCCCAGTCTAACGAAGGCCCAGATTGAAAGGTACGAAAGAATGGCCAAGGAGCTGAAGAGGAGTGCCCTAGGATGAACAGGTATAAGATCCTCCTTGTCGTAGGGGATGGTCTAGGAGATAGGCAGGTAACAGCGCTAGGTGGTAAAACTCCCCTAGAAAAGGCTGATAAGCCCACTATCGCGTCACTTCTTCATTCATCCCTTGTTGGGTTAATGGATCCCATAGGCCCAGGAGTGGTACCTGGTAGTGATACGTCACATCTTGCCATTTTTGGATTGGATCCAAGGAAATACTATAAGGGACGTGGTAGCTTTGAGGCTCTTGGCGCTGGAGCGGTTCTTAATGAGGGAGATGTTGCGTTCAGAGGAAATTTCGCCACTGTGGATTCAAACCTTGTGGTAACGGACAGAAGGGCCGGTAGGAAAATCGATGAGGCAGATGACCTGGTTAGAGAATTGAACGATAAAATCCATGAGATAGATGGAGTAAAGGTTAGATTTTATCATGGGACTGAGCATAGGGTTTCCGTAGTCCTCTCAGGAGAGAACCTGAGCGATAAGATATCGGACACGGATCCTCATGAGGTAGGTAAAAGAGTATTATTCAGCGAACCCCTTGATGACTCTCTCAATTCAAAGAGAACTGCAAATGTGATAAACACGTTAACAAGGAGAATATACGAGGTTCTTTCTACCTCACCACTGAATGAGAGAAGAGCTAAGGAGGGATTACCACCAGCCAATATAATTCTATTAAGGGGCGCATCAATTCATTCTGAACTACCAAAACTTAGAGATTACACTGGCCTGAGCGGGGCTGCAGTCTCTGCGACTGCCCTTATCAAAGGCGTATGTAAATCCCTAGGAATGGATGTGGTTACCCCGCCTGGTGCAACTGGGGGTATAGATACGGATTATATGGCTAAAGCTGAAGCCGCAGCTAAACTGTTAGAGGATCATGATCTGGTTTTCCTGCATATCAAAGCCACCGATGCGGCCTCCCACGATGGGAAAATTTCTGAGAAAGTTAGAGCAATTGAAATGATAGATAGATCAATAGGGAGAGTTCTGGATAGGTATGGTTCAGAACTCGTTATCCTCTTCACAGGCGATCATGCAACGCCAGTGGAACTAAAGGAGCACTCTGGCGATCCTGTACCAGTTCTGCTTTACGTGCCAACCAATATCATTCCGGATAACGTAGAGGACTTCAATGAAAGGCAAGGTAGAAAAGGCTCTCTCAGGATCGTCGGGCTAAATATAATAGACTTGCTTTTAAACTACTCTAACAGGGCCACAAAATACGGCGCGTAATTGATGAGGCTCGAAAGGTCGGATAGATGAAGAACTCGCGCAGGTCTGATCAGCAGAGTTCAGCCGTAAACTTGGAGAAGATATCCATGACTCTCCATTTCGCTCCATCCCAATTTTCCAGACAAACCGCTCCGGCATTGGGTTGGCCGTAAACAACCAAATCTCCACTTTTTCCATATAGTATTATGGGTATCACCATCATGTCGTCCTCTCCTTCGATGAATACGGATGTTGGTCCCTGCCCATGCATTATCTCCTTTATCTTGGACATGGCACTGAATCTAAGAATGCCAGCTTCATTCGTCACAACCACACTAGATCTCTGAGTGGAGATAGACACGCTCCTTCTCGTCTTACCATCCACAACTGATAAGAAAGGCGTGATTCCAGCTCCCGTCACTAAGCTGGTCACCACGTCCCCAACCGTGATTATCCTTTCAAATCGGGTTAGATAGGAGAGTAACTTCCCGTTATTCAAAAAAAGAATGCCGTAGGGTCTAGCTAGTTCCGCTCTTACGTTCTTTGGGGGTCTAAAACATATCTCTACTTTACGTTTATGGCGTACCTCCAAGGTTTCGACTCACCTATGGTCTCAGCAAGCTCCGATTTCTCGCTAAGGAGAATAACCATCCCCTCCCACTCATCGCTAAAAGTTGTACCGTTGCATATGGGGCATTGCTGTACCTCCCTATTCACTAGAGCCTTGCATGATCTACATGCCTTAAGGGTCTTGGCCGACATCTCAGTTCCTCCTCTCCACCTTCCCTAGACCTATTTGTCTCATGGTTAGTCCAATCCTTGGTAACCTGTTGCTTGCCGTGGAAGAAATGGTCATTATCCTGGCCCTGACCAGATCTCCCTTCTGAAAAGTCTTTTTAGATTTCTCTCCAATTAAAATTCCTCTTACTGAATCAAATTTGTAGTTATCATCACCAATTTGAGATACGTGAACTAGGCCATCCATTGGGCCCATATTTACATAGATTCCATAGTTATCAACCTGGGTTATGTCGCCCTCTATAACCTCCTGAATCATGGGTGAGAAAGTTAAGAGTTCGAACTCTACCTCATGATAGGTTGCACCGTCACCAAAGACAATCATCCCCTCCTCACTAACATTTGCCCTGATTACGGACAGAACCAGACCTAAATCTTTAAATAACCTTTCCTTATATTCATTATTAAGTATCTCTGTTGCTGTTTTGTTTAAGGGTTCGCCAAAGAGTTCAGGTGGTATTCTGACAACTCCTCTGGCCTTTACAACTTTAAACATAAAGAATCGGGGCTAAATAGTGTGAAAGGATTTTATAATTTTACCCCACCTTCCCATGAAAATTATTTCAACATTGTGTTTTAGCGCCTGCCTTCTTAATTCCTCGTCATTTGTAAACAGGATAAGTTCTAGATCCCTTGCAGTGGCAATTAACGCCTCGTCTGTAGGAAGATCTGAATGCAGGTCTATCAACTTCCACCAGTCCCTGTAGACCTCTAGATATTTCTTAGCCAATGAGACCCTAGACTGAATCTTTGAAGAATTTTTATATTTTCCCTTCAATGTTTCCAGTTCCTGAAGAACTAATTTATGAATATAGAATAGAGGTTTATATTCAAAATATTCCACTACCCTATTAAATGGATCTACCTTGTCATAAACATACATAAGAACGTTAGTATCTACTAAAACCCCTACAGAACCACCTGTCCCCATCCTACCAATCTCCATCTTCCGCCAATCTGTCTGCTTATCACAAGTCTAGCCTTCTTGTCCCATACTGCAAGGGGTCTCTTGAGCTCCATCTCTATTTCATCCGATTTGGCCCTGGTAACCACCCCAAGACTGGTAGCAGAACCCAGCGTTATGAGAAGCGTTTCTTTTGGTCTGATTGGGTCTACCTTTGTCATGTCCTTACTTCCCACAACTCTCTCCAGGAGATTATAGGTGGTGGTTATCTTCCAAAGAACTGGAATGTCCACATTGGCGCCAGTTACTATACTTCCTATCAGACTATCAGCCTTAGTTACCGATGGATCGAGGTAAGTACCCATGGCCACTAGACCTCCTGGACGTGCCTCCTGAAATTCCAAGTCTCCAAAGCGCAGAGAAGAGACCCTAGTGTAAATCGGTTTATACGTAACTTTCCCCTTTTCCTCTAATCTGATTCCTGGAAGTATCTTGATCTCCTGTTCAACCTTAAACATTCCCTGAATTATACTCCCTCCAACTACCCCTCCCTTTAACTCACTGGATGGAGTACCAGGTTTATTAACATCAAAGCTTCTTATAACTAACATTATTGGATCAAGGTTTGGATCCCTTTTTGGTGTTGGAATTCTCCTTTCCAGCGCCTCAATTAGAGCATCTATATTTATTTTATGAAGTGCACTAACTGGTATTATCTCTGCCTCACTGGCCCAGGTATCCTTAATGAATTCCTTGATCTGGTTAAACTGAGCAAGTGCTGCGTCCTTAGATACCACATCCACTTTATTCTGCACTATCACGAGTTTGTTTATCCCTGCTATTCCCAATGCCACGAAGTGCTCCCTGGTTTGAGGCTGAGGAAAGGGTTCATTTGCAGCAACAACTAGGATCGCTCCGTCGAGTATTGCGGTACCGGAGAGCATAGTAGCCATCAATACTTCGTGCCCTGGAGCATCAACGAATGAGACTCGTCTCAAGAATTCCGGTTCCTCATCACTACCACACGAATTGCACGACGGTTCATTAACGTACGCATCAGGTTTCCTACAGGATTTACAGAGACCAAAGGACGCTTCCGCATACCCTAGTCTTATGGTCATTCCTCTTTTCAGTTCTTCAGAATGTTTAGATGTCCAGACTCCAGTTAGGGCCTGAACTAGGGTAGTTTTACCGTGATCTACGTGCCCAACAACACCTATGTTAACTTCTGGCTGTACTACTGGCCAGGGCAAAAAATCACCTTACAATTATACAGTTAATCTGAACATTCTCGGGACTGATTACGTTTCCCCTTACTACCTTCCTTCTTCTCTCTCCGTCCTCGGATGGTATAAATCCTGGTGGACCTGCTAAAAGTATTCTACGCTTTGCAGCTCCCTGAACATCGGGTCTCATGGGGAAACCTGTATTATCTGAACCTCCTGTTATTGCTAGCTTAAGTGCTATCCCGCCTACGGATAGGGTGAAATTATCACCTATCTTAGATCCCACCAGATTTACCTGACCTTGATCCACATTTAATTGGAAAGACTTAGTTCTATATGCAGTAGCCTCGAATTCCTCCGCTCCAAATTTCTCAGCAAGCGCCTTACTGGCGTGAATCTCGCCCTCAGGCACCTCTGTTGAGTCTCTAGCAATGAAATGAACCTTTACCTTGACCTTCTTATCCCCCTCTTGTTTCTGTATCTCAACCGTGATGAACTGATCTGCGCCCAGTTTCTCCCTTGTCTTTGGATTAACAAGACATACAGGCAAAGTCCTTCCATCCTTTTCTCCTTCCTCCGACTGCACGTTATCCACTAGCCTGACCTTTACCTTGGTTGGAACAACCTTCTTTGACGCAGGATCAGATATAACAATCTTGAAGTCAGCCAATTCGTCTTTCCCCTTTTCACAAAGGTATAATGACACGAGTATATAAACTCAGGGTTATGATTATTGATATGAAAATAGGAATCCTACTTGTACTTCACGGAAGCAGAGTAAATGAGTGGAAAGACGTTGCAGTAAATTATAAGGATCTTCTCAGGAACTACTTTGAATTAGTTGAATTTGGATTTATAGAATTTAACCAGCCCACTCTGAGAGAGAGTGTAGAGTCGCTGGTTAGAATGGGAGCTACTGAGATAGTAGCAGTTCCGCTTTTATTTGCAGCAGGAGCACATTTCTACAGGGATATTCCAAGGCTAATCGGCATAGACGAGAACGGAAGAGTTACAGTTGATGGAAACAGCGTGAAGGTAATCATAGCTAGACCCATAGGTATTGATAAAAGGGTTGCAGAGGTACTGAAGGAGAGGGTAGAGCAAGCCCTTGAAAGTCCTAGGCAAGTTTGATGGTCTATGTGAGCCTAAAAACCCTGGAGGAATAGCCACATTTGGATATGTGATCTACATTGACGGGAACGTGTTAGAGGGTATGGGACTTGCATCAGAACCATGGAGCCCTGACTCCACCAATAACGTTGCTGAATACACTGGTTTGATATGTCTTTTATCGAAAATGTTGAGTCTTGGGGTAACCGAAGCTAGGATAGAGGGAGATAGCCAGCTGGTGATCAGGCAGCTTAAGGGAGAATATTCGGTAAAGTCCAAGAGAATCATACCACTTTTCAACAAGGCTAAGGAACTTCTTTCTAAGTTCTCTTCTGTGGAGATCGTGTGGATACCAAGAGAAGAGAACAAGGATGCTGATAAAATGACCAGAATAGCGCTGGAAAAGGCGCTAAGGGGAGAATTAAAGAAAATAGGATGCGACTGAAACTGCGTTATGAGGACGCACTCACTAACAGTTCCGCCTTTGCCGGATCGTATGTCCAGTCCTGAGGCAATTTTTCCGTTTTCTTGTAGTACCTGGATAGTCTTCTTATCTTAGACTCTATTTCCTCGAGACCTTTCTTCGCGGTTTTATCCCCAGGATACTCATTAAGATGTCTCCTTACGTTCACTGCTCTCCTGATAAGGTTAAAGAGGTCCTCTGGTATCTGAGAAGCCAATCCCTTTTCCCTCAGGAACTGATTGACCTTCTTTCCAATAATGGGCTTTGCAAGAGGTATTCCATATTGATCCCTGAGTACAATTCCGATCATAGACGGAGTATAGCCCTTTTTCGCCAGCTCTTCTATGAGCATCTCCACTTCCTCTCTTGAGAACCTGACCCATTTAGGGGACCCGGTTCTTACTGGTCTGGTTGAATGGGAACTGCCGTTGGCTCTCCTCTTGTTCAAACGTAATCACCACTTGGTTATTTTCCTACTGTACCGCTCTTTTTAAGTTCTTCCCTCACCATCTGAACTCCTTTCACCATTGACATCATCTTGGAGAAGGCAATGTTTCTCGGAAGCAGTTTCAGTCCACAATCTGGATTTATCCATATCTTTTCCATTGGGAAGTACTCCATGAGTCTCTTGATATCCTTGTATACCTCTTCCGGAGATTCAACGTTCCTGTTGTGAACATCTATAACACCCGCACCTATTTCCTTGTCATACCCATGTTCCTTAAACAATTTGAGAGGCTTGTAGTTATATATCTTCAATGCAAAATTTATCTGATCTACTTTGAAATCATTTAGATATGGCGCAACAATCTTGTAATCTCCATAACATATGTGCAACATCAGCTTGGCATTTATTCCCTTAACCGATTCATTAACCGCCTCAACTGCCCACTCCACCTCCTCAGCGCTGGAGTGAATAGCGGGTTCATCAACCTGGATCACTGATGCTCCCGCCTCCACTAGATTCCTGATCTCAGCGTTTATAGCCTTGGCTAGATCAAAGGCCATCTCTCTCCTATCCTTATAATACTCGTTATAGGACCAGAAGGCCATTGTATACGGACCTGTTATTGTTACCTTGAAATAGGGGGTGTATGTTATACTCTTTGTAAATTGGACTTCGTCCACAAGCATTGGTTTGTTATACTCTATCTTTGAGACCACTGAGGGCTTCCTGTAATATGCTGTTCCCCAAACTCTCACTGGTCCATAAAACCTGAAACCCTTGAGTCTCTCAGCAAAGAACTCAACCATTTCATCCCTTTTCACCTCACCGTCCGTGGGAACATCAATGCCGGCCACTTGATGATCTCTCATGACGGTAATAGCTGCGTCGTTAAACGCCTCTTGCAGGTCCTCCTGTGACATTCTACCGTTCTTAGCCAAGGAAATGGCTTCCCTTAACCATTTAGGCCTGGGATAACTTCCTATAACTGTTGTTGGAAGGGGTGGAAGATTCATGATTTGTCACCCAGCTTCTTGAGAAGTTTCAATTTTCTTACAGCGATCATCTCGGGTATAAAATCCATTGGTGCTGCGTTCCCTACTATTACCTGTGAAGCGCCCTTCTGATAACCCTTGTTAATGATTCTCCTGATGGTGGATATCTTCTCCAGCTTAGTGTTTCTAGTGTTAAGCACTCCAAAGAACACCCTTCTCTTGGCAATCCTAGCGTAAACCTGAGCTAGTAAATTAATGTTTTCAATCACATCTAATCCATGGACTTCAACTGGAAGCTTAAAGAAGGTCTCCAACTTTGAAGGATTCACCCTGAAATAGGTTATGAGGTGTTTTTCGTTGTTCACTCCCTTCACCATCTCCGAATAAGCCTCTTCAAGTTTAGATATTAACGAGGTCTTGATCCCCTTCTCAAAGAAAGAGGGTTCATGGATCTCTATGACCAATTCGCTGGATATGGCCTTCATCACGGAGTTTACTTCCTTTGCGTAAGCAAAGACCAATTCCTCATCGTCGTAATGTCTGTTATCGCTGAGGAGGGCGTATGTTAAAGGACCCACAATGACGGCCTTTAGTTTACCCGTGTAACCTACCTTCTTGGCAATCTCCATATCTTCCTGGAGGGTCTTAATGTACTCATCAGGTTGGGCCTTTATCTCTCCCTTGATAACAGGTTTCCTATAATAGAAATTATTATCATAAAATCTCATTAATTCACCTTTGGTAGGGCCAGATATATAGGAGAATGTCACATCCATCAGGTCGTCCCATCTCAGGAGTCCATCAGTAGTGTAACTCGCGCCCACATCCTTGGCCAAGGACATGAAGCCACTTGTTCTCTTGGCTATCTCCTTATCTAGAACTGTCTTATCTATCTTTCCTGACCTGTATCTTGAAAAAACTTTTCCGAGCGATATTGCCCTAGGATAACTTCCAACTATACTTATTGTAAATTTTATCACCCCATATTGGGAGCTAGCAGGTACACTACATTACCGCCATTATCCATATTAAATTCTAACTGTAGTGGTTTCTGTTCCGAATAAAGGAGAGTAAGGAAGCCTGACAACCTAGTTAGTACCAGGACATCCTCAAGGTAATCTGCTGAATAACTGGATGTAGAGGGTCTCTTAACCTCTATCTCCTGCAATCCTCCCATCTCCTTTGTGAACTCAACCTCAACCTCGGTTGACCCCTTAGATCTGAGCTTTATTTCCATCTCTGTAGCATCTATCTCCACCGAATCGCTAACCGTTGAGATTTCCGAAATGGCTTTCTTAAATCCTGAAGATGTGATCTTCGCCTTAACGTCAAAGTCTAGTTTTAGCTCTGGTAGCTCTTGGACTGGCACGTCTATGTTCCTGATGGTGAATTCTCTGGGTGGCTCGCCCAACATCCTTATGTTTATCTCGGATTCCTCTCTGGATTCCATTTCCAGCCTTTCCTTTCTCCTAGCACTGGCCATGACCTTCAGCATGTATTGGGTATTAAACCCAAATCTGAATTCATCCTCGACATCAAATTCCTCAAAGGCTTCCTTGGGGAAGTGCAACTTGATCAGCGAAATGTGAGCTCTATCCACAGCAATAACATCTAATCCTGAGGAGGTAAAAGTGAAGGTAACCTCATCAATTAGCTTAGAAAGCGCCTCTATAACAGTTTTAAAATCCATTGCGTTGGCATAGGCAATTCTCATGCTCTCATAATGAAATTCCTGTTCCACACTTTAAGTTATGCCTCTCCACTTTCATCGAGAAAGTGTTGTTGGCAAAGTTCTGATATTACAGTTCTCCTTGCCGATAATGTAGCGGAAAACTTTTATGGGCAAAGGAACAGTGAATCTTGTCCCACCGTAGCTCAGCCCGGTTCAGAGCGCCCGGCTGTAGATAAAGGGCAGTTACCGGGTGGTCCGGGGTTCAAGTCCCCGCGGTGGGACTGTTCTGTTTCCATTGCGACATGATAACTTTACGTTACAAAGAGCCACTCAATTTATAAACGAGACTGAGTCCTACTCATAATAGGTGTTTCACTTCATGGCCGAAACAGCACACAAACTACTCGCAGAGTCCGTTGGTAGCCTAGTGCTAGTTAAATTAAAGGGAAATAAGGAAGTGAGGGGGCTTCTAAAGAGTTACGATCAGCATATGAATCTAGTTCTATCAGATTCCGAGGAGATTCAGAGCGATGGTGGAGGAAAGAAGATGGGAACCATAGTCATTAGAGGAGACAATGTTATTCTAATTTCCCCAATTCAACAGTAGGTGGGATGAATGAAGGGAACTCCATCATTCGGAAAGATGAATAAGGGAGGCAGTCACATTAGATGCAGAAGATGCGGTAGAAATTCGTATAACCCTACCAAACACAAATGTGCAGCATGCGGGTTCGGAAGGTCAAAGAGAATAACAAGGTATAGCTGGAAAACTAAAAAGGTCAATGGGGTCAGGTTAAAGTAATGGATTTCGGTTGGAGCTGGCATATAGAGTGGCAGTCCTCCTATGAGTTCCACGGCCATCATATTGACCAAGTTCTGGAAGACGTAACTACCCAGTTTCAGAGAGTAATGGTAGCCCGTTTAACTAGGTTCGGCAAATCACTCATTATAGATGGCAAGGTTCAATCCACCGTATCTGACGAATACATATATCATGAAACTCTAGTTCATCCTCTTCTCCTTTCCTTGGACAGACCCAAAAACGTGTTGATACTGGGCGGCGGAGAGGGTGCCACTTTACGGGAAGCCCTCAAGCATGAGTCTGTAAGCAGGGCAGTAATGGTGGATATAGATCAAGCTGTCATAGACTTTGCAAGGAAGCATTTAGCTGAATGGCATATGGGCTCCTTTGATGATCCCAGGACAACGCTGGTTATTGATGATGCTCTAAAGTATGTGGAAAGGACACAGGAGAAGTTCGATGCTGTGATTCTAGATTTAACGGATCCCATTATGGGCAACTCGTCATATAAGCTGTATACTAGGGAATTTTACGAAAAGTTATCTAGACTGGTTAGCACTGACGGAGGTATAGTAACTCAGGCTACTTCTCCATCCTTCAGCTTAGATACGTTCTCTGTGATATATAACACGCTTAGGTCTGTATTTAGAAAGGTTTCAGCATCAATAACCTATGTTCCATCATTTGATGGGTTATGGGGATTTGTATATGCATCAAATAGGGTGACGCCAAACGAGCTATCCCCCACCACTGTAAACACCCTAATAGGCCAAAGAATAAGGGGAAGACTGAGATATTATGATGGCGAAACTCACTCGATGCTTTTCAGTATTCCCAAGAATGTTAGGGACAAGTTATCATCAGAGAGTAGAATTTCCACAGAGTCTAGTCCCATCACTGTCCCTGCTTGATTTTTTAAGTTGAAAATCGTAGATTGATTATGCCGGGGTGCCCGAGCGGACCAAGGGGGTAGGCTCGAGACCTTTCCAGCGTTAGAGCGTGCGACCTACTGTCTCACCGAGACACGCGGGTTCAAATCCCGCCCCCGGCGCATTAACCGTGATTTTTTAAATCGGATAGATGTTAGATAAATGTGCGGGGGTGCCCGAGCTAGGTCAAAGGGGGTAGGCTCAGGACCATAAGGTGAGACCCCTACTGGAGTAGTCCTGCGCGGGTTCAAATCCCGCCCCCCGCATACTTCTAAATTCTATGAATATTGCGAGATTGAGTCTCAATTGCTAGGATCAAGCCTAGTTAACACAACTCAACCAGATGGGACGTGGACATGGGCCCGCTGGGATTTGAACCCAGGACCTCCGCTGTGTCAGAGCGGCATCCTAACCAGGCTAGACGACGGGCCCTCATGAACTAGAGCCTTGCACACTTAAAAAATTTAGGCTTCTCCACTTACGCATTCTAAACCAGGCTCTGTCAGGAAGCCTTGTCTAACCTTATGCTGTCCAGAATTGCTGGCGAGTAGATATTTGCTGACCTTAATCCCAGCCTCTCCCTTTCCCTGTAGTTTTCGATATGCCTCCTGAACTCTCTAATGGCTGAGGCCTCTCCGTGATTTAATATTACGTTCCTGGGTTTGGGCGTTAGATCTTCGAGGAATTTTAGAAGTTGCCTCCTATCCGAATGACCTGAAAATCCGTCTATGGGGGTAGTCTCTAGATTCACCTTAATGTTGTCTATTCTCCCGTCCCTTCCTATGATCTGTATTTCCCTTGCTCCGTCCCTAACTTTCCTGCCAAGCGTTCCCTCGGCTTGATAACTCACGAATATTAAACTGTTCTTTGGATCTGGAGCTAACTGCTTAAAGAACTCTACCGCAGGTCCACCGTTTAACATCCCAGAAGTTGCAAGGATTATGCTGGGTTCACCCTCAGCAATGTCTTCCCTATATCCCTCTATTCTCTTAAAGAAGTCTGAGGTAAATGGGTTCTCGTCCCTGAACAATATGGAATCCCTTACTTCCTTACCTAGCCACTCTGGATACGCAGTATGTATCGCCGTAACCTCGTCGAATAGTCCAGTAACATAAACCGGTACTTCCGGTATGAGTTTTCTCTTCATAGCGTCATTTATCACCAGCATAATCTCCTGTCCTCTTCCCACAGCCAAAACTGGGATGAGAACCTTACCACCCCTGTTTAGGGTCCTGTTTATCACATCAATTAACTGCTTCTCCGACTCTTCCCTATTGGTCTGGGTTTGTGCACCGTAAGTGGTCTCCATTATTAACGTGTCAACTCTAGGGAACTCAGAAACTGCCCTGTCCAATAACCTAGTCCTAGCATATTTGAAATCTCCAGTATACACAAGGTTGTGTACTCCATCCCCTATGTGAAGATGGGCCATCGCAGAACCAATGATGTGGCCGGCATTATAGAAGGTGAGCCTAATATCAGGGGCAATATCCGTGACTTCCTCATAGTCAAGGGTTATCGTGTGCAGTAACTCCTTTCTAACTTCCTTGGCTGAATAGGGTAATGGCCTTCCTTCCTTGTCTGCCACATCCAGTAGATCCAGTTGCATTAACGCCATTATATCCCTAGTGGGCTGTGTTGTGTAGACAGGTCCGTCATAACCATACTTGAAAAGGAATGGAATCATTCCGCTGTGATCTAGGTGAGCGTGAGTTAGCACCACTGCGTCTAGGTCCTCAAGTCTCAACTGGTCAATATCCAGTTTTGGAAACATTCTTTCTCCGAAATTCACGCTCGGGTTGACTCCTACGTCCATTAATACCCTGCTCTCTGGAGTCTCCACTAGAACTGCGGATCTTCCAACCTCTTGAAAGGCCCCCAGCGCTGTTACCCTGACATACCTATCCTTAAACAGTAACTCCCTGTGTATTCTCTCCCCAAAGGTTTTGAGCATCTTTGCCCTGTACTCAGTTTCGTTGTAAATGTGGGTGAGTACACCCTCCACGGTTCTAGACTTAATTGGAGGTTCCCTGATTATCACCGGCCTCCAGTAGGTATCCATGAAGATTTTCTGTTGGATCAATCCCCTCTTCCCTATCACCAGTCCAGGCTTCTTTGCCTTAATGAGGACCTCCCCAAGTTCATCGTCAAATTTTATATCAGAAATTTGGGCCTCCGCCGGTACGAAGTTCTTTATTATCTCTATGGTCTCCTTCTTATCCTTTCTTACACTACTATCAGCCTTGATCACGATCCTTTTCTTTATTTCCTTCACTATCTTCTTCACCAGTTCCATTTTATCGCTCAGAACTGATGGATTCTTGACATATACTGCAATTTCAGGACCTTCGAATTCGATCCTTGTAATTTGGGCTTCTTTTGGAATTCCATTGTATATGGACGATATTATTCCTAACCTAAAATTGGACACTTATCTCACCAAAAACAAAGAAATCTAACAGGCATAGGTAACTCTTTATTATATTTAAATCTTCTTTCATAGTATGGAGATTCATGAGCATATCATTGAGCTCCCTAAGAAGGTCTATGTGGGCAACGGAATACTGTCGAAGCTCAGAGATTATCTCTTTCAATTGAGCGTATCCGAACCAGTCCTCGTGGTTACTGGTCCCAATGTCAGGAAAATTGTAATTGACGAGATCGCGAAGGGACTCAACGAATTGGGTATGATAGAATTCGTGGAGGTCATGGATTCTTCCGTTGATGAGGTGAACAGGGTAGAGGAGAAGGCCAAGGAACTAAACCCTAGGTTTGTCCTGGGAATAGGAGGCGGAAAGACTATAGATGTGGCCAAGTACGTCGCGTACAAACTAAACGTAAATTTCATCAGTATTCCCACCGCTCCCTCTCACGACGGGATTACCTCCCCCTTTGCATCAATAAAGGGACTTGGTAAGCCTGTGTCAGTTAAGGCGAAGATGCCCTATGCTATCATTGCTGATATAAACGTGCTCAGTTCTGCACCTAGAAGACTCATAAATGCTGGAATAGGAGACACCATAGGAAAGCTGGTGGCTGTTAGAGACTGGAAACTTGCGTCTAAACTCACTGGAGAATATTATGGAGATTATACGGCGTCTCTGGCTCTACTTTCCGCAAAACATGCTCTTAGTTGTACCAAGATAATCCATAGGGACCTGAAATACAGTGTCAGCCTGTTAACCGAGGCTCTAATTAGTAGCGGAGTGGCCATGGGTATGGCCGGAAGTACAAGGCCAGCAAGCGGGTCTGAACATCTGTTCGCCCATGCTGTGGATCTTCTTCAACCAAATGCGGCACTTCACGGTGAGCTGGTGGGAATAGGTTCCATCATAATGGCTTATATTCACGGAATAAACTGGAGGGAAATAAGAAATGCCCTAGACAGAATAGGAGCACCCACCACTGCCAAGCAGCTTGGAATTCCAAACGATGTAGTCATAAAGGCCCTCACCATAGCTCACACCATAAGACCTGAAAGATACACAATACTGGGCGACAGGGGATTAACCTGGTCGTCAGCAGAAAAAGTTGCACGGGATACGGGAGTTATTGAGTAATAAAAGCCTTGGTGTAGGATTCCTGATATACCACAACTACGTCATCCAGCACATACTTAATTATATCCCTGGCCAGAAGTAGCTTCCTGGTTTGAAGATCTTCTAGCAGAAATATCTTTTCTGGTATGATAATCTTCAGGGTTTTCTGATCCTCCAAAAGTTCTGGTGCGGGCATCTCTACACCTCCAAACCACCTTTTGATTAAAGCCTGTATCTTCTCCTTCACATCGGTCACTTGTTTTACCACCTTTACCTTATATACTAGGGTCTTTCCGGCTAGGGGATGATTGAGATCAATGTAAACTCTTCCTCCGCTCACGCTCTTTATTGTCCCCACTGAACCATCAGAAAATCTTACAGGCATTCCAGGATAGGGAGTTATTCCCTGCTTCCTAACCTCGCCTAGGGACATGACCTTAACCTTAGAGGGGTCTCTTTGACCGTAGGCGTTCTCTGGCGGTATTTCGATTTCTCTCTCTTCATTGAGCTCAAAATTGTATAGACTGTCTTCGAGTCCTTTAATTAGCCTATGTTCCCCAAGGATAACAAGTTGTGGTTCATACTTCTTGTCCTCGCTATAAATGTTGGCCTTCTTGGCCTCTTCCTCTATGGTAGTATCCACAACCTCACCTGTATTTTTAACTTTACCTGTGTAATCTATGTAAATAAAGTCCTTCTCTTTGAACATGATAACCAAAGCTCATAAGGCAGTGAAATTTTAAAATTAGTTCCCGTACCAATATCTAGAAATAATAGTGTTACATTAAAGATTATTGAGAAAATCTCAGGGTGCGACCTTTACTGACATCCACTGGCAGAAGCTTAGGGAGTTCAAACGCGGGTATCAAATGAATACGTGTGGGCCCGGAGGGATTTGAACCCTCGACCACGCGGTTATGAGCCGCGCGCTCTACCTAGCTGAGCTACGGGCCCCTCACCTAAATAGGACATTTTTGTTTTTAAGGCTTACGACTCGGTGAATCAACCGCTTATCAGGAGCTTGATCTCATTCATTTTATTACGGTTATCTAAAGTATTAACTCTATAAAATATCATGATATTACTATTATTGGGATTGGGAAAAGATATTTCTGGTCTGCAATTTGTTAGGATATATCTGAAGTCCACGCTTGCCTCAGACCTAGCATACAAATTTATACTATCTTGTATCGTTGATCTCATGAATTACCGCATTAAGGATATATCCCTTGCAGACCAGGGTCAAGCCCAGCTGGAATGGGCCGAACTGCATATGCCAGCCCTCATGAGCATACAGAGGGAACTAGAAAGAACAAAACCACTAAAGGGAGTTAGAATCGCTGCAGTACTGCACGTAACCAAGGAAACAGGAGTTCTCATGAAAACCCTTAAACTCGCAGGGGCGGAAGTGTCCCTAGCAGCCAGTAATCCCCTATCTACTCAGGATGACATAGCCGCAGTACTTGTAAAAAAATATGAAATTAATGTTTTTGCATGGAAGGGAGAAAATGAGCAGGATTACTATAACAACATAAAGGCCATAGTGGAGATCAAACCACAAATAGTCATGGATGATGGCGGTGATTTACACGCTTACCTGCATGAGAACAATCTTTACGGCCACGTGATAGGCGGTACCGAGGAGACCACAACTGGCGTGGTCAGGCTAAAGGCCATGGAAGAGGACGGCGTTCTGAAATATCCGGTCATAGCGGTGAATAATGCTTTTACCAAATATCTGTTCGATAACAGGTTCGGGACCGGGCAAAGTGCCATCGATGGGGTTCTCAGGGCGACCAATATTTTGATAGCAGGAAAGACATGCGTAGTTGCAGGTTACGGATGGGTAGGAAGAGGAATAGCATCTAGACTCAGAGGGCTTGGAGGAAGAGTAATAGTAGTAGAAGCCAATCCCTTGAGGGCACTGGAGGCAGTGATGGAAGGATTCGAGGTGATGACCATGAAGGAGGCGTCAAAAATTGGAGATCTATTTATCACTGCTACTGGTAACATCAGGGCAATATCTAAGGAACATATCCTGAACATGAAAGATGGCGCAATTCTGGCAAACGCGGGCCATTTCAATGTGGAGATTGACGTTGAAGGTCTGAGAAAGATAGCTAAGAGCAGGAGGATGATTAGGCCATATACGGAGGAACATGTGTTACCAGATGGAAAAAGAATATACCTTCTGGCAGATGGGAGGCTGGTAAACTTAGCTGCGGGTGAAGGACATCCCAGTGAGGTCATGGACCTCAGTTTCTCAAATCAGGCCCTTTCAGTAGTCCACCTCTACCAGAACAGAGGATCCCTGAAGCCTAAGGTTTATGACGTTCCCCAAGATATAGATGAAAGGGTAGCTAAATTGAAACTGGATTCAATGGGAATTCAGGTAGAGGAGTTAACAAAGGAACAGATTGAGTACTCAAAGCAATGGAGATATGGCACCTAAGCCACTTCTTTTACTACTTCTCAAAATTATATTATAAAATATCTAGAATTAAAGCACCAAGGAAACCTACGTATCCTGACGACCTGAAGACCACATGTATACCTCGTTAGAATTAGGCCGTCGAAAATTATAAGTACTATTCAAATGAGGATTGATTGGTGCTTGCGTTGATGGAAGAGGAATGGGAAGATATAGAGGAAGAGGAATGGGAAGATATAGAGGAAGAGGAAGATTGGGAAGAGGATGAATGGTAAAGTAAAACACATAATTTTTGTTTTTTGCGGGAGGTGTGCCACTTGAGAGTTGCTGTCATTAATTACGATTCCTGTAAACCTGATAAATGCTCAATTGAATGCGTCAGGTTCTGCCCCATAAATAGGGCCGGGAGTAAGGCCATAGAGATAGATCAAACCAAGTTAGGTAAACCTGTTGTATATGAGGAAACATGTATTGGATGTAATATATGTGTAAAGAAGTGTCCCTTTGAGGCAATATCCATAGTAAATGTACCGGATAACTTCAGCAAGGAAGTTATCCATAGATATGGGACTAATGGATTTGAACTGTTTGGTCTTCCTATTTTAAAGAGCGGTTATATTATAGGTCTTCTAGGTAAAAATGGAGCTGGGAAAACTACTATCCTGAAGATTCTAAGCGGTGAAATTATACCGAATTTTGGGGAGGTTGACAACCAACCTAGCGTTGATACAGTACTACAAAAATTCAAGGGAAAAGAACTGTTCTCCTACTTTAGTGATCTATATAATAAAAAATTAAAGGTAGTCCATAAAATTCAGTATATAGAGTATGCTTCTCGTCTATTAAAAGGAGAGGTTTCTCAGCTACTGAGAAAGATAGATGAGCGAGGAAAGCTGGACGAGATAAGAGAACTGTTATATATGAACTCTATTTGGAATAAGGAAATTTCTACTCTCAGTGGAGGAGAACTGCAAAAAACGCTAATCGCAGCAGCACTAGCTAGAGAAGCTAACGTCTACGCTATAGATGAACCATCCTCCTATCTGGATGTAAGGGAAAGGATTAACGTAGCTAAGGGAATAAGGGAACTCACCAAAGGGAAATACGTGGTCACTGTAGATCATGACTTGATAGTCTTAGATTACATTGCGGATTTCGTCTCAATTATTTATGGTGAAAGCGGAGTTTATGGAAAGGTCTCAAAAACTTATTCCACAAGAGTTGGAATTAACAACTTCCTTAATGGATACCTGCCCGCTGAAAACATGAGGGTCATGGATCATAAGATCCAGTTTTATCTGAAGGATATTACAGATTTAGATCTAGCTAAAAATTCGACAGAGAAAGTACGCTGGAGCAATATAACTAAAACTCTGGGAGACTTCACGCTTGATACGGATCAAGGATATGCTAGAGAAGGCGAAGTTATAGGGATAGTGGGACCCAATGGAATAGGTAAAACCACTTTTATTAGAATCCTTGTTGGAGAGATGGAACCAGATTCAGGTTCCATCACCCCCACGGGACTCGCTTTGTCCTACAAGCCGCAACGTATAGTTCCTGACTATGATGGGACTGTGAGGGATTATCTAGAATCGGTAAGTAAAGATATCCTATCCACTTCCTCTTGGTTTTACACAGAGGTCACGCGGCGGCTTCGACTTCATAGGCTATTAGATTCCAACGTCAAGGATCTAAGTGGAGGAGAACTGCAGAAGCTCTACGTTGCTGGAGCGCTAGCTAAGGAGGCCCATATTTACCTGTTAGATGAACCTTCCTCGTATCTAGATGTGGAGGAACGATATGTGGTGGCTAAGGCAATAAAGAGGATTACAAGGGAGAGGAAGAGCGTATCGTTTGTTGTGGACCACGATCTAGCAATTCACGACTACATAGCTGATAGGCTCATAGTTTTCACAGGTATTCCGGGTAAAAGTGGACATGCCAGTGAACCCCTGTCCTTGAGTAAGGGAATGAACATGTTCCTGAAAGAAATAGGACTAACCTTCAGAAGGGATGCCGAAAGTGGAAGACCTAGGGCAAACAAGATAGGGAGTTACCTTGATAGGCTTCAGAGGGAAAGAAATGAATATTACTCGACGGAGACCGTAGCAGATTAACTGCCCAGAGGCTTAGAGGAACTCTCGATCCTAACTTTTCTTCAATAAGACTTTTTATTTATTAGACGCGTAAACTCTTTCATGAGATCTACTGTTAGTGTAATCAAGGCAGATATTGGAAGTCTAGCCGGGCATCATGTAGTCCATCCTGATACAATGGCAGCAGCCAACAGGGTTTTGGCAGAGGCTAAGAGACAGGGAATTATCCTTGACTACTACATTACTAACGTGGGGGATGATCTGGAATTAATAATGAGTCATACCAGAGGGGAATTGGATACAAAGGTCCATGAAACGGCCTGGGATGCGTTCAAGGAAGCAACCAAAGTATCTAAGGAATTGGGTCTGTATGCAGCAGGTCAAGATCTACTCTCCGATTCGTTCTCTGGAAACCTGAAGGGAATGGGTCCAGGGATGGCAGAACTGGACATAGAGGAAAGGCCTTCAGAACCAATTGCCATATTCATGGCCGATAAGACAGAGCCAGGAGCATTCAACCTGCCTCTTTATAAGATGTTTGCGGATCCGTTCAACACCGCAGGTCTTGTGATTGACCCCACAATGAATGAGGGGTTCAAGTTCGAGGTATTGGATGTGTACGAGGGGCAAAGCGTTATCCTGAATAGCCCTGAAGAGATCTATTCCCTCCTAGGACTAATCGGCACTCCAGCTAGGTACGTGATAAGAAGGGTTTACAGAAAGGCCGATAATATGCTGGGCTCTGTAACATCCATAGAGAGGTTGAACCTGATTGCAGGGAAATATGTAGGTAAGGATGATCCTGTTCTCATAGTCAGGTTACAGCACGGGTTTCCCGCGCTTGGAGAAGCCCTAGAGGCGTTCTCATTTCCGTACCTAGTCCCTGGATGGATGAGAGGAAGCCATTATGGTCCCATAATGCCTGTATCGCAAAGAGACGCCAAAGCCACTAGATTCGATGGACCACCAAGACTCATAGGACTAGGCTTCAATGTGAAAAATGGAAGACTAACTGGGCCGTCTGACCTCTTTGACGATCCTGCCTTTGACGAAACTAGGAGAATGGCAGCCATGATAACTGACTACATGAGAAGACATGGTCCATTTATGCCCCACAGGCTTGAACCAACGGAGATGGAGTATACTACCTTGCCAACGCTAATAGAGAAGTTGAAACCTAGGTTTAAGAAAGAAGAGGATGTAGCTAAAGCTAAACCCAGCGTTTACACGTCAAAGGATCAGGGAATGGACTAAATTTATTTTACTCAATGATTAACAACAGGGGGTGATCACGTGGGTAATATATATACGAGGGACATCAAGAGAATCGGCCAACAGATATACGAGCTGTATAAGGACCAAATTAGTACTGACTATGAAAAAAACAAGGAACTGGTAAAACAGGTAGTTGATGTATACTCTAAGAAAGTTAGAAACAGGATTGCTGGATATATAACTAGGAAGGCTAAACAGGCCAGCAGACCTGTAGAAGCTACAGAACAGCAGGAAGATCTAGAGGAGTGAAATGGTTAAAGTATTGCTTAGAGGTCCTCTAGTATCAATTTTTAACAAAAGCGAATTCTTGGTAGATGGTGATGATTTACTCTCGGTACTGTCAAAAATCGACAATCGTGGGATTATTGTTAATGATGGGAAAATTAAGCCCGGTTACCTTATCCTGGTAAACGGAGCTGATTTTAGGCTGTTGAAGAGTAGCAGTCTGAAAGATTCGGATACCGTGGACATTATCCCTATAAACCATGGGGGTTAAGTCTTGGAAATACTAGAATTACAAATAGAAAAAGGACTGGATGTCAAATCCCTCATTAAATACGATGAGAACTGTGTGTCCCAGGTATTATTTAGCTTACCTCCACTATCTGTAATAAGACAGGCATGCTACATTTTCTTTAACGGGAAAAATAGAACTAAAATAAGGGATAAAACCCTCTATTTCTTAGCTCTGCTCAGTTCCACGGACCAGCTAAACGAGGCAATGAAAAATACCCTTCCTAAGGACTACGTTGGAAGGGCCTACATTATAAAATGCTGTAAAAATGACTCCTTTTCTGACCCAATTCAAATCTCATCTAACCAAGAAAGAATTAGCTTGAGCAGAAATGCCGTACTTTCGCTTGGGTGAGACATTAATTTATTATCACTATCTCTAGATGTGGTCCAGACTTCCACCCATATTGCTCATCTTGATAGGTTTGATGATACTTCTTTATCCCATTTTCCATTTTCACCTACTATACATTATCATAGCCTTCATTCCTGTTTTGCTATTTATCGTCATTTTTAGATTCAAGAAAACCACGCTCTTAACTAGCAAGATCATAGACAAGCAAAATGTGTTCGAAATTCAGTCAAATAATCACACATATTCTGGGATTATTCTAAAATTAAATGGAAAAATTGAGTTAAACAAAGATAATATTAATTTTCAGAAAGAATTAGAATCACTTATGGAGACTCTTGGAAGAAGGGATGTAGGATTCGAATATTATGTTGTAACAAGCCTATCAAAAAAGAAGACCTCATCTTCCCTTATATTGCTAAGAGAGTGTAATAATTGTATAGAGGAAATACTTCAAGAAGTCCAAAATATAAGAAATATTTCCAATGCAGTGGCACCTCATATACAGTTAGATGTTACATCCTCATCGAACTCCGCCATTCCACTGCCCAGAGGATGGGGAGAGTTATCCTTCGCCAAGGTTTATGAGAGGGTCATTGACTCTCCAAAGAATACATTGCTCCTGAACGAATATGACGTAGATCTAGGCTATATGAAGACTGACGTTGCGGAGATCAAGACAGGGATAAACATAAGAGATCTCACCAGACATATTGCAATATTTGGAACTACAGGTAGTGGAAAATCTACAACTGCTACATTATTAGCAAAAAAACTGATTAAGAAAGGAATATCTATAACTATATTGGATTGGCATGGTGAGCATGTTGGGAAAATATCAACCCTTAAAGTTGCAAACAAGGAGAGCCCTGTGAGAATCAATCCACTGAAGCTGGGCGATATAGAGGAGGTAGTAGAGATTATGGGAGACGTGCTCAGACTTACCGATCCTCAGAGATTCCTTCTCTACTCCATCTTACTGAAAATGAGAAGGGCCAATAGATTCGACATGAAGATGCTGATCTCTATCTTAAGGAATATCGAGGAAAGTAGCAATTGGATGAGAGAGGTTAAATACGGACTTTTGAGGAAAATATATCTACTATTTACAAAGGAAGCTAAACTGATATTTGACGATAAGATAGACAACGTGGAGGTTAAGGAAGGTCTTTTCAATACTATTATAGATTTAAGTTTTATCAGAAATATTAGACTCAGGAGGATATACGGTTTAATGATAATTAAAGTGATATCAGATTATTTCATGAGGGAGAAACCTATGAGCACCTCTCTCCTGATGATTGAGGAGGCCCATAACTTCTTTGCTCATGATAATGATTTCTTGGAAAAACTAATCAGTGAGGTTAGAAAGTACGGATTGGGATTGTGTATAATTTCCCAATCTCCGTCGTCTATATCTCCAGAAGTTTTGAAGAACACAAATATCAAGATCATACACTCAATAAAGTCAGATACAGACAAGCGAATTCTAGCCGAATCCCTGTCTCTAACTCCCTCACTCTACGATAGCCTAGATAAGCTGGATGTAGGAGAGGCCCTGTTGTCTGCTCCAAATGTTAGAATACCAGTTGTAGTGAAAATAAGAGAAACAGAATAAATATAAATAGATGTTTAAAAAAGTTAATCCTCTTCTGAGGGCTTCTCAGACTTATTGTCTTTTCCTCCAGTTCCGCCCGATTTCTTTCCTGCTGCTACTAGGTCATCTATCCTGAGTATGAGTGTGGTAGCCTCTGTTGCAGCCTTAATTGCATTCATCTTTACAAGAGCGGGCTCTATAACTCCCCTAGCCCAGTTATCGGTAGGCTGACCAGTATTGAGATCTACGCCGTACCACTTGTTTGCTTCATTCTCGTGCAGAGATCTCAGTTTCATTAACTGATCTATTGGATCAAAGCCAGCGTTCTCAACTAGAATCATCACGAGGCTCTCAAGTGCGTTGGCATATGCCTCTATTGCCAGTTGCTCCTTACCTCCAACTTGTGGAGCCTTCTTTCTTAGCCTCTTTGCAATCTCTATCTCTACTGCTCCTCCTCCTGCCACTGCCCTTCCGTCCTTGATAACGTCCGCCACTGTTCCCAAAGCATCTCTCAATGCTCTCTCCGTCTCATCTACAACTCTTTCTAGACCTCCCCTAATGAGTATACTAATGGCCTTTGGATTCTTGGCTCCTTCCACAAACACCATCTTATCCTCTCCTATCTTTCTCTCCTCTACAAGTGCCGCATGTCCTAGATCCTGCTCTGATATCTCCTCAATGTTGGACACTACCCTACCTCCTGTGGCTCTTGCCAACTTCTCTAGGTCACTCTTCTTTGCCCTCCTCACTGCTAGAATGCCTTTCTTTGCTAGATAGGACTGTGCTACCTCGTCTATACCTTTCTGGCAAATTATTACATTAGCTCCTGTTTTTGCTATCATGTCTACCTTTTCCTTGATAATGTTCTCCTCTTCCTGCAAGAATCTCTCCATCTGGGTTGGATCGTTGATTCTTATTTCAGCATCAAGCTCTGGCTTTTCTACCTCCAGTGGAGCGTCAATCAATGCTATCTTTGCGTTCTCCACTCTCTTGGGCATTCCAGGATGTACGACTTCCTTATCTACAATTATACCATATATTAGCTGTGTGTCATTTATACTTCCACCTGCCTTCTTAACTATCTGGATATTGTCTAGGTCAACGTACCACTTATCCCCTCTGAGCTCTGCCACCTGGGACACTGCTTTAACTACCACATCGCTCAGATATTCCCTAGAACCTGCAACTGCCTTGCTGCTTAGCGAAGTCATGGCAACCTTCTTCATCAGCTCTACGTCATTAATACTAACAGGTTGAGCTATCTCTTGAATCGTCTGAAGGGCTACCTCTTCAGCCTTCTTGTACCCGCTGATAATAATCGTTGGGTGTACTTCCTTGTATAGCAAGTCCTCTGCTTTCCTAACCAGTTCTCCAGAGAGAATCACAGCTGTCTTGGTTCCATCGGCTGTTTCTTCGTCCTGACCCTTAGCTATCTGAACAAGGAGTTTGGCAGCAGGATGTTGCAGATCCATCTTATCCAACAAAGTAGCTCCATCGTTGGTAATTGTAATGTCTCCAAGACTGTCTACAAGCATCTTGTCCATACCTCTAGGTCCGTATGTAGTCCTTAGCGCCTCTTCCACTGCCTTGACGGCCGCAATATTGGCCCTAAGTGCCTCCTTTCCAAAAGCCCTACTTGAACCTTCTTTCAAAATTATTACGGGAATACCTTCCGGAGTTGTAGCAACTGTAGCTTGTGAAGCCATAACGGTCACCTTTCAGCATCTCTTAGAAAGAGGTTATATAAAAACTTTTCTTATCTGGTTTACCGATCGATGTGGTATCGATTAACCAGTAATCCTTTTCCGGCTAATTGACCAGAAATAATCTAGTCAAAAATAAAACTTACTAATAACATTTTTCTATAACTAAGTATATTCAGAAAACTCTAAATATATTATATTTTCTTGTTTCTAATTTAATTATACTTTAATCTCAGATTGGTCAAGTATTCTCATTATTTCCAGTTTTATAGTAAATGGAATTTGTTTTGCAACTCTCTTTATATTTTCTTCATCTGTATAATACTGTTTAAAAAGGTTTTTAATACGGGCTCTATTATTACCATAGATTAAATAATATGTTAATAATACTCTAGTCTTAAATTTTAACCCGCTGAATATACCTTTATCTTCCAGATATTTGTATATTCGGAAGGCTACTCTATCACTTTGCAATTTATATAATGCGTCCAATGAAATCGGGGAATAGATTCTGGATATATGAATACGTCTATCATTACCAGATAAATTTAGTTTAACTCCCTTAAACTTTCTCATAAACCTTGTTTTCTTCATTAATTCTATAAATTCTCTATAAGAATCTAGCCTATTATTCTTAAGAATATAACCCTGGCCCGATGTTCTTGACACCTCTTCTGCATAAACAGGCCTATAGTCGTAGACCTTATCCAATGTGGTCCCACAATCTCCACATACGATCTCACCTCTTACATAGTCCCATAGTAGATTCTTTGAGCCACAGTAGTCACATATCAAGGTATCCATGTATAGCAGAGTGATAGACAAGTTCATCCATGCTTCTTTACCCTAGTAAATTGTGGGAGATTAAATCGAAACTAATTTAGTTATGACATATTGATGTCATGAAAATGGACAACGTTTTCGAGGATTTAATGGATAGCCTCTCAAAGAACGATATGGAGGATGTCATATCACGCGCAAGGGAACTAGAGAAGAGCGATACATCGGCATGGAACAGATTTGTAGTTTACCTAGATTTGAGAACCAAGGGCAAAAAGGTATCAATCTCCAACATAAATTCTAGCCTAGGGATTTTGGACAAAAATAACAAATTAATCGGATTAGTGCTAGTTATATCTGAGAATGAATCGATAGACATAGAGAAAATAGTAGAATTAGTAAAATTTGCAAAATCGATGAGGATAGAAATTTTCATGGCGCTTGTGGATAAGTACGGAGATATAACATATTATACTCTGGAGGAGATAAACTTAACGAAGTGATTTCGATGGTATCCTATGAGCCTATGCGCGGAATGGAGGATTATTTTGATGCGGACTCAAAGGTAATTAGATGGATTGAGGACAGTTTCCGAGAAACGGCAGAGATTGCAGGTTACAAGGAAGCAATGACTCCCATAGTTGAAGACTTTGAGCTGTTCTCCCTTAAGGGTGGAGAAGAGTTAAGGAATACAATGTATGTCTTTAAGGACAAAGGGGATAGGGAAGTAGCTTTGAGGCCAGAGATAACACCGAGTATAGTGAGACTATACCTAAACTCCTTACAGCACTACCCTAAACCCTTGAGAATCTTTTACATAGGTAGGGTTTACAGATATGATGAACCGCAGCAGGGTAGATACAGGGAATTCAGACAGGCAGGAGTAGAGCTATTGGGCTCCGATTCTATTATGGCAGATATAGAAGTACTTCATTTATTAGAAAATTTCTATAGAAAAATTCATCTTAAGGATAAGATTTCAATTAAAATAAATAATATTGGAATTTTCAGAATAATTTTTAATTATCTCTCACTTAATGACCAGGTACAGGAGCATCTGTTACACCTCTTGGATAAGGGAAAAATAGAGGAGGCTGAGAAAATCCTGGATGAGAAAATAAGCGAGAACTCTAAGATTAGACGATTCGTTCAGATTTTAATCACTAACGGTAAATCCGTTAAATTGAATGAAGTAATGGATGAGGCCGAAAAGACAGAAGTACCAGAGTTAAAAAACGAAATAGAAAAACTAAGACTTCTCTCCGATGTTCTGTCCTCTCTTAATCTTAATCACACGCTAGATTTTGGGTTCGTCAGGGGACTGGCGTATTACACAGGTCCCATCTTCGAGGCGGTGAAAAAAGATCTTCCCTTCAGTATAGCAGGGGGAGGGAGATACGATTCACTGGTGGAAGTCTACGGGGGGAACAGGACACCTGCTGTTGGCTTTGCCATAGGAATTGAAAGAACCATGTATGCCATTGATAGGGACAAGATGAAATTAAACCCAGAGGTGCCGGTCATAGCTGTTGTAGCTCTGGACATGTCGGTAATTCCGCATGCTCTCACAGTGGTATCTATGCTTCGGGATAGGGGATTCGTAACTATTCTGAATAACAAGGAAATCTCCCTATCTAAACTAGTACCATTCTATGCTGAACAGGGGTTCACGCATTTGGTAATTATAGGACAGAAGGAGGTTACGTCAGGGAAAGTCACAGTGAGAAACCTAATTAAACGGGAGCAATTATCGGCAGAACTAAAGGAACTGCCAGATATGATAGTTCTATCCGACAAATGAGATACAAGGATCTCTTTGGCATACCAACCACCCTAGTTATATTTGCATGTACCTTACGCTAGACCTCTTAGCACTGTATAGATCTGGAGATTACCACAACTCAGCGATACCGTAACCATACAGAAGAGAGAATGGAATTAAGACAAATATTATAACCCTTAGAAGAGTAGATTGAGAGGGAATATTAATGGAAGAATTACCTTCAACAGCTGTTGGTATTAGACTTCAAGATGGAGTAGTTTTAGGAGCAGTCAGGCGATTAAGTTATGGAGGTTACGTACTAAGTAAGTCCGCTAAGAAAGTCTTCCCCATTTCAAGGTTTGGAATAGGAGGAGCGGGACTTTTCGGAGATCTTCAGGCGCTCACAAGAATAATGAATGCCAACATTAAGTATTACGAGCTCTATAACAATAGGCCTATTTCCACCAGAGCAGCGGCGAAACTACTTTCGATTATACTTTACCAATACAAATACATGCCCTTTATCTCTGAGGTTTTATTCGGAGGAGTTGATAACGGAGAACCTCAGCTATACGTTCTAGATCCTTTGGGATCTCTTCTCGATGACTTATACGCAGCTGTAGGTTCCGGAGCTAGGGTAGCCATAGGAGTCCTAGAGGCTGAGTACTCGGAGAAGCTAACATTGGCTCAGGGAAGGGAGCTTGCTATCAAGTCGTTGAGGGCTTCAGCAGAGAGAGATGTAACTTCTGGAGATGGAATTGATATACTAACCATCTCGAAGGATGGAAAAATAAATACAGAGTTTCTATCCTCTTAACCTACTCTATAAATTTCTTTAAACTATCTCTAAATGGCGGGTATGCTATTCCTTTTTCGGTTATAATTCCCGTTATTAGTTCTGGCGGAGTTACGTCAAAGGCGGGATTAAGGACCTCTGCGTCCTTTACCGTGATCTCAACCATGTTTAGTACAGTTTTTACCTCGTCTGGTTTCCTTTTCTCAATTACAATGTCGTTAGCCCCTGTCCTGTCTATGGTACTTGTTGGAGCAACCACGTAGAAATCCGCTCCGTGATATTTGGCTAGTATGGAAATTCCATAGGTTCCTATCTTATTGGCCACGTGGCCGGAAACCAGGATTCTGTCTGCACCCAAAATCACCTTAGTAATCCCTTCATGCTTCATGGCATATGCCACCATATTATCTGTGATCAGCTTTGAGGGTATTCCGTCCTTGGTTAATTCCCACATGGTCAGTCTAGCTCCCTGTAATAAAGGCCTTGTCTCTGTTGCGATAACCCTGATGGATTTCCCTTGCAACCACGCAGTTCTTATAACTCCAAGAGCGGTACCAAAACCTGCAGTAGCTAACGAGCCTGTATTACAATGGGTGAGAATTACGTCCCCATCCTTAATTACTTGGCTACCTATCTCTCCCATTCTCCTGTTAATCTCTATATCCTCCTTCTGAATTCTCAATGCCTCTTCAACTATCTGATTTTTGAATTCCTGAGGAGATACACCATCTGAAAGCAGTGAGTTGGCCTTTGATTTCATCCTGTCTATGGCCCAGAACAGATTATATGCGGTAGGCCTAGTTCTGCTGAGTCTCTCCGCCGCCTTATTCACCACCTGGTACAATGTCTGGATATCACCCTGCGAATTATACACCGCCGCCGCGATACCCAACGCTGCCATAACACCTATTGCGGGGGCACCTCTCACCTCCATGGTCTCTATAGCTCTTGCAACGTCCTCATAGTTAGAAGACTCCTTGTACTCCTCTTTCCATGGTATGGCGCTGGTGTTTAGCCAGACCACCTTTCCATTCTCAAATTTTAAAGGAACTATATCGCTTAGCCTTCTCACATTTACCCACTCTTCTTTACACAGAAGTATACATGGTCCATAACATTTAGTCCTGCTCTCTTCAGAAAGTCGTCCTTGCTAGATATTCTTAGAAGTGGACCGAAGAATGAGATGATGGTTACATATGCACCCTCATTCTTCTTCTTTTGGGTTACTACATAACCATGTGCGCAGAAATCCCTTTCGGTGAAATCCGGTCTTTCCTTGGAAAGCACTATATTTACACTTTCTCCGTCATTAAACATGTTAAGCGAGGATATCATATCCAGATTAAATTCAGTGTCCTGACACTTCATGGAAATCACCAAAAGGTCTCTCAGTTCTCCTCTTTTTATAGAATCTATTTTGCAAGTTTCTGAAAATGCATAACTACTGAGCACGGGAATCACTCCACTATTTAAATCCCCATATTTTAACTTTATGTGGGTTTGGTTATGAGCGCCTCAAAAAGAATCGTGGCTGACATGAACTCACTACTGGATAAAACAGTGGTGGTTAAACTAAGTAATGGTAAAAGCTATTCGGGGCAGTTATCCTCATACGAGCTGACTCCATTTATGATAAGCCTAATTAATGCGAAGGACAGTGAAAATAACTCCTTTTACAAGGTATTAATAAATGGCAACGTTATTTCAGAGATCCTAGTAAAGTCCGTTCCAATCTTCGATGCTAGAGAGTTTGCTGAAGTGGTTCAGAAGAACCTAGGCCTGAGACCTGGTGACGTAAAAGTGTACGAAGAAGTTGGAATTATCACAGTGATGGAGAGAATTAAGGTATCTGAAAGCGGAGTTGAAGGTAGCGGTCCTATGGCTCAGAGAATATATGACCTTTACAACGAGTATATTGCCAAGAAGAAAGGAGACACGAAATGATAGGTGACTTTGAGGTCAAGGATGAGGATCTGGCCGGTAGGATAGCGGTACTGGAAACTAAGCACGGCAAGCTAGAAACTCCTGCTTTTTTCCCCGTCATAAATCCCCTGAAACAGGAGATTTCCCTTGAGGAGCTCAGATCCATAGGTTTCAATAATTTTATTACGAATTCGTTTATTTTAAAGAAGAACGGTGTTATTCCCAATACCATTCATGAGAAGTTTGGAGACAATTTCGTTATTATGACGGATTCGGGAGCCTATCAGATACTTGAATATGGGGAAATAGAACAGACAAACAGGGATATTGTATCATACGAGGCCAAAATCAGGCCAGACATAGCAGTGTTTTTGGACATACCAACAGGAAATGCAGACGATAGAGAGGAAGCCAAACTTTCCGTGGAGACAACCCTAGAGAGAGGAAAGGAAGTTATTGACATAGTAGATCAAAACCAAGATATAATCTGGGTTCACCCCATCCAAGGTGGCCCGTTTCTTGACCTCGTGGAATACTCCGCTAAGGAAGCCAGTAGAAGGGCAAGCTACAAAATGCTAGCCCTTGGAAGCCCTACAGTCTTTTTGGAGAAATACAAGTATGACACCCTAATGGACCTGATTTACACCGCCAAATCTAACGTTAGCAGGGGAATTCCATTTCACCTATTCGGGGGAGGAGTACCTCACATCATCCCCTTTGCAGTGGCGTTAGGTGTGGATTCCTTTGACTCCGCCTCCTATGCAATTTTCGCTAGAGATAATAGGTACTTAACGGGGGAGAGAACATATAGGCTTGAGGATCTTGAGTACTTCCCCTGTAGTTGTCCCGTATGTTCTAGATACGATCCATCTGAGTTATTGGAGATGAAATCGGAGGATAGGTACAAACTTCTAGCTATCCACAACCTCTGGAAGATAAAGGAAGAGATGAACAGAGTAAAGCAGGCCATAAAGGAGGGGAGATTATTCGAGTATATTCATCAGAAGGCCTATTCCCATCCGGCCCTTTACTCGGCATTCAAGTCCATGCTCAAGTACTCCAGTTATCTAGAAAAGTACGATCCGAGGGTCAAGGGTAACGTTAAGGGAGTCCTCCTATTTGACGCCAACTCGATGAAGAGACCTGAGCTTTTAAGGCATTCTGAATTTATGGAGGAGTTAAGCCCCAAGAAAGCTAAGGCATTGATAATCTGTGGAGATAGATTGAACAGCCCCTTTATCTCAGATCCTAAGGTTAAATCGATACAGGGAAAGAATAAGGATTACGACCTATTCGTTGCACTTCCCTTCTACGGTTTAGTTCCTGTAATGGCATCGGAGGCCTTTCCCCTATCACAGTTTGAGATTCCAGATACGCTCGACGAAATCACAATAAGCGAGACGGTCTCCAAAATAAAGGAGATATTGCGCAATAAAAACTACGCAGAGATAAAGTTCATGGAATGTGAAAAATCTGCACTGTCACATGTAATGTCTATCAACACCACTCTTTGAAAGCTCCTTCTGTATCATTTCAAGTTGCCTTTGAAGTTCCTGTTCTATCTTTTTGGCATCCTCATAAAGTTCCTTGGTGTCTATGTTGAAGCCAATAACTTTGTTTATAACATCCACGGCTACAGCTGCCGCACCTGGATCCAATCTCTCTCTGTCCGCGTAGGGAAGCAGGATAGTGGCTGGAAGGTCCTCTATTTCAGCATAAACCGTGAAGAGGGCAAGCGGTCCAACCATGATAAGTTGTTTGTTAAGAGTGGGATAGGGTAAATCTATTGAACTTTTGCTGGTTTTCATCCACTTTATGGACTCATTGACGTCCTTGTATCTCTTATCTAGACCTCCTATTAGGATTGAGTCCTTCACCTGAACCTTCTTCAACCATTTAACTAAACCATGAGCGAAGTTGCTCCACTCCCTCTGAAAAGGTAGTAGATGATTCAGGAGCACTAGAACCTTGAACTCATCGTCATAGAATAGCTCGAAGGGTGTTGCAACTCCGTAATCGTCCAGAAAGGTAACATCCCTGAGATACTTTGTGGTCACAAACCCCACTCTTCTCATTCTTCTGGATAAAACGATATGTCTCACTGACAGGTAACCAACCTCTCCCAAGGTCCTAAATCCTGAGATGAACCTGGAATTTGCAAGCTCGTTCTCTGAGATGTCCTTTAGAATTACTTTCGTATCTTCCACCTCTCCCTAACTGTTAATGCTACTCCCCTTTTATATTCCATCACTTCCTCGCCTGATAGCCTCATTTTTCCTATTGCCAACAACTCGTCATCCTTGTTCACAACAATGGCCTCGTCTCCGGCTCTCAATCTCCTATCCACGTTCTCCACATGCTTGGCGAAAACATTACCCTCCCTCAGTATTGCATCTTCCACCTCCTTCCTTACCACCACCCTGAGGCTTGGGAAGGGAGTACACTCTTTCAGTTTTCTTCCTGCGTTAATGGTTAAGGAGAAAAGGCCATCCTGAGGTCTTAAGACCAGGAAAAGGCCATCATCCGAAACAACGTTCCTAATACGCCACGTGTTCACAGACCTCTGAATCTTGAACGACTCTTGGGAGTCAAATAAACAGTTACCAATACCAAAACCAAATTGATAATCGGCTATGGCCTTTAACACGTCAAGATAGGGGAGAGCGTCCTCTGGTTCTGTTACAAATTGCTTGTATCGGTTCTGATTCATACATACTTCTCTCCCCTATCCACTACTTCCTTACTTAATTTTTTGGATCTTAACCTCTCAATGGCACTCCTGAAATGGGCCATGTTAATCACGTTGCTGTCGTTCCTTATTGCAATGTAACCTGCTTCTGTGCAGAGATTTTTGAGATCTGCGCCACTGAATCCTTCAGTCATCATGGCGAGCTCATCCACGTTAACCGAGTTATCCACCTTCATCTTCTGCAGGTAAATTCTTAGTATCTGCTTCCTTCCATCAACGTTGGGCAAAGATATCTCTATCAGTCTGTCAAACCTTCCAGGTCTCAGAAGTGCTGGATCAAGTATATCTATCCTGTTCGTGGCAGCTATGATCTTTACGTTGTCCAAAGGTTGAAAACCATCTATCTCTGCAAGGAGTTGCATCAATGTTCTCTGAACTTCCCTCTCCCCACTGGTCCCCAAATCAATTCTCTTGGCGCCAATAGCATCTATCTCGTCAATGAATACAATGGAAGGCGCCTTCTTTCTAGCCAGCTCAAATACGTCCCTGACTACCCTAGCTCCCTCTCCCACAAACTTCTGAGCGAACTCCGAGGCCACAACATGTATAAATGAGGCATTACTCTCGGAGGCGACGGCCTTGGCCAGCATAGTTTTCCCGGTACCTGGAGGACCATAAAGAAGTATCCCCTTAGGGGGAGTAATCCCAAGTTCCTTGAATAGTTCAGGCTTCTTGAGGGGAAGCTCCACTACCTCTCTGACTTCCTGAATTTGCTGATCTAGGCCCCCTATATCCTGATACCTTACATTGGGTCTCTCCACCACTTCCATGGATCTTACCAAAGGATCATCCCTGTCCCTCAGGACCTCAACAACTGCAGAACCTCTTTGATTTAGGGCCACGTATTTGCCCACCTTAATGGAGCTAAAGTCAACCGTTCCTGATACGTTCACCACCAAGTTTGGACCTGAAGTACTCTTAACCACAACTCTACCATCTTCAAGAATATCCAGGACAATTGCCTCTATTAGTGGCGGACTCAGTAATTTCTCCATTTCAGACTTGTAGTAGTTCAGCTCCTTTCTCAGGCTCTCGGCCTCCATCTGCATGGTCCTTATCTTCTCCTCCAGAATCCTCACCGCGTGCTCATCGGTAACAGAAGTATCCCTTGAAAATTCTAGTTCATCAGACAAACTAGATCGAATAACTCATTTGTTAAGTTAGACTAAAAATGTTTATCGCCAACTATTATACATGAGACCAATGAAAAAAGGCGTAGAGACATATTGCGAAATGTGTGGAAACAGGATTGATGGACCTAGTTTCTCAGTGAAATTTGAGGGTAGTACCATAACGGTTTGTAAGTCATGTTATGAGAAAATCAAAAAACACTCCACCCTAGTCCCCAGGGAGACCAAACCCCAGCCTGCTAAGCAGAAGAAGGTGGCTAAGACCGAGGAGACGGAACTTGACATAGATGAGGATTATCCCAAGATAATCAAGGAGGCACGGGAAAGATTACACCTGAGCACTAAGGAACTAGCGGAGAGGATGAAGGTACAAGAGAATATTATAAAGAGAATGGAGATGGGGAGACTGAAACCTACCATAGGTGAGGCAAGAATGCTGGAGCGCATACTAAACGTGAAGCTTGTGATACAGGTCAGCCAGGGAAAGGGCAAGTCTCAGGAGCCTGAGGATCAAACTCTAACCCTAGGAGATATCATCAGGATCAGGGAGGGGAAGAAGTGAAAGCAACCCTCTTCGTATCACACGAGTTTGCCGACGAAGCGATGTCCCTGCTTGAAACTGCTGGATACGAGGTTGAGAAGACATATCCTCTCCCATCTAGACCCAACAGGCTTTACTACATTCCTCAGGACAAGGTGAAGCTCCTGCAGGAACAGAAAACCGACGCCGTCGTGGTCTTTGATCTCCTATCTCCTAGGCACTTCATAAATTTAAACAGGTCGCTGAGCGGAAAGAAGGTCCTCGATAAGCTCCTCCTTCTGCTGGAAATATTCGCCCTCCACGCCGGATCCAAGGAGGCCAAACTTCAAATTGAACTGGCCAGATTAAAATACGAATTACCAATTATCAAGGATATATATAGTAAAACCAAAATATCAGAGCAACAGGGACCTCTGGGTGCAGGTACTTACGGCGTCGAGTCCACGTTAAGACTTTACAACAGGAAAATATCGAAGATTACGAAAGAGCTAGAGGGACTGAGAAAGTTCAGAGAGGTACAGCTCAGGAACAGAAGAGAGGAGTTTCCCTATGTGGCAATCACGGGCTACACAAACGCCGGGAAGACCTCGATCTTTAACGCATTGACGGGGCTGAACAAGCCAACGGATCAATCAATGTTCACCACCACTGCTCCCAAGAGATACGCGATCTCCATCGGGCCCAAGAAGGTGACGCTGGTTGATACGGTGGGTTTCATCAGGGGAATTCCACCCCAGATAATTGATGCCTTCTTCGTGACCTTGTCAGAGATAAGATACGCTAATGCCCTGTTACTCGTGGTGGATATCTCGCTGGAGGACTCCCTGCTCCTAGAAATGACCAGATCCTCCTTCGAAATTCTCCGGGAGTTGGGAATCTCGGGCAAACCCATGGTGATAGTGGGGAATAAGGCTGACCTAGTGGACGGGAGATCTAAGGAGAAAATGGAAATGATATACTCCCTGAGCGACAAGCTATACTCCCCCATAACAGATACTATTTTAGTTTCAGCTAAAAGGGGCTGGAACTTAGATAGTCTGAGGGATAAGATATTCTCCCTAGTCAACTGAAAGATGTATACGTGCTCAGGCTTGGTCACAGGCCTCAAAGGGATAAGAGGGTCACCACACACGTAGCCCTAGTTGCGAGGGCATTTGGGGCCAAGGGTATTTACATTCAAGGGGATGATCGGAAACTTATCAAGAAAATTGAGGACGTAATCAATATTTGGGGAGGAAAGTATTTCAGAATTGAAATGATATCCAATCCAAGAAAATTAGTAAAGGACTGGAAAGCTACGGGCGGTAAGGTTGTACATCTCACCATGTATGGAATAAACTTGCCAGACGTGCAGGAAAAGATACGTGAGCTGGACAAAATTCTAGTGATTGTGGGCGCAGAAAAGGTTGAGGGGTGGTACTATCACATGGCAGACTTCAACGTCGCCATCTCCAATCAGCCACACTCAGAGGTGGCATCCCTAGCTCTCTTTCTTGATAGACTATATAAGGGAGAACAGCTAAATATTATGTTTGGGGACGGCAAAATTAGTGTTATCCCTATGGAGAGAGGTAAGAAGGTGACCAGACGTGACGACCAGTAACATTGATCAGCTCATGAAGGATATGGCAAGGGATCTCTTGGGGGAGGACGTTATAGACGTACTTTCGTTCCTTCTTGACAACAAGACAGAGCTGACTGACGAGGACATGGCCAACAAACTCAATGTTAAGGTTAACGAAGTCAGAAAGAAACTATATGCTCTTGCCGAACACGGGCTAGTGAGTTACAGGAGAACCAGAGATAAGGAGACCGGATGGTATGTGTATTACTGGAAGGCTAACGTGGATCAGATAAATGAACTTCTTCTATCGCGCAAGAGGGAAATCCTGAACAAGCTCAAGGCCAGACTTGAATATGAAACCAATAACGAATTCTATATTTGCCCGGAGGACAAAACCAAGTATACCTTTGAGGAGGCCTTTGAGAATGAGTTCAAATGCCCCAAGTGTGGCGTTCAGCTGGTTTATTACGACTCAGCCAAGATGCGGGAATTCCTGGAACGCAAAATCAGGGAAATAGAAGAGGAGATTTCCAGGGAGACTAAGGTTGGGAGTTCCTAAGGTAGTGGACCTTTTTTCAGGAGCCGGAGGATTCGGGAGAGGTTTTAAGGAGACAGGATTTCAGATCGCTGTCGCTGTGGAGTTAAATCACGCTGCTTCGAGAACGTACTCGGCTAATTTTCCCACAACCACAGTCCTGGAGGAGGACGTTCGAGAGATCACAGGGAGGGAGATAATGGCGGAGATTGGTTCTGAGCCAGACGTCGTAATAGGAAGCCCGCCATGTGAACCCTTCACCGCCGCCAACCCTCTAAGGATGGACAACCCGGTGGATAGGCTGTATGAAGATGATAGAGGGGCATTAACTCTGGAGTTTATCAGACTGGTGGGAGAGCTAAGACCCAAGGTTTTCGTCATGGAAAACGTTCCATCCCTGGTGGAGACCAAGGAATTGAGAGAGGCCCTCATCCACGAGTTTAGAAAGGTAGGATATGAACCCGTGTTCAACCTTTTACGGGCTGAGGACTACGGGAATCCCTCAAGAAGGGCCAGGGTTTTCATTTCCAATCTTAAGCTTGAACTGAAGACTGTGCCCAAACGAACTGTGTGGGATGCGATCTCAGACCTGGAGAACAGGTTCGATGTTCCTAATCACGAAGTTGTGGAGGTAAATGAGAGGAAGTTGAGGGAAATGGCATCCCTAGAGTATGGAGACTACATGACGATGTTCCGTGGTCATAATAAGGACATTCCGCTTTATGTGAGGCTAGATCCTATGGATATTGCGCCCACGGTCATGGGGAATTCCAAGTTTGTCCATCCCTTCAGTCCCAGGTATTTGACGGTTAGGGAACAGGCCAGATTGATGAGCTATCCAGACTATCACGTGTTCTATGGCAGCAAGGAAGAGCAGTACAATCAAGTGGGCGAGGCTGTACCAGTAGTCTTATCAAGAGGAATAGCATCGAGTATACTCGGTGCTCTTTAGTGGAGATAAGCGTGGTTCTACATAACGTAACAAGTTCGCAGCGGCTGGTGGATTTCGCCAAACTCGTGTTTGGCCTAGACGTTAAGAGACTTGTGTTAACCAAGGTAGGTGGTACGGCCGCACAAGCTGGAATACCGGACGTGGGAAGGCTTGCAGTCAAGACAGGGAAGTCATTGATAGTTCTACCAGACCTAAAGGACGCCATAGAATTACTTGGTTCCAGAAAGGTATACCTCCTGTCTCCCCTTGCTGATAGGGAAGTGGACGAGCTGGATCTATCTCAAGATTCCTTGCTGGTTTTTTCTGGAATAGAAAACGGATTTACAAAAATAGAGCAATCATTAGGGGATCATGTAACCTTGAGGTCCATGAAGATGGACCCCGGACCTATACCCTATGCCAGTGCAGTTCTATACTGTGCACTAGTGGGAGGAAAGAGAGTTTAGGCTGGATTTCCTTCAGAAACATATTAATACCACATGAAGGAAATGTAGTTCGCATTATAAGCCCTTGGTAAGGTGTTGGGCCCGTCGTCTAGCCTGGTTAGGACGCTGGCCTTACAAGCCAGAGGTCTTGGGTTCAAATCCCAACGGGCCCACCTCTCTTCTGAAGCGGACACCTTTACATATGCCTCTCTTTCAACTCCTTAACAATTATCCCTCCCAGATTCCGCATAACGCTAGTTTATCTGTTGCCAGTATCCCTGCACATATGTGTAGGACTTCAATTACGATGGCAAGTGCCCATGATGTTGCGAGTCCTCCCTTACTGAGTTTTAAGCGTCGAATCAATCAAGAAGGGGCTACTCAATATTTTGTATTTAAGAAGACTCTAACGCAAAATACACAACAAACCGAACTGGACACCCAGGTATTTCTGAGCTGGTCATAGAAAGCCCTTAAAGTTACCATATCTCAGGTTCAGACCCTAAAATGACAATAGTGGATTTGATCCCTTCAATCACCGTGTGATAATGCGGACCCGCCGGGATTCGGACCCGGGACCTTAGGCTCCGGAGGCCTACGCTCTATCCTGGCTGAGCTACGGGTCCGTCATAACCTTTATTTTCAAGTTATTTAACCTAAACTCCATGGCCGACCCCAAGGAAGTCCTAGCTCAATACGTCCTGCCAATTCTGGCCGACAAGAAGATCATTGGTTTGGGAACCGGCAAGACGGTGCGTAAACTCGTGGAAGTCATGGCCCTACACAATTCCCTTCAGGACAAGAAAGTGGTTACCAGTTCCACCGACACTGATATGTTGGCCTCTAGTAAGGGAGCCATGGTTCTTTCCCCCTTCTCCGGGGTTATTCCAGAGATTTACGTGGATAGCTTTGACTTTCTGGTTGAATCCCGCGGGAGAAAGGTGCTCATCAAGGGTGGAGGAGGAGCATTACTCAGGGAGAAGATACTATCATTTTTCTCTCTACAAAGAATATTTATAGGAGAGGTATCCAAATTCGTGTCCAGAAAGGAGATCCAGGTCCCGGTAGAGATTGTCCCTGCAGGTTTCTCTCTGATTCTCGCCAGACTGAGTCAGATGGGTCTCAACCCAGCACCAAGGGAAGGCACAGGAAAGATGGGTCCCATAGTAACGGACAATGGTAACCTCATCCTCGATATTAACGTAAAGGTTGAGGATCTATGCAGACTAGAGAGAGAACTCAAGACAATCCCCGGGATAGTGGAAACGGGTATATTTTGTGAAAACCTATATGATTCCATAGTGGTGGGGGATAGCGAAGGAAGACTCCAGGTATTTCAGAGAGGCTGAAAGGGCTGTTAAGGAAGGGAGGATTATCGAGCTTAGATCTAGGGAAGGTGGGCCTCCCCTTTTCATTTTCATGGCAAGGGAGAAGGGACTACACAGGGATCACATAGTGGGTCCCAGATCCTGCGATTGCGAGTCCTTCCTTTTCCATGGTATCTTGGAGGATGGGGGAAGCTGTATACACATAGAGGCGTACAACCTGGCATCAAAGAGGGAGAATTTCAGAAAACTTACCGTGGAGAGGAATGAACTTAAGCAGATACTCACCGAGATTTTCGCTTACGGAAAATCCTTAAAACTGAGAAAACTAATTTCATCGAGATGACCGATTTAGCAACCATTCAAATTGTGCTAATAGCTGCTGCCGTGGCAGTGATAGGTGGAGTGACCTATGCGACCTTTGAGGAAATATTAACCGGGATTCCCACAAAGAAGGAACAGGTTAAGGTGGAGAGAAAGAGAAAAGGTGGATCTCATGGGAGGTAAAAGAAAGAAAAGGACTAAGATTGTAAGGGTTAAGCCTCAGCTACCTAAAACCTTCGAATGCCCAAGGTGCGGTAAAATAGCAATTACCATCAAATTCGACAAGTCAGATAGTGGTCCCAAAACTGCCCATATAAAGTGCGGTAATTGCGGGCTCAGCGCGGATCTGGATGGAATTCCCCCGGTCTATGACGAGGCCAACGTTTACGGAAAGTTCCTCGATCTTTACCTTGAAGGAAAGTTGGAAATAAAAGAGGGAAATCAAGAAGAGACTGAAGATCATGAGGATCAAGGGGAAGACAGCGAGCTATCTGCAGAAACTAATTGACGAAGGGCAGCCAATTCATTTTTCTCTAATAGACCCTGATAAGGTGAAGGACCTAGAGGGATTGGGTAGAGTTGCATCAAGCCTGTACAGGGCTGGCACCTCGGCCTTTCTCATTGGTGGCACTCTGGGGGTTTCAAAGGAGAAACTGGACGGAATAATACACGTCCTCCAGGACTTCCGTATTCCAAAGATAATTTTCCCCAGCAACATCAACCTGATATCGGAGAAGGCTGACGCAATTCTCTTCATGTCCCTTCTCAATTCGGACGACCTATACTACGTGATAGGGGCACAGGTTTCTGCTTCAATAATCGTGAAGACCATAGGCCTGGAACCCATACCCACCGGTTACCTTATCGTGGGGCATGGGGGAACAGCAGCACATATAGGGAGGGCTAGGGTTGTCCCCTATGACAATCCGGAACTGGCGGTGGCCTACGCCCTGGCAGCGGAATACATGGGGATGGAGTATCTTTACCTAGAGGCAGGTTCGGGCGCACCGGAGACCGTAAGGCCGGAGATGGTTAAGTTCGTGTCCAAGTACTCCAACATAAACCTCATTGTTGGCGGTGGAATTAGGACCCCTGAAAGGGCCGTGGAACTCGTGAGGGCAGGAGCAAAGGCTATCGTGACCGGAAATGTTATTGAGAGTGATATTGAAAGGGCAATAAAAATAATAGAGGCCATGCAGAGAGTTTACAAGATTGAGTAATGCCCTCCACCAAGAAGAAAAAGGAAAACGTTCCCGTAATGTCTATGGCTGGCTTGATCAGGTACTACGAAGAGGAGCATGAGAAATATAAGGTGGATCCCATTTACGTGATCATTGCAAGCGTGGTGCTGGTTGCCGTAGTGGTGGCCATAACCAAGATAATTCCACCGTAGGGCTTCCAAATTGTTCGTCAATTTATCGGATATAAGAAAAATGAGAGAGATGGCAGGGCTAACGCAGACGGAATTGGCCAAGAGGGTGGGTGTTTCCCAGTCCCTTATTGCCAAGATCGAGAAGGGAAAGATTGACCCCAAGCTTTCGGTGGTCAGAAAGATCCTGGATGAACTCACGCCTCTGATTGAGGTATCCGAGGTAGCGGTCAATCTGATGCATTCTCCCGTAATCTCCGCTAAAATGGATGACAGGGTTAAGGACGTGGTGGAGTTGATGGAGAGCAATAACATATCTCAGGTGCCCGTTGTTAACTCTGGCGGGAAACTCATGGGAATGATTTACGATTACATTCTCATGAGGAAGCTTGCTCTTCCATCCTCAAGAAACTTGAAGGCGGTGGACGTTATGGCCCCATTACCGCCCCTGGTAAATTCGTCCACCCCTGTAAATCAGGTCATGAAGCTCCTCACCAGGTACTCAGTCACCCTCGTCGTGGAGGGAGACCTTATTCCCCTGGGCATAATTACCAGAAGCGATTTAATAACATACCTGGCAAGGAAATAGGGGAGCCCGGCAGGGGGCCACGGGAAACTGGGGAAACTCCAGCCTCTCGCCCTGGGGGAGTCCCGCGAGGGACGGGGTTAGTCGCTCCGACAACTGCACAGAAACGATACCTGCGATAGGCCACATGAAAATGATCATGTTCTCCCTCCGGCGACGGAGGGGGAGGTGTGAGAGACCTATCGCGGGTTGAAACGGCAGATCTCCCCTTGAGCAAGTAGGGGAGGATTGGGCGAAATGACTCTCCTGATACGCAAAGCCTAATCCCCCAAGTACAGAAGCTGGGTTATTGCCTGGGCTCCCCCATTATTTCCTTAATGAAGGAGTTTTCCAGATGAACTATCTCTTCTTCGCTCTTCCCCCGATAGGCCTCCAGCAACTCCCTGTTCAGGTCCAGGAAGGTTTTTCCCCACTTCATTATGGATGCGAGTTTTAGAGCTTCCTCAACCTCATCCATAATGTAAAGGGAGCCCACAACGGCCTCCAGTGAGGATAGCTTCATGGGCTTGGAGTAGTTTACCGGATTTCCCGCAAAGAGCAATGGGAGCCTCCTCCCGTTTCTTACGTACTTGCGGAAAAAGGAGTCATCGGATCTGTTCCAGGAGGAATCTAGAACGGTGATTCCCCTGCTCAGGTAGGTTTCCCTGTCCCCCACAGATAACACTCGGTCGGACAGGGGATTCAGAACTACACCCACAGGCCTATCAACCAGCTTCGCGAAGCCCAGCCTCACCATCTTCCTCCCTGTGCATTTAGCTGGATCGTCTTCTCTAAATTCTAAGATAAATATATGCACAGAGTATCGTAAAGTTCTTATAACTTTATATTTATTAAAGCTAGTGGGATTGAACTTGGTAACTGCAATTGTCCTCATAAACACAGATCCTGGAGGGGAAGAGGAAGTTTATAACAAGTTAAAGGGAATGAACGAGGTAAGCGAGACGTACATAGTGTACGGAGTTTATGATATTGTTGCGAAAATAGATTCGCCAGATATGGATTCTTTAAGAAATTTTATTAGTAATAACATCAGGAAGCTTCCCAAGGTTAGGTCAACGCTAACCATGATAATTATGGAGAGCAAGATCCAGAAGAAGTGAAATGAGGTACGTAATTGGCGTTGACGACCATGATTCCCCCAAGGGCGGGTGCACCACACATTTTTCCTTGCTTTTGCTGAAAGAGTTCCATACACACGGCATAAAGCTGGTGGGCTATCCCAGACTCACCAGGTTAAACCCTAACATTCCGTGGAAAACCAGGGGTAACGCCTCTATCTCCTTCGTGGTGGAAACGGATAGGGATGAAAGGGAACTACTGGAGATGGTGTGGAGCGAATCCGTGAATTATGTGGAGAAAGTGTCCCAGGGCTTGGCCTACAGGAGATCCCCTGGAGTTGCAGTTGGTAAGGCTGAGGTCATGGGGAAACTGGAGCATCTTTACTGGAAAGCTGTTGGGGACGTGGTAACAGTTGATTACGTCAACACCCTGTCCGAAAGGCTTGGAATTCTGACCAGGGGAGGCAGGGGAGTGATAGGATCTATTGCATCCATGGGGTTTTCAGGTGAGGGAACTTACGAGCTCCTGGCATACAGGGCGCAGGAGAACTGGAGGAGCAGGAGGAGCATTGACCTGTCCTCACTGATAGAGTATGATGAAAGCCACTTTCCCAGAGTATACGCCAACGTTGATTACGTGGATATGGAACCTCTGGTGCTTTCCCACGGAAACGACCCGGTCCTGTTTGGCCTCAGGGGAAGGGATCCGGCCTCATTGATGGAGGGGATGAAGATGATAAAGGTGGATGAGAAGGTGGATGGATACCTCGTGTTTGTGACCAACCAGGGAACAGATCACCATTTCCGTAACCCCGCGCTCAGGCCATACTCCAGTTTCGTAGGGGAGGTTACCGTGAACTCCGTGAAAGTTGAGAGGGGTGGAGATTGCGTTGTGTTAAGCGATGAGGCTGTGATCCTGGTGTATAAGGAAACCGGGGAGTTAAACAGGGCTATGAGGGAGTTGCTACCTGGAGACAGAATCAGGGTGTATGGAGCCGTAAAGCCCTCCGTGAAGTATGGGATGGTCGTGGAACCTGAGAAGGTGGAGGTGACCGCACTGGTGAGGAAGGTGGAGGTGAAGAATCCCAGGTGCCCGCTCTGCGGTAGTTCCTCCGAATCTGCGGGAAAGGGAAAGGGGTTTAGATGCAGAAAGTGCGGTCACAGGTTCTTTGGGGAGAAAGTGTCAAGGGAGGCCGAGAGGGGTATCAGCCTAGGGATTTACCAGACCAGGAAATACAGACATCTCACGAAGCCCATATTTTACAGCGATTAATCTGTGATGAAGAGGTGGAATGGATGGAGTGGACCGGCCGGGATTTGAACCCGGGACCTCGCGGATGCCGACCGCGCACTCTTCCAGGCTGAGCTACCGGCCCATTATATGATAATGCTGATCTGTTTATAAATCTACCACCATAAAGTGAGGGTCTCTCAATTGAATAAAGTCTAAAACTCTTGGTAAATGAACTTTCTGATTCTCCTTCTTCTCATCCTTCACCAAGGAACCCCTTAACCATTTACACTTACTATTCTATATGTGACTACAGAGTATATATGAATAATGCTTATATAGGATTCTGGTAGAATTTACATTTATGAGCATTAATGTAGGAGAAGAATCCCTGAGGTCCCTACTAGGTGACCTTGGAATACTGGGTTACGTTGGTAATTCAATTTTACAGATAACCCAGCAGGAACAATGCCTTATCAATTACATGGGAGGTGTAATGAAGAGGTACGGGAACTCGCCCAAAAGTTACATTGTCTACCCCTCGCTCATATCGCCGTTTGAGTTTAGCGGGAGCGCCATCCTCAATAGAGGGGAGGAGGTGAGGAAGTATTATGGTGAATTGTCCCACCTGGTGAGGCACGGCATACTGGTGAGGACCAGCGTCAAGGGAGAGGAAACGCTGGTCTTCATAGGTGGATTTGATCAGGGGTGGGCCAGCGACGTGGTGGCCTTCAAGGCCTACAACGGAGGTAACGCGTATAAGGCCAAGTTTTCTGTCTCCTCCAACATTCTCCCGGGGTTGTACAGCAAGGAGACGGGACTGGCAGTGATTCCCTTTGGAGGAGGGGGTCCCCAGAACTGGTACAACTTCCGGAGTCCGGCACAGCAGGTCTGCAGGGATATGATGGAGAGGACCGGGATGAAGATGTTCCTTGATGATATTTATCAGAGTTTGTGGCAAAAGATTCTGAACGCGTTCCTGCAGGGAAGCGAAATTCTGTCCAAATATATCAACGTGTTTGCCTTTGGAGGGATAATGAATTTCGTGCCGTACATACAGGCGGACCTGTGGCCCACTCTCTTCTATTTTATTCCCGATAACATTGTAATAGTAAAGAACGAAGTAGCTAGGTACTGGGAGATCAATACAGATATATTAGGTCGTATACAAGGAATATCGTCACAGAAGCCGGCTTTAACTCCGGGAATTGTAATGTTGAGGGAGCTTGATGATATTCTGCAGAGGCCAACACTCATAACCTTCCCCAACTCTCCCTCGTCCTTACTTTACTATTTATCTGAAGGAGTGAAGGCCGCATTATCTCGAGGTTATCAATTCTCCAGTTCTGTGGGCCTGATAAGTAACATGCCCATCATTGAGGGTTCACCCGTTCTGGGAAGTCAGATCTGCTCTACGGAGTGCCAGGGTTCCCAGGGCCTCATCGGTTTCATAGGGAATGGCCTTAACCCCCTACCAGCTCCTGGGGGGATGAGCCAGTTCCAGTCAGCTGTATCTCTTCTCGTCCCTCCCCCGCGATCGTATCAGTGGGATGACATAGTGGAGTGGGCCAGAACCTACAACCTTGACGTGAATAAGTTGAACCTTGCAGCTGACATCATCGTGGTCATAGCGCAGGCAGCGAGGAAGGTAGCCCAGGAACTGGGGATAGAGGAGGAAGAGGCGAAGAGACTCGCCTCGGAGCTCGAGATTAGTGAGGAGATCCTTTCCAAGGGAGTGGAGAACGTTGCCACCGAGCTAACCAACTTAATACGTTCTCTGTAATTCAAAGAAGTGTCTAGTCGGAATAGATCAATTCACTTCATTCATACTCAGGGACCCCTGGATTTCCACTGGAGACTCTATTTCAAACCCGTTTCGTCCACATAAAGCTCTTTTATACAAACCCGTGTTTCTATTCCTTTATCACCTACTCTCAACTAATTTTTCCAGTGGAAACAGAGGGGTGTCTCCACTTTTCTTGGATTCTCCAGTGGAAACAGAGGGGTGATTTACTCCCCGGTTAAAGCCAGTACCAATCCTTAAAATCAGTTGAGATCAAGATTCCTGTAGTATGAGTGACATCATTGACGAAGTGTTATCCTCAGTTAAGAACTCGGTTATCTTTAAAAACAGGGAGTATCTTCTTCCAGATTATATTCCCGAGGAACTGCCCCATCGAGAAAATGAGATAAAGAAGCTGGCCAGCATTCTCGTACAGCTGTACAGGGGAGAGAGGCCCAGTAACATCTTCATTTATGGTCTTACCGGGACCGGGAAAACAGCAGTAACCAGGTATGTTCTGAGTAATTTACAGAAGAAGCTGAAGAACTTTGAGTATGTGTATATAAACGCCAGGCAGACGGACACACCCTACAGGATCCTTGCGGACATTATCGAGATTCTGGGAGATAAGGTTCCCTTCACAGGTCTCTCCACAGCGGAGCTCTACAGAAGAATGGTCAAGGTTCTGGAGAGATCCGAGAGGGTCATGATCATAGTCCTGGACGAAATAGATGCCCTGGTCAAGAAACATGGGGATGATATACTCTACAAGCTGACAAGGGTGAACTACGAGGTGCATAAGAGTAAGATCTCCATTGTGGGAATAACAAACGACGTCAAGTTTATAGACGGACTGGATCCAAGGGTAAGGAGCAGTCTGGGGGAGGAGGAGCTTGTCTTCCCCCCATACAACGCTGAGCAACTTGAGGATATTCTAAAGAAAAGGGCTGTTCTGGCCTTCAAGGAGGGAGTGGTTTCTGAACCGATTATCAAGTTATGTGCTGCCATAGCAGCCAGGGATCATGGGGACGCCAGGAGGGCCTTGGACCTTCTCAGGGTTGCTGGGGAGATAAGTGAGAGGGAGAGGAAACAGCAGGTTGGGGAGGAAGAGGTTGAGAAGGCCAGGGTAGAGATAGAGCGAGATCGCGTGTATGAGGTGATCGCCACTTTACCCTTTCACTCTAAGCTGGTGTTGTTGTCCATTATCAAGGGATTAACCAGGAATTCAAGGTTAACCACTGGGGAAATTTACGACCTCTACAGGAATATTGCAACCTCCATGGGTTCAGAGTTCGTGACCCAAAGGAGGGCAAGCGACATAATAAATGAACTGGATATGATGGGCATAATCTCCGCAAGGGTGGTAAACAGGGGGAGGTACGGTAAGACCAAGGAAGTGGTTCTGGCGGTGGATTCTGGGATAGTACTGAAGGCTCTCCTGGAGAGTGATGAAAGGTTTGCTGATTTCTGGAGTGGATGATGGGTATTTCCCCTTAAGGTATAAGGGGCAGAAAGGTAAGGCACCCCTTGTTGTCACGCTCTTTGAAGGGATGAAACTTAGGGATGTGAGGATAGACCTGATAACGGTTGACGGGAAAGATGCAAAGGAGGTCTTCTCCAGAATTAACTGGGGAGTTAAAACCATATATGACGGAGTGACATATGGCGGTTTCAACTATATCATCCCGGAGAAGGACTTCATAGTCCTTTACGGGAGTAGGCCCAATCTCGAGGAGGTAAGGAGGGCCCTGAGGACCCATTTTCAGGATGAAAGGGAGGGAGAAATCATGGAGGTTCTCGAGAGATTGATAAGAATAGAGACAAGATGGGGTCCCCTGTACCTGTACACTGACCTAGATATTGGGGAAGCCAGGAGAGTGGTGGAGGCATATCAACTGGTCTCAAAGTATCCTGAGCCCATAAGATATGCTCACATTATAGGGAGAGCGGTGGGGTTATGGAGAGAAAACGTGAAGGGAATGGCCTAGGGGTCTGACCGACAGCTCCTGCTCAACTGTAACATTCCCTCTTCTGGAGGGATTTACCCATGCTTATTCTTTCCTCCCTTTCCTTAACCCTCTCTTCCATGATCTTCCTCTCGTATTCTGAGGAAGGTTCTAGCTTCTGTATTGGCCTAGGCTTCCCATTCTCATCTATGGATACAAAGGAGAACACAGTCCTGGAGACAAGCCTTCTTGTTCCGGTGAAGTGATTTATGGCAAATATCTTTGCCCCCACATCCAGAGAGGTATTTCCTGTGTATTCCACTGCTCCCTGAATCTCCAGGATATCACCTATCTTCACTGGAACGAGGAAGTCAGCGGAGCCTGCGCTTGCTGTGAATGTGTTGCCCTTGGAATACATCTTGGCAACTATGGCCAATGCCTCATCAAGCATCATGTACATTTTCCCGGCGTAAAGTATACCGTTCCCGAAACCGTGTTCCGGGTAAATGGTTCTTATGTAGCTTCTTCCAAAGGTCATTCCCGGCAAAAGTTCAGACGTGTCCTCAGAAACCTTTTTCTTCCTTTCCAGTCTTTTGAGTCGCCTTCTCTCCGCGCTTTCATCGCCCTCTATCTTAACGTTAAGGGGTCTGGGTCTACCGTTCTCGTCAACGGCGACGTAGCTCATCAACCCTATTGCCCCGAGCTCCTCCGTATTTCCCCTCTTGATGCAACCCGTGACCTCAATTTCAACAGAGCTTTTCCACGAGGCCTTAGCCTCAGCAGTAACCCTCAGGATATCTCCCAGTCTGGCAGGCTTAAAGAGGTATAGGTAGTCCACCGACGCCAGAAGGTAATTCCCCTGGCTTACTCCTGACATGAGAATTCCTGCCGTATCTATGAGCCAGCTCATGTAGATTCCGCCATGGAGAGATCCAAAGTGATTGGTGTGCCAAGGAAACACGTTGTAGTAAGTTTCTGTTCTATACGTAGATATCACCTCTTATCAGTACCCACTATTTCTCTTAACCGTTCATCCCCCTTAATACTCTTTATGAAGTCGGAGACCTCCTCCGGAACCAGGCTTTCCCACTCTTCTCCGGTTATCATGTTCTTTCTGATGAGGGTGGAGTTGAACTTCTCCCTGTGGAATGAGGGCGGAATGAGGATCTCGCTACCTGCCTCCTTGAACAATCTCAACACCAGGGGATTTCTGGCTATAACGGCTTCAAACGATGGAACATACATCTTAACATGATATGCCCATACGTTGTTCATCAGGATATCAGGTATTGGGATAAGATAGTATCTATCCCCTGGTATCCCCTCCGCCTTCATTGCTCTCCTGATCATCTCAATTCTCTCGCCTGCGGTGAAGGGATTGGAGAGGGTGTGGCTCTCCTGTGCGCTTCCAATCAGAATCACCAGTTCATCTAGCCTCTCCAACCCCCACTTGACCACGCTCAAGTGGCCCAGGTGAAAGGGCTGAAATCTTCCAGGATAGATTCCTCTATGCAGACATCATCACCTTCTTTTACATTAAGCACTACTGAAGCATCTGCCTTATTTAACCCTAATTCAAGGAAACCGTATCCATTTCGATAAATTATGAGACCGTTCTCCCCATCTTGGAATGTTCTGGCACCCACTCCTGTAAACGTTCTATCTCCCACCTTTATCTTGGCCCGTCCACCAAATTTCACTCGGGCGTCTCTCAGGGAGAGCGCGACGTTACCGAAGTGGTCAACGAAGAATACCTTTGAGCAGATCATTCCATCCTCCCTTCTGCTCTCCAGGTTTAGCTTCACCAGTTCACTTTCGTCGATCTTGGCCCCTAAGGTCTCCATGGGAACCCCCCTCGTTAACAGTGCTGCGCTAATGGAGAAAATATCTCTGCCATGAAATGTGTTGGATATTTCCTTGGACAGATATACTCTCTCGTTGTCTATACTGTGAATCCTGAGGATACCGTCCTCTCTTATCGCTGGGTAAAGGACTCCGTTATCTGGACCCACAAAGTAGTAATTTCTGGTCCTCACGGCCAGGGGTCTCCTCTTCGTCCCTACTCCAGGATCCACCACCACTAAGAACGTGGTATATTTCCTGAAATATCTGTACGCGGTGTAGAGGAGATAGGCCCCCGCAATTACGTTGAAGTTCTTCGAGTTAGGCGAGATGTAGACCACATCAACATCCCTGTTAACTCTCCTTATCACCGCCTCCATTACCGCGTTGTAGTTGTCGGAAATTCCAAAATCAGTTAGAACTGCCAGCAAGTTTCTCTACCTTTAGCTCCAAGTAGGACTTGGTAATGATTTCGCCATTTATTCCAAACTTGGACCTGAACTCCTTAAAGAAGTCCAGTAACCTTTCCTCCTTAACGTCTATTCCCTCTATTTCGAGGAAGTTACCTAGCCCCTCCACGGTATCTACGCATATGTTGAACTCTCCCTTCCTCAGCACATGTCGGGTTTTCCTTACGCTTTGCGCAACTCTGTAACCAAGCTTCTCCAGTATCCTTATCATGCTCTCCTTGTCGTCAAGGGAAACAGTTATTTCCTCCCTGGATTTACTCTTGGAACCCATCTTGGGCCCCTTGTAGGTGAGCTCTATCTTATCGTTCACAAGTCGTATTCTCAGTGCCTCATCGGTCTTCCTAAAATCTCTGGAATCTCCGTTAAGGTAAATGTCCTCCTGAATTTCCTTGCCCACATACTCATACCCTTCCTGTAATAATCTATCAATCAGGAATTGCGGATCGAGACTGAGCTTCACTTTTATTTCACGTTCAATCACATCGGTCATATGAGTGAGATTGATTCCTATCTAAAAAATCATGAGTCACTCCTTTACACTTATCATATTACTCCCGAGATAAAGAGGATAGCAGATAAGTATGGTTTCTTGGAATACATGGTTGAGAGGTATCTGGAATTTCTGGGCGACCAAACCGAGGATTTTCTATCCTCCTGCTCTTTACCCTTAACCAAATCCATAAGGTGCAACTCGCTCAAGGTTAATTGTGGGGAGCTGGAGAAGAGGTTAGCCGACAGGGGGTTTTCCCTCACCAAGATATGGTGGAGCAGATTCGGATACAGGGTGGAAAAGAGTCCTCCTAGACCAAGTCTGGGCGCAACCGTGGAGTACATGAAGGGTTTCTATTACATTCAGGGAGAGGCCTCCATGATTCCACCCGAGGTGTTATCACCCAGGGAAGGTGAGCTGGTGCTTGACATGGCCTCCTCCCCGGGTGGGAAGACCACTCACATGGCCCAGTTGATGAACAACAGGGGAACCATAGTGGCAGTAGAAAAAAATCCATCTAGACTAAGAAAAATAAAATCGAACATCTCCAGGCTTGGAGTATCCAACGTTGTGCTGTTATCGATGAGCGGAGAGGAAGTTTCTAGGCTAGGTATGGAGTTTGACAGGATACTCCTTGACGCCCCTTGCTCAGGCGAGGGGTTGATACCCCTGGATCCTTCTAGGAAAACCAAAACTGCACCAGAGGACCTGAAAAATTTTCAACGAACCCAACTAACTCTCTTGGTGTCAGGGTTCAGGGTACTCAGGAGAGGAGGGTTCATGGTTTACTCCACATGCAGTATTGCCCCAGAGGAGGACGAGGTGATAGTTGATTTCGCAGTCAAGTATCTTGGTATGAAGGTAGAAAGGATTCATGGAATACCTGGAGAGAGGGGATTAACCAGTTTTAAGGGTATCTCGTTCTCCCCAGAACTCAGCGGATGTATTAGGACCTATCCTCACCTGCAACACACGGAGGGATTTTTCATTTGTCTGCTGAAGAAAGAGTGAGAAAGGTTAGGACGGAGCAATTTTCCCGGGCCCTTCATGAATACGGATGTGATCGCTTTCCCGCGAACTTTGAACTGTATGAGATAGGGGATATTATCTACGGGACAATGGGTGACCCCAACATACTGGAAGGTATCATGAGAAGGGACGTAAAGGTTGAGATGATAGGTTTACCTCTTCTCTTGAGGAGGGGAAGAAAACTAGTGCCTCTTCTAGCTCTTGGCGACTACATGGCCAAGTCGTGTTCACACAGGGTTCGCTTACCGGATAGGATAATTGAAAAAATACTTTACGGAAGGACAGTGACAGTGAAGGAGACATACAATTTCAGAAAGGGGTTATTAATCGATGGACACAGCGATTTTGTAGCCTTTATTACCCTCAGATCTCGGAAAAAAGGAACTGAGATAATACCGGATCTAGATATAGGATGGTATTTAAGGGCCGGAGGATAATGATAAGTAAATATTTATTGTTATGCACGGGTGTATTAACTTTAGAAAAAGGTGAAGTGGTGGAAAAATGGCAGACCAAGTAGAGGAGAAGAAAAGGATCAAGACAGTGAAGGATCTGTCGGGAGTAGGTCAGGCGGTACTCAATAAGCTCACAGAAGCCGGGTATTCAACTCTAGAATCTATAGCAGTTGCGTCTCCCCAGGACTTGAGCACAGCAGCCGGTATACCACTGACCACAGCTCAACGTATTATCAAGGAGGCCAGGGACGCTCTGGATATCAGGTTCAAGACAGCTCTTGAGATAGAACAGGAGAGGGCCAGCGTTAAGAAAATTACCACCGGAAGTCAGGCTCTAGATGGACTTCTGGGAGGAGGTATAGAAACTAGGACCATGACAGAACTGTTTGGAGAATTCGGATCAGGGAAGACTCAGATATGCCATCAAGTCTCAGTTAACGTTCAACTTCCTCCAGAGAGGGGCGGGTTGTCTGGCAAAGCATTGTACATAGATACCGAGGGAACGTTCAGGACAGAGAGAATAAAGGCAATGGCATCTGCGCTAGGGCTAGAACCCAAGGATGTTCTGCAGAACATAATGAGCATAAGGGCCATAAATACTGATCACCAAATAGCCATAGTAGAGGAACTGCAGGACATCATAGCCAAGGATAATTCCATTAAACTGGTCGTGGTAGATTCAATAACATCTCACTTTAGGGCAGAATATTCAGGAAGGGAGAACTTAGCTGTGAGGCAACAGAAGCTTAATAGACATCTACATCAACTTGTGAGACTGGCAGAGATCTACGATCTGGCCGTAATAGTCACCAACCAAGTTATGGCAAGGCCAGACATGTTCTATGGGGATCCAACAGTGGCTGTGGGCGGACACACGTTGTATCATGTTCCAGGGATAAGAGTTCAGATAAAGAAGAGCAGAGGCAATAGGAGAATAGCTAGGATGGTGGACGCACCTCATCTCCCAGAGGGAGAGGTCGTATTCAGTATAACCAATACAGGTATAAGGGATGCCGAAGAATAAAACTTCTTAATAATCTGCTTCAATAAAAACACTCCATGGATCATTTGTGGGCGCCTTGGCGCTCCAAGTATATCATGGATGCATCTAAGGGAAAACAAGAGGGTTGTCTTTTCTGTAGGGTTACAAGTGAGAACAGGGATCAGGAGAACCTGGTGGTATGTAGGGGGAAAAGGGCGTTTATCATCCTCAATAAGTACCCATATAATCCAGGTCATCTTATGGTGGTTCCATACAGGCACGTTCCATCGCTGGAGCTTCTTGATCCCGAAGAAAGCTCAGAGCTAATTGCCTTGACCTCTAAGGCGGTGAAATCACTGAGGGACGTGTATACGCCTGACGGTTTTAATGTGGGAATTAATATCGGAAGGGTAGCTGGGGCCGGGATCGAGCAACATATTCACATTCACGTGGTACCTAGATGGAACGGGGACTCGAACTTTATGCCGGTGATAGGAAACACAAAAGTCCTCCCCGAAACGCTGGAAGAGACGTATAAAAAGCTCAGCGATAAATCCATATGTGGTGAAGAAGTCTTCGATCGCTGATCGATGAAGAGGGCAGGGTTTTACTGATGATGCGAAAAATTCTAGATGATATATTTAGGGCAAAGGAGAGGATTTCCCCCTATATCCATGATACTCCTGTGGACTACTCTACCACTTTCTCGAGGATGACACAGTCTGAAGTTTATCTTAAGCTCGAGAACTTACAGAAGACTGGATCCTTCAAGGTAAGGGGAGCCTTTAACAAGATCTTGGAAATGAAGGAGGAGGAAAGGAAAAGAGGTGTGATTGCAGTTTCCGCAGGTAATCACGCTCAGGGAGTGGCGTATGCTGCGATGACACTGGGTATAAGGTCAACCATTGTTATGCCTGAAACGGCTCCAATTTCCAAGTATAAGGCCACCAAGGGTTACGGCGCGGAGGTGATTCTATACGGTAAGTTTATTCATGAGAGCATGAAGAAGGCCGAGGAATTAATACGGGAGAGGAACTTAACCTTGGTGCATCCGTATGACGATCCGTTAATAATTGCTGGTCAAGGAACTGCTGGGCTGGAGATGGCTAAGGAGAAACCAGATGTAGTGATAGTTCCCATAGGGGGCGGTGGCCTGATTTCCGGAGTGGCTGTTGCCCTAAAGGGAATTAATCCCAACACAAGGGTTATAGGCGTACAGTCCTATGCGTCCCCATCCTTGAAGATTTCCAAGGAGCTCGGAAGGTTGACCGATATAGAACCCTCCTATTCAATTGCAGATGGAATTCTGGTCAAGTCTCCTTCCTCCCTTACATTTGAAATTATCTCGGAGTATGTGGATGACATAGTTTTGGTTGATGATGAGGAGATAGCTTGGGCCATGATGATGTTGCTAGAGAGAAATAAGACGGTCGTAGAGCCTGCAGGTGCCGCATCCCTGGCGGCACTACTTAGTGGCAAAGTGGAGGCAAGAGGCAAGAAAGTGATGACTTTCCTGAGCGGAGGTAACGTGGATTTATCTCTCCTAGCAAGGATCATAGATAAGACATTGTACAAGACCAAGAGAATTGTTAAGGCAAGGGTAATAGTTCCAGACAAACCAGGCTATCTTAATAAGGTTCTCAATTACGTGGCCCAAATAAGAGGAAATATAATTGATGTCGTTCATGATAGAGTTAGTAGCGACGTATTGCCTGGATACACAAAGATATACGTCATGTTTGAAGTAGCGGAACAGGAGGATCTTGGAAAGTTTATAGTAAGTCTTCAGAACGAGAATATAGAAGTGAAACTCATAGAGTAGAATGTTTTTACTGTGTTCTTCTCCTTATCCGAAATTCTTAATAATCGGAATCCTTGACATGACCACGGTTGATCCAGATGGAATTTATTATCTAGGTCCCAAGGGTAGTTTCTCGCACGAGGCTGCACTTAAAATTGATGGAAGTCATGTCGAGGTGCCCTCCATATCCGAAATATTTGACAGGGTATCTATGGGTGGAATAGGGGTAGTCCCTGTAGAAAATACACTGGAGGGGCCAGTTAATGAGACCCTGGATAATCTCTATACAAGGCAAGGTATATACGTAAACAAGAGAATAGACATGAAGATAGATCTAGTCCTAGCTTCAAGGCCAGATGCGAATCTTCAATCGATAACGAGGGTGTACTCCCATAATCATGCCATTCATGAAGCTAGAAATACCCTGTCAAAACTTGGTCTCACCAATTTTATTCCCGTAAACAGCACGTCTAAGGCAGCTCAACTGGCGTTGGAGGACAGGCATTCCGCTGCCATATGCTCCAGGTTTGCTGCCAGTCTCTACGGGTTGAAAATCCTTAAGGAGAACATTCAGGACGGAGTTAACATTACTAGATTCCTTGTGGTGTCCAGAAATTTAACCGAGGACGGCGAAAGGAGCATTGTACTTTTCACGGTTCCTGACGTTCCCGGTTCGCTATTCAAGGTTTTAGAGAAATTCTACCTTCATAATATCAATCTCTCAATGATATACTCTAGGCCAACTAAGATAATACCATGGAATTATTACTTTTACCTAGAGTTCGAGGGAAGTATAGCAGAAACTAGGCGGATGGGACTTCTTGACGAGTTATCCGAGGTTACACAGGAACTAAAAATAGTGGGAAGCTACATTACAGTGCCCGCTACATGACTATTCCAGGTTTTAGATTGTCTAGGCTATAGAGGAGCATGTAGCTCCTGGCCCCAGTTATCCCCAACGCCTTCATGGAGGCCTCCCTTATCACCGACTTACTTTTACCGTGCAACATACAGTAACATAGGTAGTCCCATGGCTTATTGCTCTCTCTCAACACTACGTGTGTGGCCTCATTCAGATTTTCCGCTATTCGATTACACGATTCCTCAATATTATCGGTGTTTATGAGCAACATGGCGTTTTCAGTGATTCCCACTTTCTCTCCGTTTATGGTAGCTCCGTAATCCTTGATGACATGTTTTGACCTTAATTCGGAAATTAGATCCACCAGCTCAGACTCGCTATATCCAAATTTCTCTGCAAGGCTTTTGAAAGGCCTTTCTACTATGGGGAGTGGATAGGATAGAGCCTTCAGGAACTCCATGTTAAGCCCCAGCTCCTCCGCTGTTGGTATTTTTTCGGGAGTTTTCTCGTTCTTGCTCCACGATATTCCGCGTATCAAATCATACTTAACGCTTAGTTTCAGATTCCTCTTGGAGAACAGAATCACGTAATCCTCAGCCTTCACTTCCTCCATTAGATCCCTGACCTTCCGCTCCAGAGCTTCCTTTGATTCAGCCTTAAGTACGTACCATACGTTATATCTTGGATGGTTTCTGATGAAGTTGTGAGTGAGCTCCCTGATGTGGAGTGCCTCCCTCCTAAACCTATCTAGCTGATCCAAAGGTATAGCAGCTGCTATCAGGGCCCCTTCCATCCCCTTGGATCTAAAATTGACATACATTCCAACTCTTTTTATAATTTCAGAATCTACAAGATTGAGAGTTTCCTTAAGAACAAGGTCCGTTTTTAGATTTAGTCTATTTGCGATCACATCAAAGGGTTTTTCGTCGAAAGGGAAGTTGTATTGGAGTTCCATGAGGAGGTTTATTTGGGTATCGTTAAGTTCCATAATTATATAACGAGATTAGGGGATTAAAAACCCGTTATTTCTTGATGTCTAAATAATCTATTCCCAGCTTGTTGAGTATTCCTCTAGCAGCTAAAACTCCTGTCGCCGCTGCTATGTTTATGCCTCTTGAGAGACCCGCGCCATCTCCTGCTGCATACAGGTTATCCACAACTGTTTCCATATTGCTATCCACGACAGCTTTCATGCTGTAATACTTTATTTCTGGAGCGTAAAGTAGCGTGTTGGACGAATAAATTCCTGAAGCCATGTTGTCCAGTCTCTCAAGACCTTCAACCAAATCAGCGACAACCCTGTAGGGCATTCCCATACTGATGTCTCCCGGTGTCACATCCTTGAGCGTGGGTTTAACTGTGGACCTTCCTATTCTCTCCCACGTGCTTCTTCTACCTTTCTCAAAGTCTATGAGCCTCTGAAGAATTGGCTTTTCTCCTCCCAACCTTGTCATCAATCTCGCTACACTCTTCCCATACTCAATGGTATCCTCTAGTGGGTCTGATAGCTTTACTGTAGCTAAGAACGCAAAGTTTGTATTTCGGCTTTTTTTATCCACATACGTCTCACCATTAACACCAATGGTGCCGTCGTCGTAGACCTCCTTCATGATGAATCCTCCCGGATTTACGCAGAAAGTCCTAACCTTATCGTCGTACTTCCTAGTGTACATAATAACCTTGGGATCCCAGACCGCACTAGTTAAATCCTCCATGATGAACGATTCCACTTCTACTCTAACGCCTATATCAAGAGGCCCTGATACCATATCTACGCCCAGCCTCTTGGCCTGATCGTAGAACCATTTGGCACCAGATCTACCTGGCGCAGCTAGCACTGTCTTGGCTTCTATCTCTCCCTTATTGGTCTTGAGATTGAACATATTCCCTTTCTTCTCCAGTTGATAAACTTCGGTAAGCTCTGAGATTTTTATTCCGTTTTTCTCCACGTAATTTGTCATCTCTTCTATTACGAGGGGACTCTTGTCCGTGCCTATATGCCTCTGGACAATGGGAACGAATTCTGCTCCAGCCTTAGCTGCTTTTCTCTGGACTTCTTTGACCCTCTCCTCGTTAGGTCTAAATAGCCTGTCCTTAGGAGCACCAAACTTCACGAAAACGTCGTCAATATAGTTAACTAGGTTTTGTGCTTTCTCCCAGCTTCTCATTATCTCGTGAAGCTCTCCACCTATATCCGGTCTGAGGTTTATTATCCCGCTACTGAATGTTCCTGCTCCTCCCAGACCGTAGTTTATGTGACACGGTGTACAGAAGGTGCACTTTTCCTTGGGCGTGAGCAACGGGCAACTCCTTCTAGATGCCCTTACTCCCTTATCCAGTAGAAGAACCCTGTATTCTCCGTTCTTAGGTATGGCGTTGGCTATCTCATATGCCGCAAATAAGCCTGCGGGACCTCCCCCTATGATTACTACATCATACTCCATGCTACTCACCAACCTTCTCCTTCCGGAGATCTATGGTGTCTAAGGAATCCTCTCCCGTACCAATTAGCGTCACAGGAACCTTAAGCTCGTTTTCTAGATCCTCAATCCACATCTTAGCCTCCCTTGGCAGCTTAGAGTATTCCCTTACCCCCTTTGCATCCTTGAAGATAGCGTCTAGCTTGGTTATGGCGATCTGTGTGGCCGAATTAAGCTGAATTGCCTTTCTGGCAAGTGTTAGGTTAAAGGGTGCAGCTCTCCTCATTCTACCAGTGACAGTTCCTCTCTCCACAAGTCCCATCTCTTCAGCCTTCTCTTTGGGTAATTCGTTCTCTAGGTACCCCTCTCCTACCCTAGTCACGAACGACTTGAAGATGATGATGATCTGGTTCACGTATTTGGGTCCCAGCCCAATCTCGCTTAAAACCCCTCCTGATGTGGTATTCCTGCTGGTGACAAAGGGGTATTCTCCGTGATATAGGCTCAAGTACGTTCCCTGACTTCCCTCGCCTAGAACCTTTTCACCCTTCTCTATATATTCTAGGGCAGTATCTGGCACATTTGAAATATATTTCTCTAGATCTTTAAAATCCTTAGCCAGTTTTAGTTTTCTTAGAACTCTCTTAGCCTCCGAAGTTCCTACCCCCTGACCGGTACTACCTATTACCTTCATTAGGTACTCGTCCCTTCTCTCCTCCTCTACCTCTTCTTGGGTGATTATCCCAACGTGCGGGTCCATCACGAACCTCTCCGCAGATCCAGTTTCATTCAATTCCTTAGTCAGTTGCTCTACGCTTGTAAGGGCTCCTGGGCCTAGGGCCAGTTTAACTTTAGGATTGACGAAGGCCGAGGGTATTATCCTGATTTTCCACGTCCTACCGTTATATGATACCGTATGGCCCGCATTTATGGATCCTGTCCTTATCGCAAGGGAATATCCGCCGTTTAAACCTAGATATGAAGCTATCTTTCCCTTACCTTCGTCTCCATAAAAACCTCCAACCAAAATATCTAACATTAAACACCGTTTTGGTTAATCTCCTTCCATAATATAAAAACCTTAACGTAGAGGATTTATCATGATAAAAACGGTGTTAATAGGGCCAGTAAACAGAACAATTACATTCTCTATATAGATAAAACTCAATTATTAATTAACTTGTAACGCTCTCGAGCTCCCTTTTCTGCATAGCCTCTTTGATTTCTATGGCAATTCTTCTCCCAAGGCTGATGGGCCTACCGAAATATAACTTGGAGTACTGGCTCCCTATTCCCATATAGGCGTTAGTCCCTCCACCTATTCTGGGAGCCACATCAAAGACCACTATGTCTAGGTCAGGAGTAACTGCCAGTTGTAATGTAAACGGGCCTATTATGCCTCTTTTTTCCAGTTTTCTGGTGGCTTCGACAAACGAGTAACCTGCCTCGAATAGCCTCTCAAGCATGCTCTCCCTAATTGTTGCCGGCTCATGACCGACCTCAATTAATCTGGGATATCTTCCCAGTTTGCTCTGTATATCAAAGGGAAGTCGATAATACGAATCCCAGTCACTTTGAATTCTTCTGTCAACGCTAATTATTTCAACTCTGTCAAATACTGGTGAGTAGAAATAGTTAACATTGAAGTACGCTCCAAAAATAAACTCCTCTATAACCATCTGTGATATTCCTTGCTGATCTATGATTCCGTCCCTCTCTAGGTTTCTCAGTTTCTCCTGAAAATCTTCCCTGTTGGCGGCGAAGAAGAATCCTCTTTCAACCCTTCTTTTTGCCTCAGGTATCTTGGCTATGACAGGACCTTCTACCTCTTCAGGTTTCAGGATCCTAGGCCTCCTTATTTTAGCCTCGTCGAGTATCCTGTAGTAGTTCTTCTCCCCTGTTCGCTCCTCCCATCTGAGCATCATCCTGTTTCCGAAGAACTTAACCTTCATGGTTTCGATAGCGTCATAACCTAGGTATACCGCCATGCTCCTGTTTGGTACGATGAGTGCATCCTGTTCAATCAGGTTCCTCTGAACATCCTCAGAAGAAATCTCTTTGAAATCATTGAGGACTATGCATGCATCCACTATCCTTTTGAACTCCTTGTAGGGCCTTTCCCTCCCCTTCTTGCAAAGCGCTATTGTGCTGAATCCCTCATCCTTAGCACCGTCAAATACGTCCAGTGCAGAGTGGCTCGCAACAGAAGCTATTTTCATGTTGTCACCTCATTTAGCCTGTTCTTCTGTAGGGCTAGATTTATTTCTCTCCCTATCCTCCTGCCTACGCTCATGGGTTCATCCCAATAGAGCCAGCTATACGGACTCCCGTCTACGTAAAGGTTAGTTCCAGCCACGATTCTTCCGGAGAATTCGAAGACCACCACATCTAGCGTATCCGTAACCACTGATTCGAGACAGAAAGGCCCTATGGCTCCCGGAGGTACAATGTTTCTTGTGGTCCTAACAAAATTCTCAGCGTATTCATACACCGACGGCAATATACTCTCTCTAGCTACAGCAGGTATATTTCCTGCAACCACAAAGGTTGGTTCCACTCTCAAATCGCTGGGAAGCCTCCTCAAACCGTCCACATTTGACTCATATCTGATATCAATCCCTGTCATCTCCACACGTTGTAGAACGGGACTATAGAAGAATTGAAAGTACATAGGAATTCCAACTACGTATTCTTGGATGATCAGATCTTCGACATTATTGATAAGTCGCTTTTCCAAGAGCCTCTTTATCCCTTCCTTAACTTCCTGTTTATTCCTAGCTATAAAATACCCTCTACCACCCTTAGCCCCAGGTAATTTCACTATAACCATTCTGTCAACGTCCTCAGGACTTTCGAATTTCATTGGCGTTTTTATGTTACTTAATTCAAGTAATTTCATCTTCTTGGTTTGGTTGGATTCCCACGGGAACAGGTTTCTGTTGCCAAAAATCGGCGTTCTTATTCGTGAGACCCTCTCCATGCCTATGTATTCTATTAGACTTCCATGAGGTACAAATACCGAATTTGAAGTGCTATTAATCTTATCTACAGCCTGATCTTCATCAGAGTATACGTAGAAATTGTCTATGAAACTGAATCTTCTGTAAAAACTTTCCCTTTTGGTGCTTACGACAATTCCTGTTTCAAAGCCCTCTCTCTTGGCTCCGTGAAGGATCTGAAGGGACGAGTGACTTGCTAGGGTGAGTAATAGCATCTCGAGGCTTAGAATAAGGAAATGTACTTTTAAACTTCCTTGATCTTGCAAAGAGTATGGATGTTGTCTGCCCCATAGATTGGAGGTATGGTAGCGAGGAGATGAGAAGAATATTCACGAGGGAAGGAATGATCAAGTACAGGATCAGGGTGGAGCTAGCCTTACTTCATGCGTTGAAGGAACTGGGTTACCTATCTGAAGACGAGTACGTCAAGGTGGAGAAAGCCTCAGAGAGTATCACTCCTGAGGAGGTGGATAAGTTGGAGGCCAAACTTGGACATGATGTGATGGCCCTCGTGGTATCCATGGCTGAGAGGGCTGGGGATGCGGGTAGATTTGTTCATTTTGGTGCGACAAGCTATGACATTGTGGACACGGCCTACGCTCTCATGTTCAGGGATGCACTATCGATCCTGAAGGATAAGATGATCAAATCATTGGAGAAGCTGAAGGATCTAACTCTGAGATATCAAGACCAAGTTATGGTGGGCAGGACTCACGCTCAACACGCAGTACCAATAACCTTAGGATTCAAGTTCGCAAACTACCTGTATGAAATGACAAGGTCTCTGGAAAGACTTGTTGAGGTTGAGAAGAGGGTAGTACTAGGTAAAATGAGCGGAGCCGTTGGTACCATGGCCAGCTGGGGAAAGGATGGACTTAGGATAGAACAGCTTGTGATGGAGAAGCTTAACCTAAGTCCACATTCCATATCCACACAGGTTGCACCTAGGGACGGGTTTGCTGAGCTGATCAGCGATCTTGCCATAGCCGGTTCGGTTATGGATAGGTTTGCAATAGAGGTGAGGGAGCTCATGAGGCCAGAGATCGGGGAAATAGCGGAGGGAGTTGGAGAGAGAGTGGGTAGTAGCACCATGCCCCACAAGGAGAACCCCGTGACTGCTGAGAAAATAAGCGGGCTCTCCAAGCTACTGAGAGGAATGGTGATATCGGAACTGGAGAATATACCCCTATGGCATGAGAGGGATTTAACAAACAGTTCCAGTGAGAGATTCATCATCTCTCACGCCTTCCTTATCATGGATGAAATGATGGATAGTTTCTATGAATTGTTATCTAACCTGAGAGTCAACTTGGAGGCCATGGAAAGGAACCTTGAGCTAAGTAAAGGATTAAACATGGCGGAGAGCCTGATGATCAACCTCACACTGAAGGGAATACCTAGGCATAAAGCCCATGAGATGGTTAGCAGGATTTCCAGAGAGGCCAGAAAAGAGAATACCAGTCTCTTGGAAGAGGCAATGAAGGACAAGATGATTTCCTCCACGTTCTCGCGCGAAGAACTCGAAAGGATATTAAATCCCAAAGCATATCTAGGTCAATATAAGGCGATCATAGGAAGGGCTATAGATAGCTATGAGCGTCTTTTGAATAGGCTCAACGAGGCTAGGGGAGTTATACATTAATACCCCAAGCCAAAATTTTCCATGCCGCTGTAGCTCAGCTGGTAGAGCGCCGGCCTCGTATCTCCGAAGCGAAAGCCGGTGGTCGCGGGTTCAAATCCCGCCGGCGGCTCATTGGTGAGTTTGATGAAATTAAGGGAGCTGGGAGAGCATAAGTTCATTGAGACAGTCATATCCAAGTATGTGGATTCCGACGTTAACTTGGACGTCTATAGGCAGGGGAACATTGTTCTGAAAATAGACGGATTTCCCATAAAATACACTATGCCCTTTATGGATTTGTACGATCTGGGATGGAAGGCTGTAGTTGCAACTATGAGTGATTTGATCTCCTACGGCGCAATTCCTTCCGTGGTCCTTTCGTCTTTCGGGCTCAGTCCAGAGATCGAGTCAGGAGAGGCAGAGAAGATGATAATGGGAATGAGCGATGCATCCAGGTATTATGGAGCTATATTTGGTGGAGGAGATACCAATTCCTCGCAGGACTCTGGCTGGATAGACGTAGCCATACTTGGCAATCCTATTTGCGGAACCAGACCTAAGGCAGAACCAGGAGACCTACTATATATTACGGGCGAGTTAGGGCGAACAACTGGCGCATTTCTATGGTATATCTCAGGCGGAAAGTCTCCCTTAATCCAAGATTCTCTAATCAAACTTAAGCATCCAGTGGTGGATAGGGCCATTTTACGTGCACATAGTGAACTTTGTAATGCTATAGCACTCGGGACTGATGTGAGTGATGGGATACTGGTAAGTCTTAATAAAATAGCCCGTTACATTGGTTATGGAATTAATATAGATAATATTCCGTTAGTGGAATATATCCAGGAGTTGGTTGACAAGAACATTGTTACCATGGACGAGGTACTGAGATCTGGAGGGGAAGAATATGAGACAATTTTTGTGGTAAAGAAGGAGTCATTGCCTATTTTCTTGGATGTCGTAGATAAGTACGGTATATCTATGAAAAAGATCGGTAGTGTTATTGATAGCGAGCCTGAGATCAGATTAAGTTCAAAAAGATATGATGTCCACGGATGGGATAACTTCAAGGGCTGGTTTTAACCAAATAACCGGTTTGTAAGGAGAATAGACTTATATATAGTCCTAGCAATTTCATGTGTAGATCTACATGGCTCAAGTTGAGACAGAAAACAAGGGTTTTAGACTATTGCCAGCGCCATCTAAATTCGAGAATGGTGAAGTAAAGTTTGGCGACAGGGACATTAAGGTTGGAGGACCCTTACCTAAGCTTTCCCAGGACGAGAAGCTAATCAGGGTTACACATTCTTTGTGTCCCGCTTGTTACAGGTTACTCCCAGCGACTATATTCGAGAAAGATGAAAAAATGTACATCAGGAAAATATGTCCTGAGCACGGAGAATTCGAGGATCTTTACTATGGAGACGTGGGCATGTATTACAAATTTGATTATTGGGAGTACGAGGGCAAGGGTCCTAGAGTCCCTTACGTGGATCTTAAGTCCCCCTGCCCCTATAACTGTGGGCTCTGCCCCATGCATCATCAGCACTCGGCACTTGTAAACTTGGTCATAACTAACAGGTGTGACTTATCTTGTTGGTACTGCTTCTTCTACGCTGAGAAAGCAGGTTATGTCTTTGAGCCTACACTAGAGCAGATAAAATTCATGGTTGATCAGCTGAAAAGGCAGGATACAACAATAGTCATTCAGGTCACAGGTGGCGAGCCAACCCTGAGGGAGGACATAGTTGAGGTAATCAGGCTTCTCCGGGAGTCGGGCGTTAGGCATATTCAGCTTAACAGTTGGGGAGGAACTTTCGCTAAGATGTACATGACTGATCCCGATAAGGCAGTCAGGTATGCAATAGCATTGAGGGAAGCTGGGGTCAATACGGTTTACATGAGCTTTGATGGTACCACTAGAAAGACCAATCCCAAGAACCACTGGGAGGTTCCGTATACCTTAGAGGTGTTTAGAAGGGCAGGGATGACCAGTGTTGTCCTAGTGCCTACAGTAATCAAAACTGTAAATGACCATGACCTAGGAAACATAGTGAAGTTCGCAGCAAGGAACATGGATGTGGTGAGAGCCATAAACTTCCAGCCTGTCAGTTTGACGGGAATGATGAAGAGAAACATGAGGGCCAAGTTCAGAATAACTATCCCAGAAGTTCTGAAGAACATAGAGGATCAGACCGATGGTGAGATCACCAGGGATAGCTGGTACCCAATAGGCACCTCTGTTGTGTTCTCGAGGTTGGTCGAGGCGCTAACTGGTAAGGAGCAATTTGAAATGGCTAACCACCCGAGCTGCGGTGCTGGAACCTACATTTACATAGAATGGAGAAACGGAGAACCTCACTTTATACCAATTTCCAAGTTCATTGATCTAGAGGGACTACTGGAGTACTTCAAGGAGAAGGCAGAGGAACTTAAGGAGGGAGCAAATAAGTATTGGATAGGAATGAAGTTACTCTATAACGTCAGGAAATTCATAGATAAGGAGAAAGGTCCCAAAGACTTTGACGTGTACAAGATGCTGTATAACGTAGTAGTAAGCCATAACTACGAGGCTTTAGGTGAATGGCACTATAGGACACTCTTCCTAGGAACCATGCACTTCATGGACCTCTACAATTACGACATCAACAGGGTCATGAGATGCGATATTCATTACGTAGTACCTGACGGGAGAGTTATTCCGTTCTGTACTTACAATGTTCTCAACGATCTCTATAGGGATAAGGTACTTAGGGAGTACCAGATACCCCTAGACGACTGGATAAAGAAGCATGGGGAAAACAGTCTAGGCGACGCAATGAAATATAGAAGGGTGGCAAGTACCCTGGAAAAGGGAGAGATATACAAAGAAACATACAAGTACTTCGGCGAATAATTTTCTTCATTTGATTTTTCTTTTATAAATTATAACTATTTCTTCTCCACATTGACAAATATAGCTAGATTGTAGCTTAAGCACAGGCGACAGGTACCCAGGAAAGCCTTCTCCGTCAAAGATGGAAGTTCCAGATCCAAATATTCTTGGAGAAATGGTTACCCTGAGTTCATCCACGCATTCCTCCTTCAGGAGAGACCAGTTTAATTTTCCTCCACCCTCAACCATTACTGTTCTTACCGAGAACGTTTGATAGAGATCACTCATGGCGTCGCACACGGTGGAGAAAGTCCTCACGTATACTCCCTTATCAGTCAGGCTCTTCAAAGAATCGTTAAGGTTCTTTGTGTAAACCACAGTGGGAGGAGGTACATTGAATATTTTCAGCCCAGGGTCCAGATCTCCGCTATTGGTTATAATAACTCTAATTGGATTTTTCCCTTTGTAGTACTTTAGAACCAGACTAGGGTTATCAACTCTAGCTGTTCTTGCTCCTATTACCACCGCATCTACCTGGGCTCTTAACATATGCTGTCTTGTTTTATCGTACTTACAGCTAAGCTCACTGAAGGAATCCCGGGCCGCTATCTTGCCATCCACTGTCATTGTGCTGGATATGATAATGTAGGGTCTCATCTTTTCAAATCACAGGTCTCAAGTTATAAAACCAAACTCGCAAGTCACATTTAGATCTCTTTTCACAGGTTACGCAGCAGTCATAACAAACGTTGCTGTTCTTTATCCCACAGAACTTGACCATCCTAGGTCTGAAGCAAGATCCACAGTTTTCCTCGTATACCATTTTAATACCTCTTGTATTCATATAGCCCGAAAATATATTTAATCCTGGAGTCAAAGGGGCTTAATTTAGAGGCCCCTACAAAGAGGCTGTCGTTATTTCTCAAGATTATTGAACCTCGAGTGGGAGAACCACTCCTAGTTATTTTAATATCTCCCATCACTATCCTATTTTCTCTCAGAACCATAAAGGGTGAAACAGGCGGATACTCTTCACCGGCGCATTTACCCATCCTCAAGCCGGTTGAATCATTCTCGTGAACGATAATTCTAGCGTCTATCGTATCCACGAGAAATTTGGCACCTGCGGCAGCGTCCCTCAAACAGCTGGTCAAAATCACGTAGATGGACTTGGTCTTTTCCTTGGCGATCTCCAGAACGTTCCGTAACAGTTCTGTAGGCTGTTCTCTTCCTCCAGTGTCTATAAGGTAGAAGTTATCTCCGGTCTCAACTAAGTAGGCGTTTCCAGGATATCCGTACATCTTTCCCGCAACTACGTAAACTCCCTTAGCTATCCTCGCAATGCTCACAGATCAAATACGACCTCCATTGGAAATTCGTTGACGGAGTTAATGTTTTCTCTCTTTGCTACAATGATGAGAGCCCCTATGACAGTGGCGCCTGCCTTTTTAATCAGTTTCGATGTAGAAAGTAAAGTTTTTCCTGATCTCATCACATCGTCAACTATAAGGATCTTATCCGATTTTGATATGAAGTCTCGCCTCGCGTAGATGCTGGCAACCACACTATCAGACTCCTTTACGTTTTCTTCCACGTAGGTCAAGTATATGGAGTCCTTATGTTTTTTCACGATTATCAGTGGCTTATCCAGTATCGTGGAAACGATGGTGGCAAAGGGTATCCCGTTACTTGCAATACCAACCACTTTTTCCGCATGCATGAAATGTGCAATGTGCGTCTCTAGGAGTATCTTTAACATGTTAGGGTAGTGAAGAAGCTCCGATGTGTCGATGAAAGAATCAGGAAATTTTCTAATTTTATCTTGGAAAAATCTATGAAGGAATCCTCTCTGGCTGACCTTTCCAATCAGGTCTCTTGCCTGTTGCTCGCTGGGCACAGTGGATCCATTAACGTACCTGCATAGAAGACTCTCCTGTAAACCCAACAACTTGGAAAGTTCCTTATAGGTGTACCTGTTCTTTAATTCTCTCAGCAGATCCACGGCTAACAATCTATCCCTTAGGTCTTTGTCCTTACTTCCATCGCGAATCATTAAAATATCGCCTTCCCATTGTTGTTACAGATGATTGGGATCTTAAGTGCTGATCAAGTGATGTAAAAAGGTTTCCTGATCAGAGGCCTAGTTTCCTTCTTATGATCTCGTTAACCAGCTTAGGATCAGCCCTTTTCCCGGTCTTTTTCATAACAATTCCCACGATGTAGTTAGCAACCTTTGGGTCCTTCTTAACTTTCTGAATTAGCTCAGGTTCGTTCCTTAACGCCTCGTCGACTATACCTTCTATAAGGCCTTCATCAGAAACGGTGGTAAGACCCATGGAAGCTACTATATCGCCGGGCATCTTACCCTCAGTTATTATAATGGGCAGTATTTCCTTGACAATCTTTATAGTAATAATGCCCTTATCCATCAACTCCAGTAACTGGCTAAGGTGTTGTGGAGTCGCCTTGGAGTCGGTAATTTTCATGTTTTTATCGTTTATCCATCGAAGGTAGTCATTGATTATTAGATTGGATAATTTCTCATAGTTTTTGTAATTCTTTGCCGTAGCCTCGAATAGATCAGCGAGAGCCTTATCCATGACCAGAACAGTGGCGTTATATCTGTTTATCCCGTATTGTTTTATCATTCTTTCTACTCTAGCGTCCGGAAGCTCTGGGAGGTTCTCCCTAATCTTTCTCACAAGCTCCGATGATATTTCATATGGAGGAAGGTCAGGGTCTGGGAAATACCTATAGTCTTCATCAGTTTCCTTAGCCCTAGATGAGACTGTGACCTTTCTGGCGGAGTCCCAGTGCCTAGTTTCCCTAGGAACTTTCTGACCCTGTAATATGGCGGCCCTCTGCCTAGCCACCTCGTATTCCACTACCTCTTTAACGTCCTTAGGGGATCCCACGTTCTTAACTTCCACCCTCTCTCCTCCTTCCACCGAGATGTTAACATCAGCCCTCATTGAGCCCTCAATTTCACAGTCACATACCCCAAGGTGCTCTAGAATGGACTTAAGCTTGTCCAGGAACAATTTGGCTTCTTTAGAATTTTCTAGGTCAGGTTCAGTAACTATTTCTAGCATTCCCATTCCAGACCTGTTGTAATCCAGAAGAGTATAGGTGCTGGTTAACATTGATCCCGTGGGATATATGGTCTTGGCTGGATCTTCCTCAATATTTATCCTTCTTATTCTAATAATCTTTTCTCCTAAGTTAATTCTACCATTTTTAGCAATAGCCATACTACCTGGGCCGTCATATTGAGAAATTTGATAATTTTTGGCCATATCGGGATAGAAATAATGTTTCCTAGTAAATGTTAGATACCTAGGATACTCACACTCTAGAGCCATGGCCACCATTAGGGCCTTGGTCAAGGCTTCCTCATTTAGTACCGGTATTGCCCCAGGAAGGCCCAAGCACACGGGACACAGATCCGTATTTGGATCTAAATTAACGTAATCTGCGGGACATGAACAGAAAAGTTTAGTTTTTAGGGAAGTTAAGTGAACGTGAACTTCGAGACCAATTCTAGCCTTTGGCTCACTCATTATTCTCACCTTTTAATACGAATGAATGCGGTAGGAGTTCATTTAAATAAAATGTTATGATTTTCCCAGTTTTATCCCTAGTTACTATCACAATATCGGTTCCAAACTCCCTAAGGACCTGCCTACATGCACCACATGGCATTATTCCACTTCCATCCGAAAGGGAAACCGCTATCTTCTTGAACTTTCTAATCCCCCTTGCGACAGCAGTGAATACTGCCACCCTCTCCGCGCACATAGACAAGCCATAGGAGGAGTTCTCCACATTAGTGCCCAATATAATCTCTCCGTTCTCTCCAAGCAATGCCGCTCCAACCCTTATACCTGAGTATGGCGAATAGGAGTTGCTAGCGGCCATCGTGGCCTGAGTCAGAAGCTCCTCATCCGAAGGATCTGTCACCTGCATCACCCAACCCTGGCACAATATATCCCCTGTTATTAATTTCAGGATCTATGGACACGGTAAAAATATCCACATCAGGATACTTGTTACGTATTTTGGTTATACCGTACTCTGACGCAATGACAGACGCTATGATCATCCTCTTAGGCCGAAGCTGAGATATCATGTCTAGTATCTTCATCATTGTACTCGCTGTAGCTATCATGGGGTCCGCAATAATAGCGATGTCATCCCTTGAGATTCTTGGGAACTTCATATACGTTATTTGAACTTCCATTTCTGTAGGCGGGGAGGAACTTTCCACCTCCTTTCTAGAGGCAGCAACAACGCCCTGCTTGGCTGCAGGAAATGCCTTCAAGAGTCCCTCAACTAGAGGTGTAGCCGCTCTTAACACGTTAACTATCATGATATTGTCTAGGTCTCTTATTACAACCCCCTTTGCCTCCACTCCAAGTGGAGTTACTACCTTGACAATATCAAAATCAAGATGATTAGCTATCTCGTATCCAATAAGCCTCCCCAACCTAACCATTCCTTTCCTAAACATTATCTGATCGGTCTTAGCGTCTCTAAGTTGAGTTAATATATGCAAAAATAGTGGCTTATCTAGTAAAAATACAGCCATGAAGTTACCTCTTAGTTGTTAACTTTCTTGCCTCCCTTTCTGTTTCCCTAAGAATTACGATGTCTCCAAGTCTCACTGGGCCCTTAATGTTTCTGGTCAATATCCTGCCCTTGTCCCTTCCTTCAAGAACCCTCACTCTGACTTGAGTAACCTCTCCTGTAACTCCAGTCCTATCCAGTAATTGAATAACCTCAGCTGGAAAGCCGAACTCCTCAATAATTGAAGAGGTCTGTTGTCTTTCGCTCATGTTTTCTTACCTTGTATAAGGTCTCAGCAATTCACTTATATACTTCACTCATATTGAGATAAGGTAGATCAAGATGGTAGTTTCCCATAAATGCAGTTTCTGTGGCGGGGATATACCACCGGCTACTGGCATGATGCATGTTAGGAATGACGGAACAATCCTTTGGTTCTGCTCAAATAAATGCAGAAAATACATGTTAAAGTATCATAAAGACGCTAAAAAGTTAAAGTGGACAACCTCCTACTCGAGGGTAAGGTAAATTGGTCATCCAGAAGACCTTTGTAATGATTAAGCCTGATGGAGTGAGAAGGAAACTCGTTGGAGAAATAGTGGCAAGGATAGAGAGGAAAGGATTAAGAATAGCTGCCATGAAGATGGTCAAGATTGACAAGGAAAAGGCAAATAAATTATATGAAGAACATATGGGAAAATCCTTCTTCAATGAACTTGTGAGTTATATTACTTCAGGTCCAGTGGTTTGTATGGTTGTAGAAGGAGATGAGGCAGTTAAGGTTATGCGAACCCTCATAGGGGCCACAGATCCTAAGGATGCGTCGCCTGGTACCATTAGGGGAGACTTTGCCCTATCTAAGGCCGAGAACGTAATACATGCCTCAGACGCGGAAGAAAAGGCAAAAAGGGAGATGTCTCTTTTCTTTTCCCAGAACGAGATCATTGAATGAAAATGCCATAGAGGGGATTCTCCGACTTTTTTATCTTTATCAGTTCTTTAATAACTTCCATCATATCTTCAGTAATGGAATCCTTATAATTCTTGAAAAGTATTTCCAGATCCTCCTGAGGAACGTCGGTGTAAAGAACGTCTCCTTCTTGTACTTGCCTACCTATCATTATATTTCCCTTTATTGACATGGAGACCTCCATACCCTTTGTGGCCCTCTCAAGATTCTTCTTGTTGTCCTGAATCGCCAGAACTTCTCCCACCCTCTGTCCATCTTCCCTTATAAGTGGATATTTGGGCTTCACTACTCCTCCTAACACCTCTATGCCTACAATGGCTGGATCGCTTCTTCTAAAGACGTATCCTGGTAATATCTTGATCTTTCCAGGTAAAATCAGGGAATCTAGGGTCCTCCTCTTCCTCCTTTCCCTAAGATCTTCTATGTATTTTACAGTGTCATCAATTAACTGGTAAATTATATCATTGTAAATTATCTTCACCTTGGATACGTCCAATCCTTGGAGAGGCTTCACTCTGAAGGCAGCAATTATCCCATACTCCTCAACCTCCTTCGCTGAGAGTTCGGCTTCAATTAGATCCCTCTTCGTGATTGGACCTATATCGGCAACTCTGACCGGGATTCCTATTTTCTCAAATCCTGCTACCAGAGACTCCAAGGATCCTAAGCTGTCCGCCTTTACAACTATGCCTGTGGAATTTCTGGAGAACCTTACCTTGGATAGCTCCTCCTCAATTAATTTCCTAGCCTCCTGAAGCTTGGCCTCATCGTTGGCAACGTATAGGGGAGATCCAGCTAGAGCTTCTTCCAGACCTGGTGCAGAAATTTTAACACCCGCCGCTGCAGATATCTCATCAATGCTCTTGTAACCTGACCTGGTCATTCTCATGTCTTGTAGAGGTGCGGGGAGTAGGATATTCCTTATTTTAGTTACAATTACTCCGTTTATACCTCCTAGCACTATTGTATCATTTTTCCTGAGTATTCCATCATAGATTATTACATCAATGGTATGTCCCAATCCCTGTTCTTCCTTAACTTCGAGAATTACTCCCTTGGCCGGTCCCTCCACAACTCTTAGCCTTGTTTTAAGGTACTGTTGCGTCAGACCTGCCAAAAGAGCTAGTAGTTCAGGTAAACCCTCCCCAGTCTTCCCTGACACTGGAACAATGGAGATATAGCGCGTGAAATCTCTTACCCTATCGAATCTTTCCGCATTAAAACCCATTTCTGCTAACTGCATGACCAATTTGTATACGTAATTGTCTAGGGCTTTCTGAACACTTTGCGATTGGGTTTTAAAGGACTTTGTAAAGGTCTCATTCTCTAGAGGCTTCCAACCAGGGATCCTGTCAATCTTATTGGCTGCAACCAGAAATGGTACCTTCTTATCCTTCAAGATCTCGATAGACTCTGTGGTCTGCTTCTGGAATCCTTCAGTTATATCTACAACTAGGATCGCTATGTCCGCTACACTACCTCCTCTTCTTCTCAGGTTGGAGAAAAGTTCATGTCCCGGTGTGTCTATGAAAAGTAATCCTGGAATTTCTAGTTTTACAGGAATAATACTTTTCAAGGGCTGTGCAACCTTCTCAATGACGCTACTGGGAACGAAACTGGCGCCAACTTCTTGGGTCATCTCACCTGGCTCCTTCTTAACAACAGCTGTTCCCCTAATTTTGTCTAGAAGAGTTGTCTTACCATGGTCAACGTGACCCAAAACCACAACAATTGGCTGTCTAAGTCTCACCTCTGTCTTAGACAATCAGAATCACCGAACCTACATGATATGGTGAGCTTTGTTTATTATTTTTAAGTAAGTACGGTTTTTCCTTTGGTTGAGAAAAATGGTCGTAACTGATTTTGAGAGCATGGCTTTGGATGTAGCGGTGAGATATAAAGGAAAAATCCAAGTTATGCCGAAGGTTCCTGTTAACTCCCTAAATGATTTCTCAGTGCTTTACACTCCTGGAGTGGCAGCAGTTTCTCAGGCTATTCATAAGAATAGGGAACTATCGTTCCACTATACCTATAGATGGAATGCGATTGCTGTGGTAACAGACGGATCCAGGGTACTGGGTCTTGGTGACATTGGTCCAGAGGCAGCTATGCCGGTAATGGAAGGCAAGGCTCTCATCTTTAAGTTCCTAGGTGGGGTGGACGCTATTCCTCTTCCTTTGGGGACAAAGGACGCAGATAAGATTGTGGAAACGGTAAAGTTACTGGAGCCCGCCTTTGGCGGGATAAATCTGGAGGATATCGAGTCCCCTAAGTGCTTCTATGTATTAGAGAAACTTAAGAGTATAATGGAGATTCCTGTTTGGCATGATGATCAACAAGGTACCGCGGGAGCTACCCTTGCAGGATTGATCACAGCCCTGGAGATAACTGGAAAGGATCCCAAGACCATTAAAATTGTTCTCTTTGGTACGGGTGCCGCTAACATAGCCACTGCACGTCTATTAGGAAAATTTGGAATTCCGCTTAAGAATATTGTACTTGTAGACTCGGCAGGAGTGATCTATAGGGGAAGGGAAGACGAGGAAAGAATGAAAACCGAAAATCCATGGAAATATGAGCTACTTAAGGAGACCAACGGAGAAGGTGTCACCAAGATAGAGGACGCATTTAGGGGAGCCGATGTTGTGATAGCAGCATCAAAACAGGGGCCAGACGTAATTAAAAAGAGCTGGATAAAGCTAATGAATACGGACCCCATAGTGTTTGCACTGGCCAATCCTACACCTGAAATATGGCCGGAAGAGGCAAAAGAGGCCGGAGCCAAGATTGTGGCAACTGGAAGAAGCGATTTCCCCAATCAAGTGAATAACTCCCTCATTTTCCCGGGAGTGTTCAGGGGGTCTCTAGATGTCAGAGCTAAAGCAATAACGGATGAAATGGTGATTGATGCGGCGAGAGAGTTAGCCAGTCACGTGAGGGAGAAGGGAGCCACCCCAGACTACATCATTCCAAAGATGACTGAGTGGGAAATATATCCGCGCGTAGCTGCAGCTGTGGGAATAAGGGCTATACAGCAAAATGTTGCTAGGGTATCAAGGAACTATAACGAGCTCTTTGATAACGCTAAAGCCTTAATCGAGAAAGCAAGAACGCAATTGAGATCTATAGCTTAAATTTTTATAACTATATACACTATGAACCTTTGCCTAGTATACTAGGGTGTAGGTTATGCGTTCATCTTCTAAAAAGATAGACCCGAGCGTGCATGTTCTTGTTCCCAAACATGAAGTGCTTTCCGTTGAGGAAGCGTTCAAGGTTCTCAAAGAGCTTGGTATTGGGCCCGAGCAACTTCCTTGGATGAGAGCTTCGGATCCTATGGCAAGGACGATCAACGCGAAACCAGGGGATATTGTGAAAATCACAAGGAAAAGTCCCATAGTTGGAGAGCTCGTAGTTTATAGGTATGTGGTGAGTGGATAGACATGCTTTCAGTTGATGATAGGTGGGTAATAGTAGAGGCTTACTTTAAGTCCAGGGGGTTAGTGAGACAGCATTTAGACTCATTTAATGATTTTATAAAGAACAAGCTTCAGGAAATCATAGATGAGCAAGGAGAAATAACAACTGAAATCCCAGGTTTAAAAATCAGATTAGGTAAGATAAGAGTAGGCAAACCCAGAGTTAGGGAGGCCGACAAGGGAGATAAGGAAATAACACCCATGGAGGCGAGACTGAGAAACCTGACCTATGCCGCACCGATTTATTTGACCATGACACCTGTTGAAAATAATATTGAGGGAGATCCCACAGAGGTTCATATAGGAGACATTCCCATAATGCTCAAATCAATAGCCGATCCAACTTCAGAATTCAGTCAGGACAAACTCGTGGAGATCGGAGAAGACCCAAAGGACCCAGGAGGATACTTCATCATTAATGGAAGTGAAAGGGTAATAGTAACTCAGGAAGACTTAGCTACAAACAGGGTTTTAACGGATGTGGGTAAGGCTGGGTCCAATGTGACTCACACAGCAAAGATAATTTCAAGTACTTCCGGATATAGGGTTCCTATAACTATAGAAAGATTGAAAGATTCCACCATTCACGTCTCGTTCCCTTCAGCACCGGGTAGGATACCTTTCGCCATACTCATGAGAGCCCTAGGGGTAGAGACCGACGAAGACATTACGCTAGCGGTATCCCTTGATCCAGAGATACAGAACGAACTCCTTCCCTCTCTGGAACAGGCCAGCTCCATTTCTTCTAAGGAGGATGCGCTGGACTTCATTGGTAACAGGGTAGCCATAGGCCAAAAGAGAGAAATGAGGATACAGAAGGCTGAGCAAATTCTAGATAAATACTTCTTACCACATATAGGTACAAGTCCCTCGGATAGAACGGCTAAGGCTTACTATTTGGCTTTTGCAATATCCAAGTTGATTGAACTTTACCTAGGAAGAAGGGAGCCTGACGATAAGGATCATTACGCAAACAAAAGGCTAAAATTGGCAGGAGATCTCTTCGCCAGCCTCTTCAGGGTAGCGTTTAAGGCCTTCGTTAAGGACTTGGTTTTCCAGCTGGAAAAGTCAAAGGTTAGAGGAAGAAGGTTGGCAATAAACGCTCTTGTGAGGCCAGATATAATTTCAGAGAGAATAAGGCACGCCCTTGCAACAGGAAACTGGGTTGGAGGAAGGACTGGCGTAAGTCAGCTTTTAGACCGTACCAATTGGTTATCAATGCTTAGCCATCTCAGAAGGGTAGTTTCATCCCTGGCAAGGGGCCAGCCCAACTTCGAGGCCAGGGATCTCCACGGGACTCAATGGGGTAGAATGTGCCCATTCGAAACCCCAGAAGGTCCCAATAGTGGTTTGGTGAAGAATATAGCTCTCTTAGCTCAGATATCCGTGGGGATAAACGAGAAAAGCCTCGAGAGAACCCTTTACAACTTTGGCGTGGTTCCCGTAGAGGAAGTTATTAAGAGGGCCAAGTCAGAGGAAGGTCAATCCGAAAATTATCAGAGCTGGAGCAAAGTAATTCTAAACGGAAGGCTGGTTGGATACTATCCTGATGGACGTGAGTTGGCCGAGAAGATAAGGGAAAGCAGAAGGGAGGGAGAACTGAGCGATGAGGTCAATGTAAGTTATAACATAACGGAGACCTTTAACGAAGTATATGTCAATTCGGACAGCGGGAGGGTAAGAAGACCCCTCATAGTTGTTAAGCACGGTAAACCTCTGGTAACGAAGGAGGACATTGAGAACCTGAAAAAGGGCAAGATAACCTTTGACACCTTAGTGAAGGAAGGTAAAATAGAATTTCTTGATGCCGAGGAGGAAGAGAACGCGTATATTGCTCTGGAGCCAAAGGACGTAACCAAGGAGCATACTCACCTAGAAATATGGGCCCCGGCAACTCTCGGGATAACTGCCTCAATTATTCCATACCCGGAGCATAATCAATCTCCTAGAAACACCTATCAGTCTGCTATGGCCAAGCAGGCTTTGGGATTATATGCAGCTAACTATCAGATAAGGACAGACACTAGGGCTCACCTTCTTCACTATCCCCAAAAACCAATAGTTCAAACAAGGGCTCTGGAGGCTATAGGTTATACGGAAAGGCCTGCAGGTAATAACGCTATATTCGCCCTCATGTCCTACACTGGATATAACATGGAAGATGCCGTTATCATGAACAAGTCTTCAGTTGACAGGGGCATGTTTAGGTCCACATTCTTCAGACTCTACTCTGCGGAGGAAATCAAGTACCCAGGAGGTCAAGAGGATGAAATCTTACTCCCCGAGCCTGGAGTTAGGGGTTACAAGGGCAAAGACTATTACAGGCTTCTGGAATCCAACGGAATAGTTTCCCCGGAGGTGGACGTTAAGGGAGGAGATGTATTAATAGGTAAGGTAAGTCCGCCAAGGTTCCTTCAGGAATTCAAGGAATTATCACCGGATCAGGCCAAACGTGATACATCTATAATAACTAGACATGGGGAACGCGGTACCGTGGATCTAGTGCTGGTAACTGAGACATCTGAAGGGAACAAACTTGTAAAGGTGAGGGTTAGGGATTTAAGAATTCCAGAGATAGGAGACAAGTTTGCCACCAGACATGGACAGAAAGGAGTAATTGGGATGTTGATACCTCAGGTAGACATGCCATACACAACTACAGGACTAGTTCCAGACATAATACTTAATCCTCATGCGCTTCCTTCTAGGATGACCGTGGGTCAGATAATGGAGGCTTTGGCAGGGAAATATGTGGCTGCTACGGGAAATCCCATAGATGCGACGCCTTTCTATAACACTCCAATCGAGGAAATTCAGAGGAAGCTTCTGGAGCATGGTTATCTGAGCGATGGTTCAGAAGTTGTATATGATGGTAGAACTGGAGAGAAATTGAAGGGAAGGATACTGTTTGGCGTGGTTTACTATCAGAAACTCCATCATATGGTAGCGGACAAGATGCATGGTCGTGGTAGAGGTCCGGTTCAGATACTCACAAGACAGCCCACTGAAGGTAGAGCTAGGGAAGGAGGACTCAGATTTGGGGAAATGGAAAGGGATTGCCTCATAGGGTATGGCGCAGCAATGCTAATCAAGGACAGGCTGCTGGATAACTCAGATAGGGCAACAGTATACGTTTGTGAGCAGTGTGGATATGTTGGTTGGTACGATAGGACAAAAAACAAGTATGTATGTCCTATCCATGGCGATAAGACAACTTTATACCCTGTTGTAATATCATATGCGTTTAAGTTGTTACTTCAGGAACTCATGAGTATGGTTATCGCGCCTAAGTTAGTGTTGGGAGATAGGGTACCTGTTGGAGGTAATTCCAATGAGTGAGAGATATCAGGTTAATGAGAAGATAATAAAGGGAATTCGTTTTGGGATACTATCCCCGGACGAAATCAGGAAGATGTCAGTCACCGCCATAATAACTGCTGACGTATATGACGAGGACGGTACTCCCATAGAAGGGAGCGTGATGGATTCTAGGCTCGGAATAATAGAACCTGGCCAGAAGTGTCCAATCTGTGGAAATGTTCTAGGTAACTGCCCCGGACATTTTGGTCACATAGAGTTAGTAAGACCTGTTATCCATGTAGGTTTCGTCAAGCATGTCTACGACCTGTTAAGATCCACCTGTAGGAGATGTGGGAGGGTAAAGATTAGTGAAAGCGATATTGAAAAGTACAGGAAAATCCATGACGCAATAAAGAAAAGATGGCCCTCCGCTGCCAAAAGACTGATTGATCACGTTAAGAAGACGTCCATGAAGGCTGCAGTATGTCCCCACTGTTCAGAGAAGCAACTGAAGATCAAGCTGGAGAAGCCATACAACTTTTATGAGGAAAGGAAGGAGGGTGTGATGAGGCTAACTCCCTCCGATATTAGGGAAAGATTGGAGAGAATACCTGATTCCGATGTGGAACTTCTTGGTTACGACCCAACCACCAGCAGGCCCGAATGGATAATTCTTACTGTATTACCAGTACCTCCCATTACCATCAGACCCTCAATAATGATAGAGAGCGGAATAAGGGCGGAAGACGATCTAACCCACAAACTTGTAGATATAGTAAGGATAAATGAGAGATTAAAGGAAAGCATAGATGCGGGCGCTCCCCAATTAATCGTTGAAGACCTCTGGGATCTCCTCCAATACCATGTGGCTACCTATTTCGATAACGAGATACCAGGCCTACCCACATCCAAGCATAGGTCTGGAAGACCGCTGAGAACCTTAGCTCAGAGACTTAAGGGTAAGGAGGGAAGATTTAGGGGTAACCTTTCAGGAAAGAGGGTTGACTTCTCGGCTAGAACAGTTATATCACCAGATCCGAACATCAGTATTGATGAAGTTGGAGTTCCATACGACGTGGCACAGATACTGACTGTACCGGAAAAGGTTACTAAGTGGAACATAGAGAGAATGAGACAATATGTTATAAATGGCCCAGATAAGTGGCCTGGAGCCAATTATGTAGTCAGGCCAGATGGAAGAAGAATAGACCTTAGATATGTCAAAGACAGGAAGGAGTTAGCTGCTACTCTTGCTCCTAACTTTATCGTGGAGAGACATTTGGTTGATGGTGATATAGTCATATTCAACAGGCAACCCTCGCTTCACAGAATATCCATGATGGGCCACAAGGTAAGGGTACTTCCAGGGAGGACCTTCAGGCTAAACCTTCTAGTATGTCCGCCGTATAACGCTGATTTTGACGGGGACGAGATGAACTTGCACGTACCGCAGTCTGAGGAGGCCATAGCTGAGACCAAAGAGTTAATGACAGTACATCGTAATATATTAACACCTAGATACGGAGGTCCAATTATAGGTTCGGCCCAGGATTACATTAGTGGCGCTTATCTGCTCACGGTTAAAACAACTCTACTCACTGAGGACGAAGTTCAGACAATTCTGGGAGTCGCAAACATAAATAAGAATTTAGAAGAGCCGGCAATTCTGGCGCCTAAAAGGCTCTACACAGGAAAGCAGATAGTTAGTCATTTCCTGCCTGAAGATTTTAACTTCCACGGGCCTGCAAATATATCAAGTGGTGTGAGATCATGCAAGGATGAGGACTGTCCACACGACTCCTATGTGGTGATCAAGAAGGGGAAACTGTTAGAGGGTGTCTTTGATAAGAAAGCGCTAGGAAACCAGCAGGCTGAAAGTATACTTCATTGGCTTGTAAGGGAATATGACGAGGATTACGTCCTCTGGCTGATGGATAATCTATTTAAGGTCTTCCTTAGATACATAGAGCTTCACGGTCTAACCATGACGCTTTCTGACGTAACCATTCCAGAGGAGGCCACAAAGAAGATTGCGGAGAGAGCACAAGAGGCAAGAAAGAAGGTTAACGAACTTATTGAAAATTACGAAAAGGGACAACTAGAGGTAATTCCTGGGAGGACACTGGAGGAAAGTCTGGAGAGCTATATTCTTGACGCGTTAGACAAATTAAGGAATGAAGCTGGAGAGATAGCCACGATGTATCTAGATCCGTTTAACAATGCATATATCATGGCAAGGACTGGAGCTAGGGGAAGCGTTCTCAATATCACTCAGATGGCCGCCATGCTAGGTCAGCAATCAGTCAGAGGAGAGAGGATAAAGCGCGGATATGCTACCAGGACTCTTCCTCACTTCAAACCTGGAGATATAACCCCAGAGGCAAGGGGGTTCATTTACTCTTCCTTTAGAAGTGGGTTAAATCCAATCGAGACCTTCTTCCACGCTGCAGGTGGTAGGGAAGGTCTGGTGGATACAGCCGTGAGGACATCTCAGAGCGGTTACATGCAAAGAAGGCTCATAAACGCGCTTTCCGATTTAAGAATAGAATATGATGGTACGGTGAGAACGTTATATGGAGAAATGATTCAGACTCTATATGGCGGGGATGGGGTTCATCCAATGCAGAGTGCGCATGGTAAGACAATAGATGTGGATAGGGTGTTGGAAAGGGTCGTTGGCTGGAAGAGGTGATCTCATGATAAATGACGCAGATAAGGAATATTTGGAACAGGCTCTATCTAGGTTAAGTGGAAAGATTCCATCGTCCATTATTCTCAAGCTAAGAGATTCAATAGTTAATTCCCAAATTGAGATCACCAGGGAGGAAATTGATAAAATCATGGAGATGGTAATGAAAGATTACCTTAGTTCGCTAGTCCATCCTGGGGAGGCAATAGGTGTTGTAGCTGCTCAGTCAATAGGTGAGCCAGGTACACAGATGACATTAAGGACTTTCCACTTTGCTGGCGTTAGAGAGTTAAACGTTACCTTAGGTCTACCAAGGCTTATAGAAATCGTGGATGCAAGAAAGGTTCCTTCCACTCCCATGATGACTATTTACCTGAATCCAGAGTACGCAAAGGACCGGGACATGGCACTGGATGTGGCCAGGAGGATTGAATACACTAGGGTGGAGCATGTCGTGGAGACAGTTAACCTGGATGTTGGTGGCATGGGTATAATTCTCAAACTGGATCCTGTCCTGCTTAAAGATAAGGGATTGACCACAGAGGACGTGGAGAAAGTGATTAAGAAACTTAAGATGGGAGACTATAGGGTTGAGAACCCTGACGAGTACACAATTGCCATATATTTCGAAAATATGGACACCGTGACCGGGCTATTTAAGATCAGAGAAAAGATCCTGTCCACAAAGATTAAGGGAGTTAAGGGGATTAAGAGGGCAATAATAAGGAAAAAAGGAGACGAATATGTTATCATCACTGATGGATCCAACCTTGAGGGTGTTCTAGGCGTTAAGGGTGTTGACGTCTCCAGAATAGAGACCAATAATCTACATGAGGTAGAAAGCGTGTTGGGCGTGGAGGCTGCAAGAGAGCTTATAACGAGAGAGATAAAGAGGGTCCTTGAGGAACAGGGTCTAGATGTGGATATAAGGCACATAGAGCTAGTTTCAGACATAATGACAAGAACAGGGGAAGTCAGACAGATAGGTAGGCATGGTGTAACTGGCGAGAAGACTAGCGTACTGGCAAGAGCGGCCTTCGAGGTTACGGTGAAACATCTCCTTGACGCAGCTGCGAGGGGCGACATGGAAGAGTTTAAAGGAGTAGTAGAAAACATTATTATAGGCCAACCAACTAAGCTGGGTACCGGAATGGTTGAACTTTTAATGAGACCCGCGAATAGGTGAAAGGAAAATGTCACAATCAATAACTTTCGAGTCTGAAATCAAGGTCCTTCTTAAGACAGGTAAAGTAATTCTAGGAAGTAAGAAGACCATAAAGGCTTTGAAGCTGGGAAAGCTAAAGGGAGTTATAATAGCTTCAACATTAAGAAGTGATATAAAGAACGATATAATGAGATACGCGTCTTTGGCTGGTGTTCCTGTTGTAGAATATAAGGGAAGCGGATGGGAACTGGGAACAGTGGTAGGTAAACCTTTTCTCATATCTACTGTGGGCGTAGAGGAGCTTGGGGATTCTCAGATCATGAAATTAGCAAATCAGTGACGGTGATAACAAATGCCTGATATTAAGTTAACTCCCGAAGAGATGCGATACATGTCGCTTTTTCAAGATGTAACAAAGGTTACTGTAAGAGATTGTATAATAGACGAGGAAGGCAATAGAATAATATTCCTTGTAGATCCTGAAAATATGGGAATGGCTATTGGAAAAGGAGGAATGAATATCAAGAAGTTAAAGAAGATTATTGGTAAGGATATTGAAGTAGTGGCGTATAGCGATAACCTAGAAGATCTCATAAAGAACCTTATGTCACCTGCTAGGGTTAAGAGCGTTAAAACCATAGACAGCAACTCAAGGAAAACGGTACATGTAACGGTGGATCCTCAGGATAAGGCTATTGCCATAGGTAAAGCTGGGAGGAACGTCTCTAGGGCCAAAATAATTTTAAAAAGATACATGGACATAGACTCCGTGATAATTAATTAAGAGGTGTCGATTTGGCAGATAAGTCTCCAAAAGGTATATTTGCCGCTAGGAAACTAAAGCTCAGAAGGTTAAAGTTTAGATGGAGCCAGAGAAAGTTCAAGACTAGGGTCTTACAATTAAAGAAAAGATTTGATCCGTTACAGGGCGCCCCTATGGCTAGAGGGGTAGTTCTAGAGAAAGTTGGTATAGAGTCTAGGCAGCCCAATTCTGCAGTCAGGAAATGTGTTAGGGTTCAGCTGGTTAAGAATGGGAGGGTCGTAACTGCGTTCGTTCCTGGCGACGGAGGAGTAAACTTCATTGATGAACACGATGAGGTCATAATAGCCGGAATAGGAGGTACTTTGGGTAGGTCAATGGGTGACTTGCCTGGAGTCAGATATAAGGTAATAATGGTGAATGGTGTCTCCCTAGACTCACTATACAAGGGTAAGAAACAGAAGCCAGTCAGATAGCTAAGTTTTTACGCCTTGTTTCCTCTCTCTGTGGATCTATCCACTAACTCCTTCTTTACCTTTATTGGCTTCCCAGTGAGTAAGGCAAGATATATCGCATGGCTTGGTATCATTCTTTTCTGAATTATCAAACCTCCAAAGTTTAGCTCCACTGTGGCAATGTATATATCGTCCTGTATATCATCAATGATTACCTGCGTAACTCTCTTCTCTAATTCCTCAATTACTTCTGGAATAAATGAAATAATATCGTATACAGTCTCCCTCCTAGCTAGCTCCGAGAGGCTTCCAGAGTCGTTAGGTTCGTTCTTCAATAGTTTGTTTATTGCATTTACTATGTCCGGTGGAACGTAAAACAGATTAAATTCCCTACCATCCTCTAGGTAGCACACTATTACTGGTACACCATTCATTGGCGAAATAAATGCGTCTACCTTGCTTACTCCTACAAGATCGTGCTCCTGTTCAGCCATTATATATTATCTTATCTCACGAAGACTATTAAACCCTTCATGAATAGTTATTTAATCCGTTAAGTTCGTATAGAGGTGAGTGCAGAAATGGATAGTTACGAGCTATCAAAACTGGATATAAGGATATTCGACAAATGGGATAACAAGGTCGAGATACGGGATCCTAGTTTAAAGAAGTATATCTCACTAATGCCGGTTTATCTCCCACATTCTGGAGGGAGACATGAGCACAGGAGGTTTGGAAAAGCAAGGGTCTCTATTGTGGAGAGATTGATAAATGAACTGATGAGGCCTGGGAAGAATAAGGGAAAGAAGATCTTAGCATACAACATCGTAAAGGCCACGTTTGAGCTGATTAACGCGAGAACCGGGCAGAATCCTCTGCAGGTATTAGTTAGGGCTATTGAGAACTCGGCGCCAAGGGAAGAGGTAACAAGGATCATGTACGGTGGAATAGTCTATTACGTTGCTGTAGACGTATCACCCCAAAGGAGAGTGGACATAGTGCTAAGGAACCTAGTGGACGGGGCTAGGCAGGCTGCTTTCAATAATCCAAAGCCCATCGAGGAGGCGTTAGCGGACGAACTCATTGCTGCAGCCAGCGGAGATAACAGGAGTTTCGCCATTAGAAAGAAAGAAGAGATGGAAAGGATAGCCCTGAGCTCTAGATAAATAGCTAAACTTTTATTAACTAAGACCTTTATCTCGGGTAGGAGTTGAGCTAGATGTCTCAAAAGCCACACTTGAATTTGATCGTTATAGGGCATGTAGACCACGGAAAGAGCACTCTAGTTGGAAGACTTTTAATGGATAGAGGTTTCTTAGACGAGAAGACCATCAAAGAGGCCGAAGAAGCTGCTAAGAAACTGGGGAAAGAGTCAGAGAAATATGCCTTCCTTCTAGACAGGCTGAAGGAGGAGAGAGAAAGAGGTGTCACAATTAACCTGACCTTCATGAAATTCGAGACAAAGAAGTACTTCTTTACCATAATTGACGCTCCTGGACATAGGGACTTCGTCAAGAACATGATCACTGGCGCAAGCCAGGCAGACGCTGCCATACTGGCCGTTTCAGCTAGAAAGGGTGAGTTTGAGTCCGGAATGAGCTTGGAGGGACAAACAAGGGAGCACATTATTCTTGCCAAGACCATGGGTCTCAACCAGGTGATAGTAGCCATCACCAAGATGGACGTAGCGGAGCCACCATATGACCAGAAAAGATACAACGAGATCAAGGAAACAATTGAGAAGTTCATGAAGTCCTTTGGATTCGATATGTCAAAGGTCAAGTTTATCCCCATCGTGTCAATTACTGGAGAGAACGTAACCAAGAGATCTGAGAACATGAAGTGGTACAACGGTCCCACACTAGAGGAGGCACTAGATATGCTAGAGATCCCACCGAAGCCAGTTGATAAGCCTCTGAGATTACCCATTCAAGAAGTATACTCCATATCCGGTGTCGGTACTGTACCCGTGGGCAGAGTAGAAAGTGGTGTCATGAAGGTAGGCGACAAGATAGTGTTTATGCCTGCGGGTAAATCCGCAGAGGTTAGATCTATTGAGACTCATCACACCAAGTTGGAGAAAGCCGAACCTGGAGATAACATTGGTTTCAACGTGAGGGGTATTGATAAGAAGGATGTGAAGAGAGGAGACGTGGTAGGCCACACCACCAACCCACCCACAGTGGCTGACGAGTTCACCGCAAGGATAATTGTGGTATGGCACCCAACAGCCTTGGCAGTGGGTTACACTCCAGTGGTTCACGTTCACACAGCTAGCATTGCCTGCAGAGTTTCAGAGATTGTAGCTAGATTGGATCCGAAGACTGGTAAGGAGGCTGAGAAGAACCCACAATTCATTAAGCAGGGAGAGTCTGCAATAGTCAAGTTCAAGCCCATAAAGCCACTCTGTGTGGAGAAGTTCAGCGACTTCCCAGCGCTAGGAAGATTCGCCATGAGGGATATGGGTAAGACTGTAGGTGTGGGAGTCATAAACGACGTTAAGCCCAGCAAGATAGAGATAAAGTAACAAAATAGCGGTGTACATGGATGCCAAATAAAGCTAGAATACGGCTGTGGAGCACTAACGTTAACAACCTAAACTATGTGGTAAATCAAATAAAGGGCATAGTGGATAAAACAGGAGTTAGCATGAGGGGACCTATTCCGCTTCCCACTAGGAGAATGGAAGTTCCCGTAATGAGATTGCCACATGGTGAGGGAAGAAAGAAGTGGGAGAAGTGGGAGATGTCCCTGCACAAAAGGATAATTGACATTTCTGCCGATGAAAGAGTAATGCGCCAGTTGATGAGGGTTAAGGTTCCAGAGGACGTATATATAGAGATCCAACTTATTTAGAAATCGCGTTTTTCCTCGTGAAGGTGCCGGGGTGCCCGAGCGGACCAAGGGGCTGGCCTGGAGACTAGACCAGCCAGCCAGTAGGGGCAACCCTACGCGGGTTCAAATCCCGCCCCCGGCGCGTTAGGTGATTATTATGTTACCTAGAGTTCTAATTTCTGCAGATCGTAGCGGTTCGGGAAAAACTCTTGTGACAGCAGGTATAATGAAAGCACTCTCAAAAAGGATGAGAGTGAGCGGCTTCAAGACTGGGCCGGATTACATTGACACGGGATATCATAGGATTGCCACCGGTAAACCATCAATAAATCTTGATCTCTTCATGATGGGGGAGGATGGCGTTCTAAAGTCTCTCGTCAAATATTCTCGCGGAAGCGATATTTCCATAATAGAGGGAGTGATGGGTCTTTATGATGGCCATGGGATAGAGTATAGTACCTACAGGTTATCTCAGGTTACCCGAACCCCAATAATTCTTATACTGGATTGCAGTTCCATGGGAGCCACAGCCGCTGCACTAATTCATGGTCTCAAGAACTTTGGGAATGCAGATATACGGGGAGTTATATTCAACAAGATAGCATCAGAATCCCACTACTCCTATTGTAAGGAAAAAGTGGTAGATGCAAAGGTATTGGGATATATTCCAAGGATCAATTTCAGTGTACCCTCAAGGCATCTTGGGCTTTTCACAGTTGAAACTTATAATAAGGCCATGGAGGCAGTCGAGGAAATGTCCAAACAAGTTGAGTCCTTTGTTGACCTTGATGAGATAGTAGATATAGCCAACACAGCCTCTGACATAGATGTGAACCTAGAGGAAGAAGTACCCAGCAGTAAGAAGGGTATTGTTGCTGTGGCATACGATTCTGCATTCTCTTTCTATTATCAAGAAAACCTGGACATAATTGGCAAATCCTATGCAATCAAATTGTTCAGTCCAATACGCAACGAGAAGGTGGATGAAGCAGATCTAATCTATTTGGGTGGAGGTTATCCAGAGCTGTTCCCCAAGGAACTTTCAGAATCTCATTCCACTATCAACTGGATAAAGAGGTCTGCGTACGCTGGTATCCCAATTATTGCGGAATGTGGAGGGTTAATGTATCTCTCAAGCTACATTAAAACAAAGGATGGTAAGTTCCACATGGCAGGAGTATACGACATGGGAATTTCAATGAATAAGCTCACCTTGGGCTACAGGGTTGTAGATGTGTTGGAGGACATTCCCCTCGGAAGGGCTGGAGACGTGATCAGGGGACACGAGTTTCATGCCTCGTCCCCAGACTACGTCAACGAGAAAAGGTTCACATTAAAACATAGAAATGGAAAAGGTATAGAAGATGGCCTTGACGGAGTCAGGGTCAATAATGCTATAGGGTCTTATCTTCACGTTCATTTAGCCGGTTTGAGATTGTCTCTTTAACTCCAGTCTCTTCACTCTCTCTAGCATGTCCAATAATTTGTCAATATCCTTGGCGTAGAGCCTTATCTTGTATGGATACTTAGCCTCAGTGGAATCGATTTCCACATACTTCTTTTCCCTATTAACCACAAAATTGGAGTTGAGTAAATGTTTTGCATGTAGGAAGACTGACATACCACCTGAACCAATCACTCCCTTCTCTGTAACCTTGTAACTTAAGGGAGCCATGGTTGACATCATACTGGGCTTAAACAGTCTCCTGTATACAAAGAATCCAAATAGATAGATTATTTCAAAATAAACTAGGTAAACTGCCAGTCTATAATAGGGATCGGTCTGAGAGGTAGCGAACTTAGAGACGTAGCTATACACGAAGAAGAGCACAACTATGTAAATTAGATAGGAGAAGAGCATGGTCATATTTTTCTTGGCAAATTGCATGTACTCTTTCTGGTACTCCTCATCCTTCATTACCAGATCATTGGCATTCTTCTCCTCGTAAAGTGTTCCTGAATTCGCCACTTCCATCATTAATTTCCTATCCCTTAACATTGGATTAGACTTGTAAGTCATGGAAAAAGTTATTGCCATGATGATAATGAAATATGAAATGAATGCTTCAAGGAAATATTTCGGATAAAATCCCAGAATTATAGATATTACAATAAGATATGTCTGGCTAATGAGCGCAAATTTCCAATTATAAGGATTGGGTGTCGCTGAAGACATACTAACTGGTATATAACGGTGTAACTTATATACTTATATAACAATGCGTGAACTTTTTCTCCTACTGCTGGCGCTAAGCTCTGCTATACTTCAGCAGAACACATTCGTATATTATTTTCAATCTCCAAATCAAATTCTCGTCGTCAACGTGACTTCCGAGCCCCTGAACTACGTAAAGCCCTATAACCTGTCCAACGGAATTTTGCTGGTTCTGAACTTCACCCCGCAGAATATAACATCCAATATCTCATTTAGCAGGGTCAACTCCACCGCATTGATTGTTCCGCTTTATGAGCTGGTGCCAAACTCCACCTATCAGATAAACTTCGCCCTTTCTACACACAACGTTACGGTACATCTTTCCTCCGCGTTGAAGAGTGATAGTTATCGCATCCCAACTTCAAGTAATCACTCATCATCTTCGAGTCAGAATCTACAATATGTGCCATTCGTAGTCTTTGTATCGATCATGGTTATTATTTCAATCCTATTAAATCGAAGCAAACGACATTAGTATATACGCTTTTATACTATTCTGTGAATTGGTTCCTATGCCTAAACTGGAAGAGGTAAAGAGGGATCTGGAGTCTGGTATCCCAGTTCTGATATACGATTTCGACGGTAGAGAACAAGAGGTGGACATGGTGTTTTATGCTGGGGCCGTCTCCTGGAAGAGCGTCAAAACCCTAAGGACTCTGGCTGGAGGTCTAATATGTTACGCAACAGGTAAGGAAGAGGCAGAGTTACTGGGCCTTCCCTTTCAAGTGGACATTCTTAGATCCAATCAACTCCTTTCCAGACTTGTGAAAAGGCCAAGATACAACGACGAGCCAGCATTTTCCATATGGGTTAACTACGTGGATACCGGGACCGGTATCTCAGACCAGGATAGGGCACGTACCATAAGTGAACTTCATAGCATAGTCGCTAACTTAAGGGAGAAGAGGGAAAGTGCCAGAGAGATCTTTTATGAAAACTTCTACTCGCCAGGGCACGTTCCAATACTCATCTCTAGGGGAATTAGAAATAGACGTGGACATACGGAACTTAGTATAGCGCTGGCAGAGGTCCTAGGCTTAGAGAGGAGTATGGTCTTCGCCGAAATGTTGGGGGAGAAGACAAGTCTAGAAAAGAATGAAGCCATTAAGTTTGCCAGGCATAACGGATTTCACTTCCTAGAGGGGAAGGAGATATTACAGGAGGTGGTAGCGTGATGGAGAGAGTATACGGAGTTGCAGATACCACCTTCTCCAGGGTTAATATGGGCGAGATAGCCATCAACACCATCAGGAAAGAGGATCCAGATGCTGATATTATTCGTTACACAGTTCCCGGCATCAAGGATCTACCTGTAGCTGCGAAGAGACTCATTGAAGGTGGATGCAATGGGGTAATAACCCTTGGTTGGGTGGGGAAAACTCAGTTGGACAAGTATAGTTACTTAGCCACAAGTATAGGGCTTATCACCGTTCAAATTTTGACCTCTACTCACGTTATCGACGTAACCGTCCATGAGGATGAGGCTGAGGATGAGGAGTCTCTTCGGGAGATCGCTATTGATAGGACGAGAAAACATTCCGTAAACTTGGTGAAGTTAGTTAGGGATGGAAAGAACGCCCTAACTGGAATGGCAGGTAAAGGATTGAGGCAGGGGTATAGAAATGCAGGACAGCTCGATTAAACTGGGAATAGTGGTCGCTGAGTTCAACTATGATATTACCCACCTGATGCTTGACAGAGCTATTTCACATGCCAAGTTCCTCAATGCAGAGATAAGGGCCATATTCAAGGTTCCTGGAACCTTTGAGATCCCTCTCGCCGTGAAGCGTTTGTTGTCAAGGGATGACATAGACTGTGTAGTTACGCTGGGGGCAGTGATTAAGGGAGAAACGAAGCATGACGAGCTAATTGCCAATCAAGTAACTAGACTGATCTCAGATCTGTCCCTTGAATTCGATAAGCCTGTCTCCCTCGGGATAATAGGACCTGGTGCGACGCATGAGCAGGCCGTGGAGAGAATAGAGGAGTATTCCACCAGGGCTGTGGAATCAGCGGTGAAAATGGCTAGAAGGATGAAGGCCTCCCAGAGCGGTTCCTCGGTGAATATAGAATGAAGGTGTTGATAGTCGAGCTATTTAACTATAGGGAATGGACCGAGTTGCTAGGTAACGATAGGGAGTGGAAAATCCAGGTAAACCAGCATCTTCTCTCGTCTAAGATGATTTGGAAGGCCTCTCAGATGGGAAGCATGGTTTTTCCCATGAGATACGATCAGTCTATCATGTTTGCAGATGGGATAGAAATCGGTAGGCTAAGGGCCTTCCTGAACTACGTCTCCAGAATGGCTCCAGTTAACATCAGGGCATGCCTAGGTTACGGTGAAACTCCACTGAAGGCTCAGGAGAATGGATACAGCTGTCTTAAGGAGCTAGAGCCTGGCAATTTTCAACTTCCTGCCTATCCAGATTCGCCTATCGCTGTGGCTCATTTTGACCTGAACGGGTTCACGGATTTCACTAACGGTACCTCCACATACAGGTCCTTCACTGAGGCCCAGAAGTTCTATTTCGAGATTGTGGAGCACGTATATTCGCTTGGTGGAATAGCTCAGTACATGGGCGGAGATAATATCGTCACGGTTATTGGACCAGACGTAATAGATCAGATCATAGCAAGGGTGGAGAATAATCAAAAAATGAAGGTGGGTATAGGAATCGGAAGAAATGCACGGGAGGCCATGAGGAACGCCACTAAGGCCTTAACTGAAATTAGGAAGGACAGGCGAGAGATTTGGAAGCTTCTTCAAGAATAGTGAACGTGGAATATGCCCTACTTGGACAGGAACTGGAAATAGCGGAGAAGGTTCACGTAGAGATCAGCGATGGGATAATCTCACACGTTGGAAAGGGATGGGACGTAAAGGGTGAAACCTATCCCAACTCCCTTCTCATGCCTGGGCTAGTGAACTCACACGTTCATACTTTTGATGCCATAGCTCCTGAGTTCGGATGGAATCTCACCCTCAAGGAGGCTGTGGGAGACCCGCATAGTGAGAAATACAGGGTACTGGTCAGCATGTCCCTCTCTGAGTTGAAGAAGTCAACACTCAACTTCCTTGAGAAATCGCTGAAACTGGGAGTCTTCACCGTGGTTGATTTCAAGGAGATGGATCTCAAGGGCGCAACTATCTCCAGGGAAGTAAAGGACCAGTCCCCAATCAACTATATCCCGCTAGGAAGGCTGGATGGTGAAGTGACAAGGGAGAGACTTGAGCTTCTCAAGAAGTTTGTGGATGGATATGGGGTCAGTAGCGTCTCCGTGGGGGTGGAGAAGCTTAGCCTCATCCGGGATGTATTTAGAGATAGGATAACCGCTATCCATGTATCGGAAACGCTGAGGCATAACCTACTCTCGGATCTTGAGGTCACCCTTTCCACGCTCGAACCAGAGATACTGGTTCATGGTACCCATTTAACGGAAGAGGAAATTATATTGGTGGCTGAGAAGGGGATGAAGCTGGTTGTATGTCCCAGGAGTAACCTGTGGTTCTCAGCGGGGATACCCAACATTCCTATGATGATCAAGAGAGGAGTCAGGCTCCTATTGGGGACTGACAACGCGGGCGTGACTGACCCAGATCTATGGAAGGAGATGGAGGTAGCGCTGCTCCTATCACGTCTTCGTGATCCTGGAAGCGATTTTTCCAGGGAGATCCTAAAATCAGTCACCGTCAATCCTGAACTGGGCGTTTATCCAATTCAGGAGGGAAACAGGATTACTGGATTGATCCTAGGGCCTGTTCCTAGATTCGAAACTTCAATTAATAAGTATATGGCCTTAATAAAGGAACCAGGAAAAATAATTAAAGTCTTGGGGCTACCCAGAACCTGATACTTGCCCCCTTCTCCAGTGGCGCCGTTAATTTCATGGGAATCCCTGCCCCAAACCCTATCTCTATTTCCTTGGAGAAGGAAAGTGCGCTTGATACCTTCTCTAGGACGGGTAAGCTGTACCTTGAACTTCCCGGTTTCTCTATTTCCAGTTTAGTGAGCGGTTTACCGTTTCTGAGAATTGCCGAATATCTTTTCCCAGCTTCCTCAACCTCAAAGGACACACGATCATCTTCGGTCTTTATCTCCACTTCCTCTCCCACCTGCATGGACTCATCCACTAGGATAGTGAGAATATCACCACCAATGCCTATAGTTACCGAGTGAGCAACGGATGGCTCCTTGAGAGCCTGCGGTTCTCCTTTTTCAGCCTTGATAGAGAGGTTGCTCCTAGTCCCCGTTTTCTCATCTCTCATGGAAATTCTGATCCCATCAGCGGTCTCCACTATCTCCACAGTTGACCTACCCTTCATTTTTGAAAGTATCTTCTTGAGATCTCCTAGGTTAAGCTTCACAGAAACCGGTTTTTCAATACTGTACTCCTCCAGTGCATCTTTGCTAATCTCGACCACTCCCATCATCACCTTATCGTCTGTAAGGTACTTGGTTCCTATACCTTCCTCCGTGAGATTCAGTGTTAACTCGTCAGTAATCTTGGACATGGAGGATATAATGTAATAGAAATCCCTAGCACTTCCGTATATTGCCCTAAACATTACTCTTCCTTACTCTTCTTGGCTTTTTTAGTTTTCTTTGCCGTCCTCTTCTTGGGCGTTTTCTTTTTACCCTTCTCGGTCTTACTCACGAAAATTGAATTGTTGTCTTCAAATTCTTTCTTTGCCTCCTCTATACTGATTTTCCCTGACATAAGTCTGTGCCACACCTCAGTGTTCTTCGTGAGTAATTCTATGTCTTGGAGGGACATCGCTGGTACTCCTTCATCCTCTTCCTCCATTCTACTACCGCTATCATCCACTGGTGTCTCTGGTTCATTTTCATCGTCGTAATCCTCTGACGTGGAAATCACCCCTGATTTAAGCGAACAACTACTATATCATTCGCCGTTATATCTCTTGTTATTACCTTCCCCCTTTCAAGTCCCGAAAGCGTTTCGTAAATAATTCTCCTGGCCTCTTGGCTCTCCCCTCCGATTAACCTAGCAATATAGTTTAGCTCATCCGGATCATTCATTCCCATGACCATTGTTGTTGAGGCGTTGTTTATCATTTTTTCAAGTTTATCAGAATATTGAGATATTAGCACGAAACCATATCCGAATTTTCTTCCCTCGGCGAAAAGTCTCTCCGTCAGAGCCTCACCGCTCTCCCTTCCCAGAAGGAAAGGAGCCTCGTCTATAACCACGAGCTTCCTGAGTGAGCTGGATTTCTCGAGGTACATACTCCCTAGAATTGAGGCAAGAACGGTCTCCATTAGAATGTACTTTATGTTAGCGGTGGTTATTCTGGAGAAGTCCAGTATAACTCTCCCTTGAAGTAATTTCCATAGATCCTCACTTCCATAAAAGATGTTTGAGTCAAGAAACCTCAGGTAAGGCTCTATACTGCCCCATCGATTCAGATCCTGCGAACTCATAGATGCCCTCTTCTTCTTTTCAAGGAGTAACAGAACATCCCTTATTGTGGGTGGGTCCAGAGTCCACGTCCTTTCATCCTCATCATATATCCCCTTTTCCTGATACGCCTCCACAAAGAGATTGGATAGATCCATGGTCTGAATACTTCCCAGATTGAAGATCGACTTGAGGGTCATGGCTATCTCAATGGACCTCTGTTTAGGAGATCTCCCGAAAAGCGATAGTGGATTTATCCCGTTTAGAGACATATCCACATTCTTGCCCGGAACGTCCCTGTATTCATCATGAATATCAAATATAACGTAATCTACATCAGTTTTTGACAGAATCAATTTCGCCAGAGTTGACTTCCCGTATCCGCTGGACCCCACTATCACTATGTTGTAATTCTTTGTCCTAGAAAAATCTATACAAAAGGATTTTCTCTTACTAATCCATTTATATCTATATCCTGCCTGAAATAGGCCAGGAGTTAGACTTCTGACCAATACCTTCTCAACCTCCCCTATACAAATCCCGTTAACCTCTTCCCTGGGCTCCATCATGAGCAAGTAGGGGAGAGAGATCCATGATAGTGAGGATAGTAGGCTCAGTTCGGTCCTCCCCAGAAAGGAGAGAACGACTCCATCAATTATTACCCCAATGATCAGAAAGGGCGAACGGGTGAGTGCAAAAACTGCAATTCCCAGCAATACAGAAAAAATGAAAATCTTCGTATCAGGTCTTCTCCTCATCCTTCTCAAGGACATCAGGGTAGTATCCCACAACGATCTGGTCAGGTACAGGAAGGCAGTGGTGATCCCAATCCCGGAGAGATATTCCAAGAAAATAAGAGGATCAGCAGGTCCATCAATCATGGTGAAAAGGGAAACTATACTCAGGGAGAAGAGTATGCTCGGGATCAAGGAGTCCAGAATCAGGGGAAAGAAAACTCCGTCTAGAAACACCAGAATCGAGAGTGTCAGGATACCGTTTAAACCGCCGAGGATAGGTTGAAGACTTTCTAGGTCAACAAAGATGAGTTCAGCAATTACTATCCCTATCGCAATGAGATATCTAACCTCTTTTTGCATATGCTTAATAAGCCTTGGGGCCCACAGTAATATGCCTTCATGTCCTCAGTATCTCAAGAGTTTATCTCTAGACTGCAATCTATTGGATATAAGGAGCTCACACCCATTCAGAAGCTGGCTATCCCAAGCATTCTCAAGGGTAAGCATACACTGGTGATAGCCCCAACGGGATATGGTAAGACGGAAGCTGCTATAATTCCCGTCATATACCAGATCTTTGCCAGGGGATATGAAAGAATATCTGCACTCTATGTAACTCCATTGAGGGCTCTAAACAGGGACCTGGAAGGGAGGTTGAGGAACTTTGGCCAGGCGTTTGGAATTAGGGTGGCGACTAGACATGGGGACAACTCCAGAAAGGAGAGAAGGGAAATTATCCTCAATCCGCCAGATCTACTCATAACCACTCCTGAAACCCTGCTCTATCTGGTCGTGGATAAGAGATTGAAGAAGTTGCTGGCCAATCTAAGGTGGATCATTATAGATGAATTGCAGGAAATGCTTGACCAAAAGAGGGGTTATGAGCTCTCCGTAGTTCTGCAGCGCCTCAGGAGGATCTCGAGAAACCCTAGATTTATTGGACTCTCTGCAACCATCAGTGACGTTGAGCTGGCCAAATCCTACCTAAGCTTGGATGAGGAGGTTGAGGTGGCCAGGGTTGACGGGAGGAAAGACACAGAGATCCTCATTGAGACCCCGGAGCCTTCTCATGAAACCATTGAACTTGCAGTCAAGAAGGGAATGGATCCAGTATTACTGGCCAGATTGCTCAGACTAAGGGAGATAATAGAGAAGAACAGACCTGTCCTGGTTTTCACTAACACTAGGGAAACTGCCGAGTTCCTTGCCAATCAGCTTCAAACGATGTTTAACCTTAGGGTGGCTACACATCATGGTTCCCTGTCTCGGGAAATCAGGATGAACATGGAGTCCAGCTTTAAGGCGGGAGAGCTGGACGCGATTGTTGCCACGTCCAGCTTGGAACTGGGAATAGATATCGGTAGCATCTCCCTAGTGGTTCAGTATATGTCTCCTAGGCAGACCATCAGGCTCCTTCAGAGGGTTGGAAGGAGCGGGCATTCCCTTCATAGGAAGGCCAGGGGAGTAGTAATACCCGGAAATTACGCTTATGATGTACTCGAGTGTAAGGCCATTACAGAGCTCTCCAAGTCCTATCTAGAGCCCATGATTGTGGAGGAGAACCCACTGGACGTCCTAGCCCATCAGATAGCAGGAATGGTGATAGAAGGTCCCTTGCTCATGTCAGATGCCCTCGAGATATTTCGAGGTTCTCCCTATTTCAGAACCCTAAGCCCCGAGCTTCTGGAGGCTGTGGTGGAACAGCTTGAGGCGGAGAGGGTTGTGAGAAGGGAGGGTCAGGTCCTGAAGCCCTCCAGAAGGACTTGGAAGTACTACTACACTGTGAACATGATTCCTGACTCCAATATGACCTATCTTGTGATAAACACTGACACCAACTCTAGGATAGGCAACCTGGATTTCGACTTCGTGTCCATTCTAGATGAGGATAGTATCTTCGTCCTGGGGGGAAGACTTTGGAAAGTTGTATCAATAGAGGAGGGCAAGGTATATGTCTCCCCTGCGGAACTCAAGAAGGGTGACCTACCAAGCTGGTTCGGGGAAGCCATACCTGTGGAGAAGGAGGTTTCAATGAAGGTTTACGAATACCTTACCGAATCCTTTGCAGGGAGGAGGGAAGCGGAACCCGAACTCAAGGAGAAGGTAGAGGAGCACCTCTCCAGGAATTACCCAATCCTGAAAAGGGATTCCATACTGGTTGAGTTAGTGAATTCCGATCTCCTTGTAGTTCATTCCCCCTTTGGCACAAGGGGAAACAATACGCTCGGCTCCCTCATATCTGCGGTTCTCTCCTCCATGGGGTATAGAACTTCCTTCAGGAGCGATGCCTATCACGTCGCATTGACCTCCATGGTTCCACTGGAGGTAGGGACTGTGGAGGACGTCCTGAACAAGGTTAAGTCCATGAGTGCTGAGTATGCATCAAGATTGCTGGAACAGCAGGTAGTAAACGAGCCCGAATTCAAGTGGATCCTGCTGATAGAGGCTCAACGCTTCGGCGCCATAGAAAAGGGAGCCGAGATTAAGCTGGGTCATTACGTTCTAAGGGCCTACGTTGATACTGTGATAGGAAAGGAGTCCATCAAGGAGTTCATGCTGAGATTTCACGATCTCTCCATCCTGTCGCTCCTCAAGGAAATGAAGTGGGACCTAGTGGAAGTTCCCTCCCCATCTCCCCTAGCCCAGGAATTTCTTGACCGTCTCCTGGTCTTCACCTCCGTGGATGATAAACCCATCATGGTGGAAGTCTTCAAGAGACGGCTCATGAACAAGGAGATACTTTCAATCTGTCTCCTATGCGGTTGGAACTCCAAGGTGAAGGTGGCAGAAACTCCGGAGAGATGTCCCAGGTGCGGGTCTGTGTTCATCACCTCAACCTTTCCAGACGACAGGGAGGCACTGGAAATTGTTAGGAGAAACATAAGGGGAGAGAAGCTGAACAGAAAAGAACAGAAGAGGCTCTCGGAGCTTAAGTCCATAGCCTCACTTTACTCCAATTACGGTAGGACAGCCTTCTTGGCCCTGGCGGTCAGGGGTATAGGTCCCACCAATCTGGGAAGGGTACTTAGGTCCCTCTCTCAAGGCGAGGATAAGTTCTATCAAACCCTCATGGAGGAGGAGAGGAAGTTCATTAGGTATAGGAAGTACTGGCAGTAAGCTTTTAATAGCAACCGAGAACTTTTCTCAAGTGTTCTGATATGGCAATAATTGAAGTCGGGAGGATTTGCGTTAAGCTCTCTGGACGCGAAGCTGGGAGTAAATGTGTCATAGTTGATATAATAGACAATAACTTTGTTCTGGTTACAGGTCCAAAGAACATCAGCGGAGTTAAGAGAAGAAGGGTTAACATATCACACTTGGAACCCACGGACAAGGCGGTAGAGATAGCCAAGGGAGCCTCAGACCAGGAAATTGAGGCAAAACTGAAGGAGCAAGGATTGGTTGACTTCATGAAGGAAAAGGTGAAGGTAAAAGTTCCAGTGATTTGAATGGATTTTTCTCCTTTCGTGGAAAGAATTGATAAGTTTTGTGGTTATGAGAAGCCCTGGGAGATTCGCAAGGATTACGTTCCTGCAGGGGATTTCGGGGTTCAACCGGATAAGAGAACAATAAAGGATCTAATGAACACCTCGATCATTAACGTGGACAAGCCACCCGGTCCCACAAGTCACGAAGTGGCCTTCTGGGTAAAGACCATGTTTGGGTTACCCAGGGTGGGGCACGGAGGGACCCTAGAGCCCTTATGGGCGGGGCAATCCCAAGGTAACCGGTGTCCTACCCATAGGCCTGGGTAAGGCCACCAGAGTAATGAGCGTCGTGACCAAATCGGGAAAGGAATACGTGTGTCTAATGGAGGTCCACTGTGACTTTCGAGAGGACAGGGTCAGGGAGATCTCCAAGGAATTCGTGGGGACCATATATCAGAAACCGCCCGTGCGATCCTCAGTGAAGAGGAGGGTCAGGAAGAGGCAGGTGTACTCGCTTGACATTCTGGAGATAGAAGGAAGGAAGGTGCTCATGAGGATATCCTCAGAGCCCGGGACCTACATGAGGAAGATCTGCCATGATATGGGCATCCTTCTGGGTTGCGGTGCACATATGAGGGAGTTAAGGAGGACCAGGTCAGGTGTGTTCAGGGAGGACACGCTTGTAACGTTACAGCAGGTGTCCGAGGCACTTTACCTCTACCGTAATTGTGGTGAGGAGGATGAGCTGAGGAAGATACTCATCCCCATGGAGATGGCCTTCTGCGGAATCCCCAAGATCATCGTGGACGACGAGACCGTTAACTCCCTCGCTTATGGATCGCCCCTTATGGCACCCGGGATAGTGGCCTTTCAGAGCTTCAGAAAGGATGACGTAGTGGCACTCATCACCTGGAAGGGTGAGGGAATAGCCCTTGGGAGGGCCCTGATTGATTCCAGAAACATGGGGAAAAAGGGAGAAGTGGCTAAACCTGAGAGGGTATTAATGGAGAAAGATGTATATCCCAAGGCATGGAAGAAATGATGTTTATCGTAACTGATGTGGTTAATGGAGTCCCCCTAAACCTAGTTAGCTACCCAGGTCTCTTCTCTAAGAAGAGATTAGACCTAGGGACTAGGGTTCTTCTCGAGAATCTGCTAATTCCTGAGGAGGGGGCAGTAGCCGACGTAGGATGCGGTTATGGTCCTATAGGAATATACGTGGCACTAGTGAACCCAAGGCTCTCGGTCTACATGCTTGACATGAACCCCCTGGCAGTAAAGGCCTCGAGAGAGAACGTGGAGAGATACGGGTTAGGGGATAGGGTAACAGTGATCAAGAGCGACCTTCTGTCAGAGCTAGGGGTCAGGGTTAAGGCCATCTACTCCAACCCTCCCCTTTCCAAGGGGGTAGACGTGCTGGAGAGACTGGCCAAACAGGCCCCGGAGAAGCTGGAAAAGGGTGGATACGTACAGATGGTCCTGTATAAGGGGGAGGGTAACGCAACCAAGATATTTGGAGATTATTTCCCCGAAGTCAGGGTCATGAAGAGCGTGAAGGGATACTCCATTGTCCTCGCCGTAAACAATTAAAGAGAGCAAACTGGATAATTAAGTGCCGGGGTGCCCGAGCGGACCAAGGGGCTGGCCTTGAGAGCTTCCTGGTTAGCCAGTAGGGACTTCCCTGCGCGGGTTCAAATCCCGCCCCCGGCGTCTTCAGATAGGGACGTCACGTGTTTGAGGTCATGTGGTGCAGGGCTGGATTGAGGCGCACAGTGAGTATGAAATTGAAATGGTATACGGCGATAGGGAACTCGTGTAGCCCAATCCCTGATAGGGCAATATTGCTCCATAGAGATGGACGGAAACCCCATGCTAATCAGTTAGAGATACTGTAAACAAGTAAACTCAGGTTCAATAAAGAAGTTAACATAGGTTCAAAATTGATTACTTTCAATTAAACGTGTATTCTATCTTCTGGATCTTCCCTTTCCCTGCCCGTCCTCTGTTTCATCCGCAGCTTTCCATTCTGCCCATCCTGGCATTCTGGGCCCTTCCCTATCGAACTCCTCGAAGGCCTCAACTATATCCTTTCCACGGACGACCCTAATTTTGACCATTTCTCGCGTGTAAAATAGATCAGCTAAGATATAAAGGTTTAAGGGTTACCGTTGACGATACCTTCATTCAGCTGGCTTAAACTCTGACGACGGACATCGAAGAGGCAACAGCGAAAATTATTAGTATATCCTGAAACTTTTCCTGCAATATTATGGAGGGAGCACACTCGAAGTCGTCGCAGAAGGTCTACAGCTACAAAGTTAACGTAAAGCTGGAGTACCACGATCCACCATCTGCATCCTACACGGTTCTGAATACCATACAGATAACGCTTGATCCGCAGGAGAAGGGGGCCGAGGTTAGGGCTATATCCGAGGATGGTAAAATTTTTACCATATTTTTCAATCGTCTTGTAATAAGTTCCTCCATATTCACTTACATCTCAGAACCACCACAGGAGGGAGAGGGGAGCACAGCCACCCTGTATCCCTTTAACCTTGCAATTTACCTGTCAAGTCAGGGGAAGCCCAGGTATGTTTACTTCAATATCTCGAGTAATGGGAGGATCTACGGTAACAATCTCTTTGTGGATACGCTGGAGATATATGACAATCTCTCCATCGTCAGGACAAGGATATTCTTCAAGCATGAGGATCCGGTAAGGGGATTTCGCCGGCACGAATACACCGTATGTAATACAACCGATTTCCCAGTGAAGCATGTGTACTTTGGGTTGGATAGTTACGTAAGGGGACTACGCATAGAGGATGAGGCCCACGAACATCTCATCCTACTGAGCAATGGACAGTTGAGGGACCTGTTGGGCGAGAAGATAAATGAAATGGAATTCGCGGTAGTGGTTGAGCTGAATAGGGAACTGAAACCTGGAGAGTGCCGTACAATTAGCCTCAAGAGTTATGACGAAATAAGGAGAGGAAAGAAGGAGTTCGAGATAAGGATAGCCCTCCTGGATAACATAACTGAAGGAATAGTTATAATACCCTCAAAGGGTTATAGGGTTGTCACCAGTCTGCAAAGGATCAGCTTCAGTCTTCGCGACGAGGATGATAAGCCCACGCCTATCGTGTCAGGAAACTCGTTGAAGTGGAACAGGAGGAACCAGGAACTTTTCCCCGGGATTAACCTAGATCTGTTCTGTGACCCTGCGCCCGAAAACGGAGTCGTTGAGTCCAACACAGCCGTGGACATGCAGTTCAGAACCACCAACTCACAGGGAGGACGGGTATTCGTTGAGATTGCATATGGGTTGGAGTTTCAATATCTGAAGTTCTGGAGATCATTCCTGTGGGTGATGAATATCCTATTATGGGCCCTTTTCCTTCAAGAGACATGGGTTCATACGGAGGGGCTATGGAAAAGTCTGAATATCAGGTTGGGCCCACCTGCCAATCTGGAGTTCGGTATCGCATTCCTCTTTGGGGCCATAGTAGGAACTGTTTCCTTTCCATTCTATGTGGAGAGTAACTGGAGAGGGTATATGGGCGAGATTATGAAATCCTTGGCGAGAAGACTGAGAAAAGGACAACCGGAGCTGGTCTCGTCCTTAATTATTGTTATCCTGGCTGTGGTTGGGCTCACTGAGGAGTTCATGTCCCTGCAGGGGAACCCGCTCAGCGACGTTTCCTTCGCTTACCTGGAAATAGAGTTCGCAATAGTTGTGGTCCTGGAGCTTGCCTTCGTAATAGTGGAAAGAGAGCTAAGGGAGGAATATAGAAACGTTCTTCTCATGCTGGTAATTCTGTCCATGATTTCCATGCTTCTGGCGGTGGGATAGTACCGGAGAGTTCGAAGATCGGAAGATAAGGTTTGGGTTGTGATGTTTGAAAGTACTATGATCGAATCAAAACCAGAGAAATTTACGTGAAAAGTAAGGTAGCCGGGCAGGGATTCGAACCCTGGTCCCAGGGGCCAAAGCCCTGGATCCTTGGCCGCTAGACTACCCGGCTAATACGGATTTTGTAATTCTACGTTATAAAGCTTCCTTAATGGGTGTCAATTTAGCTTTGTCTCATTGATTACATGGTGAGAGACGGACAAGAGGTCTAGATAACCTTCTAAAGGACGTTTATATCAAGAGATCGCTCAGGAACGTGAATAAATCCTTTCCATCAAGGAGACTGGCGTAGAAATCGTATGGTAAAGGAGCGCCGCAGCCGGGATTTGAACCCGGGTCAGGGGCTCGACAGGCCCCCATCCTAGACCGGGCTAGACTACTGCGGCATACTAATATTATTACATTCAATATTTAAAGTTATCTTTTCTTTTTGTACGGGTATAAATGCGACTGGGGTAGAGTTGCACAGTTGATTATTTAGAGCTTTCTAAGACTGTGTCTCTGGTCATTAGCAATAAGATTGGGAAGTTCTCCTCCAGAAACGGTTAATTAAATACGTGCTTAACAATCTCGAAGATGTACTTCGCCAGTGCATGGTGAAGCTCAACAGGGAGGCATAGTGAAAAAGAAGCTAATATGCCTGCCCGTTAATCAATAAGATCTTACTCTATATCGTAGTCAAGGAACCATTACCAACGGACATCTTTTCTTACACCAAATCAAGAGCATAGCTGCAGTCCTAGATTCGTCAACTATTCCCAATCCACTTTCAGCCTACTCTCTACTATATAAACTGGGAATACTTATATACTTTCAGATCAATTATTATCCATGTCTCTCCTAGAACAGAAGGAACAATTGGTTCAGGCTGAGTCAACGGGAGATCTGAATGGGGTGATCCAGGCAATAACGGCTATGAACAGGGAGTTCAATAACTTCATCTACAGCAACAGAGCCCTGGAGTCCGTTGCCTTCAATGCCATAGCCATGGCCAGGGTTGGGTCCCCCTTTACCTACGTAACTAACAATGATCAGGCCAACGAAGAGGCTCGGTGCAACGGAAAGACGGAGGGTAATATGAGAGACAGGTTCAATGTGGGGGACAGGAAATACATGAAGCTTGCCTTCGTTTCCATAGCCAGCGACGATGATATAGCGGCGCAGGTTGTGAGCAAGCCCGTCCAGGACTCACCCAAGCTAGTGTTCAGGCAGGGCGTTATGGTGAGGCTCATGACCCCCTCAGGGAAGGAGCTTATGGTCTACATAGGCGGAATTTCACCGGAGTGGAGAGGAGATCACGTTTCAGTTTACCAGTACGGTGCAGAGAGGAGATTCAAGTTCAGTTCCGGGGTCAGGAGCGGGATCTCAAGCGTTCTGAGTAGGTTGAATATTGGAGTGCTATTTGGCGCAGAAAGGGCATCTCAGGTATTTGTGAATCCTCCCTCGCCTGAGCCATCAAGCTACTCCGCTTTCTTGCAGTCGTATAGGAAAGATATACTGGAGGATAGCATCAAGAAAGGTCCTGCCTTATTTTACAAAACTCCTACTTCGCACGGAGCGTGTAATGCGTGTACCTCTATAGCCTTATCCGCTAGCTCTAACTTTCCAGATCTCCTTCCAGCTTTCTCTACTCCCTTCGTTCCCTTCATAGGTCAGAGTTATTACCTAGTCCCTGGCTATCCAGAAAACCCCATAGACGAATATTACCTTGGCTCCCCTGTCTATGCTGGTAACTCCAACTGTGACATGCCTGCTATCGTAGGTTTCATCTCTTCCCTTATACCCTTTTCCCAGGCATTACAGGCTTACTCCCAACTCCAGAACAGGTCAGTCCAGCTTAACAAAGACTTAGAAAGTCAACTGAATCAGTTCCTGTCGTCCTCCTCGGTCGCATTCGTCCTCTCCCCACCAAGAAGCTGGAGCTATGACGACGTGATCCAGTGGTCCTACTCCTTGGGTTACTCGCAGGATTATGTATCCTCGGCCATTAATTTCGCTGTGGTCTTGGGAACCATCCTTTCCCAGTACCCTGAGGACGTGGTAGATGATCTCGAGAAAGAGCTGTACAAGCACGAGTTTAGCTGTTCCAACCCGGAGCAGTGTTACTCCGAGATGAATAAGATAGCCCAAGATATCTATAACGTCCTCGTCCAGCAGGATTGGGATAAGGAACTTGAGGCGTTACAAATCTGTCATGCGGAGGCCACCATACTTGACCAGACCTGTTACTGGAACTGCGTGGATAGGGTCTACGAGTCCCTCAGGCGTCTCCCGCTCTTCGATAGACTCCATCTGTCTCCTTCGTCCAACGAGTTGAGGAGCGATGCCCAGGCTCAGTGCAGGGAGACCTGCACGAAATTCAATGAGGAGAGGTACCTCGAGTGCCTGAGGCAGATATATCCCTCTAAGGTAACTCACCCAACACTGTGACGGTCACCTTTCAATGCGGGACTAGAACCAGACAGCTCTTTCTCGGTTTCCATTCTACCATTGCAAGGTTCTCTTCTCGCATTAACTCTTCACATCGATTGATAGTTAACTATGTCCATCTCTCTGGTTCTAAGCAACACTGAACATGTAAATGTGTGTCCGATCCTTACCACAAATCAACTTAGCGCTTCAGTACTGAAACTTGTGTTGTATTACCATACTTATACGACCCTCTTAAAACTCACAGTACCATCTAAAAGTAGAGAAATGTTTTACTATTCATCTAACAGAAACTCAATTTATGGTTAGGTACTCGAAAGAAACTTTTCCTGTTTCATGTTTGTACAACTTCTAAGGAGAAGCGTATAGGCTCGTCTTCAAATTTTGAAAAGATAAGAATTGTATTCCCAATCCACTTTCAGCCTACTCTCTACTATATAAACTGGGAATACTTATATACTTTCAGATCAATTATTATCCATGTCTCTCCTAGAACAGAAGGAACAATTGGTTCAGGCTGAGTCAACGGGAGATCTGAATGGGGTGATCCAGGCAATAACGGCTATGAACAGGGAGTTCAATAACTTCATCTACAGCAACAGAGCCCTGGAGTCCGTTGCCTTCAATGCCATAGCCATGGCCAGGGTTGGGTCCCCCTTTACCTACGTAACTAACAATGATCAGGCCAACGAAGAGGCTCGGTGCAACGGAAAGACGGAGGGTAATATGAGGGCTAGAGCTGATCAAGCCGACAGGGACTTCATGAAGCTTGCCTTCGTCTCAGTGGCCACAGACAATGATATTTCCGCAAGCGTGGTGGGAAATCCCTATAGTGATGCACCAAAACTGGTGTTCAGGCAGGGCGTTATGGTAAGCCTTACAACTCCCTCTGGCAAGAACATCATGGTGTATATGGGAGGGATATCCCCCAACTGGAGAGGAGATCACGTTTCAGTTTACCAGTATGGTGCAGAGAGGAGATTCAGGTTTTCCTCCAGCGTAAGGAGCGAGCTATCTAGAGTGATAGGGAAATTCAACGTAGGCATCCTCTTTGGAGGAGAGAGAACATCCCAGACCTTCACGAACCCCCTACCTCCCGAACCTTCAAGTTACTCCGCATTTGTACAGTCATACAGGAGAGAGATACGCGAAGCGAGCTCCAAGAGCGGAGGTCTATTCTACAAAACTCCTACATCTCATGGTGTATGCAATACATGTACTTCAATAGCATCCTACGTGAGTGGCACCTTCCCTGATCTCCTTCCGGCTCTCTCTACTCCCTTCGTTCCCTTCATAGGTCAGAGCTACTACTTGATACCCGGATATCCCGAGGATCCCGTAGACGACTACTACCTGGGTTCTCCTGTCTACTCTGGGAACTCCCAGTGCAACGTTCCAGTCATTTCCGGTTTCATCTCCTCCCTGGTATCCTTCTCTCAAGTTCTGAGCGCGTATGCCCAGTCGCAGAACAGAAAAGTGGACAACGATCCTCAGCTTGAAGGTTTCGTCGAGTCCTCCTCCGTTGCATTAGTCTTTCCTCCACCCAGGAGCTGGAATTATCAGGACGTGATGGAGTGGTCTGCTTCCCTGGGCTACTCCCAGGATTACCTCTCCTCAGCAGTGAACTTCGCAATAGTTATAGGAAATATTCTTTCCCAGTATCCCGAGGACGTGGTAGATGAACTGGAGAAGGAGTTGTACAAGCATCACTTCAGCTGTTCCGATCAGGGCCATTGCTACTCTGAGATGAGCAGGGTGGCTCAAGACATTTATAACGTGCTGAGCCAGCTAGGATCTGACCAGGAGCTGGAGGCGCTGGAGATCTGTCATGAAGAGGCCACAACGCTGGATGAAACCTGTTACTGGAATTGCGTGGATAGGGTGTCTGACTACCTGAAGCATCTGCCCATTATAGACATGCTCCACCTCTCTCCCTCGCCATATGACATTAGGAGGGCCTCTCAGGCCCAGTGCAGGGAGGTCTGCACCAAGTTCAATGAGAGCAGATACCAGGAATGCCTGAAGCGGATATATCCCTCCCATGGAATTCACGCAACACCATGAGTCCCACGCATTTCTCTGGATGGGAATGATCTTGGTCATGGTTTTGGTAGTATTTCATTGAGGTTTCGTCACGACGAGACAAAGACTGGTTTTGTTATGGCGAGAATTTAACTAACTAGAAACTACAAGAATTCTAGTTTAGTTGACCATAACCAATATCCCCATTGCCTCCTACCGGGAAGGCGTAGATGAACTCTAAACTCAAACTTTCATGTTACGAAGATGCACGCAAGACCAGCCGGATAAAGCCCGGGAGATGTGGAGTTAACCCACGTTATTGTCCCGGGGATAAATGTACATTGTACAGTTCAGGACGCGGTTGTCTGCGACCAAATGCGGGGGGCGGGATTTGGACCCGCGCAGGACTGCTCCAGCGGATCTCCTATGCGATCTTAAGTCCGCCCCCTTTGACCAGGCTCGGGCACCCCCGCACACATAAACTTGATCCAGTTGCTTAAAGGTTTATCCGAAAATTTAATTTATCACTGATACTCTCTGTTACCAGATTTACGATGGTGAAGCACTCGAGAGGAAACAGGACAAGGAGCAGGAAACTTCTCAGGAAGGCACCTAGGGAGAGGGGAGCAGTTCCTTCTTTGGGCAGGCTAATGCTTGACCTGAAGGAAGGTGAGAGGGTTGTTATAAAGATAAACTCATCCACACACAACGGTATGCCACACAGGAGATACCAGGGCAAGGTTGGAACTGTCCTCGGAAAGAGGGGAAAATCCTACGAGGTTAAGGTGAAGCTTGGGGATAAGGAAAAGGTTCTCATAGTCAGACCCGAGCACCTCAACCAGATAAAGGCTCAGAAGTGATTTTTCTATGTCATCTATTCAGATCATTGAGGAAGATTACGTCCCCTACTCTGTGGCCAAGGAGATCCTGAAGGAGGCCATTGAGTCAGGATCTTCCTCCTCCATTCTCCAGAAGACCTTTGAGTACCTTAACTCCTTGGAGAAATGCAGTGCAGAGAACGCGCGGAAACTCATGGAGGAGCTCAAGGGACTGGTCTCTAAGAAGGAGGTTATGGCCATGATAAGCAGTCTTTGCCCGGACAATCCGGACGCACTTAGGGCCATCCTAACCTTGGAGGGTAAGGCATTTTCTCAGGATGAATTGGAGAAAATTCTAGATTTAATAAAAAGATACAGAAACAACTGATTGTCTTTAATATTCTAATTGCATATATCCTTATCTGTGGCACTATGAGTAAGAGAGGGCCTAGGGAGCGCTACGTTTATGTGCTGGACTACCTCAGGGAGGGAAATCCACTTGACAGGCATAAATGGCATAAGAACAAACCCATAGTCCAGGTAATTGGTGAGGATTACTTCATTCTCATGGAAGCCATCCCGTTGACCGAGCAGATCCAGCTGGAAGAGAGGATAGACAGGGATCAGGATCCGCCCGTTATCAAGGTCGATGTGCTCATAGATTACGAGGACCTGACCTCACTGGCCAAGGACAATCTTGGGAAAATCCTGGAAAAAATAGTCAGCGCAAAGGAGAGTCAGTTCGTCAACTTCTTTAACAGAGCTGAGTCACTCACTCTGAAACTTCACGCCCTTGAGCTCCTTCCCGATATAGGGAAAAAGACCCTCAGGACCGTCCTGGAGGAGCGAAAGCGTGCTCCGTTCGTCAGCTTTGCTGACATAGAGGCCAGGGTGGGAATAAAGAATGTGAAGGAGATACTGGTGAAGAGGTTGCTGGTGGAAATCAAGAGGGAGGACAAGTACTTCCTCTTCGTCTATCCAGGCGAGGCGGAGAGGGGAGCTGAGGGAGAGAGGAAGCCTCAGGAGCAGAAATATATAGGCTACTTAGAAAGATTAAAGCAGGGATGAATTATTCACAGAATTTTCTAGTAGATCAAGAAATAATTTCTCGTATTGTGGGTCATGTCTCCGGGTTGAGGCCCCTTATAGAGATAGGTTGCGGGAGGGGAAACCTCTCCAGGTTCCTTAACCCTGACGTGTGTATTGAGCTTGACACCCGCCTGCTTCCTCATCTCTCTGAATTCAATCCAGTTCATGGGGATGCCAGAAGACTTCCAGTATCAAGGGGACAGATAGTCTCCTCTCTTCCATACTCCATTACTTCGGATTTCTTCGTCGAGGTTTCTAAACTGGACTCCTTCCCCAGGCTTCTCCTCGTCCTTCAGGAGGACTTCGTGAACAAGATACTGGGTTATCCAACCTTTCTATCCTTCCTCCTAAATTACTATTATGTAATAGACAAGCTACTGGTTATCCCTCCCAGGGCGTTCAGGCCCGTTCCCAGGGTCTTCTCGTCCCTGGTACTCCTGGAGAGGAGGAGGAGCTATAACGAGAGGGTAACGGAGATAATAAAATGCCTTAGCAGGTACAGGAACAAGACCCTGAGAAATGCGTCTCAACTGTGCGGTTTGACCTCAAGTGAGACCAGAAGAGTGAGGGACTTCAAGCCATGGATGGTTACAGAATTGTTGAGTTCAATGGGTATAAACTCTGTGTGAACGAGGAAGTATACGAACCTGCAGAGGACTCGGAGATTCTGGCCTCAATTCTGGACGTGAGACAGGGGGAGAATGTGCTGGATATGGGTTCAGGCAGTGGGTTACTGGGAATTATCGCCAGCAAAATGGGAGGCAGGGTAACCTCGATAGACGTCAATCCCTATGCCACGGAGGCAACTCTCTGCTCCTCTAGGTTAAACGGGGTAGATCTTGAGGTGATAAACTGCGACTCTATCACCTGTTTGAGAGAAGTCAAAGTGGATACATTGATATTCAATCCACCCTACTTACCTGTGTATGAAACATCCAGCTGGATAGGATATAGCTGGTCGGGAGGGAGGGGAGGAGTAGAGGTCCTTCTTGGGGTGATGAGACAGGTTAATGCAAAGAATTACTATTTCGTGTACTCTAGCTTCACGGATGAGGAGGAGATAACCAGGTTCCTTCAAGACCGTGGATTGGAAATAAATAAAGTTAAAGAGAGGGTAATCGGATTTGAGGTTCTCAAGGCGGTGAAGGTAGTTGCTAAGGGTGATCTTGGTAGAGCCTGAAGGGGAATATAACGTGGGTTTCGTGGCTAGGCTATGTAAGAACTTTGAAGTGGACCAGCTATACGTGGTCAATCCCAGATGTGACCTGAACAAGGCCATGGAGTTCTCGGCCAAGGGAAGGGATTTCATGGAGAGGGTCACAGTTACCTCTACACTGCAGGAAGCGTTGAGGGATCTAGATCTCAAGATATCCACGTCCAGCATCGCAGATTCCAAGGGAGATATGTTGCGTAAGTCCATGCCTCCCTGGGAGATTGTTAAGTTAATGGAGAACAGAAGGACAGGACTGGTGTTCGGGAGGGAGAGCGTGGGTTTAACCAGAGAGGAAATAATGATGACGGATATAATGGTTCATATCCCGGCCAACAGGGATTACCCCGTGCTGAACCTGTCCCACGCCGTGGGAATAATCCTGTACGAGATCTGGAAGTCAACTCATCTCCGCCCAGGCGAGGCTGGTCCTGCTCCCTCACAGGAGACCATAACACTGGTTGAGAAGTACGTAAAAACTCTCTACGACACAGTTAAAAGATCAGATGGGGATGATGCGATGTATATTGCAACTAAGAGATCATTATTGCGGGGTATAAGGGATGAGGAGGAAGGGAGGGCGGTTGTCAGGTTTCTCAGGAAGGTCTACATGAGAATGATTCACGGCAATGAATGAGTTTTTATACTCTTTACTAAAGATGTTTGTTCAATGTCAGCTAGATCAGGTGCCAAGGGTAGTGCTGGTGCACTCAAAGATAAGTGGAAGATGAAGAAATGGTTCTCAATTTACTCGCCTAAGGTATTTGGAGAGGTGTCCCTGGGTTCTACCCCCGCTTTTGATGTGTCGCAGACTATTGGCAGGAAGGTGGAGACCACCCTCTACGACTTAACGGGTGACTTCAGTACTGTGTATGTTCACCTGTACTTTAAGGTTGTGAGGAGCGAAGGTGATAGGCTTTTCACGGAGTTCGCAGGCCACGAACTTTCCAGGGATTACGTAAGATCCTTGGTTAGAAGGAAAAGTTCCAAGATCAACAAGGTTGTGGATATAGTCACGAAGGACGGTTATACCCTTAGGGTAAAGACGCTGGCCTTAACTGCCTACAGGGTTCACAGGGAACAGGCCACCACTATCAGGAAGATCATGGAGGACGTGGTTAAGAAGACAGCGGAGGGTAAGACCTTCGACGAATTTGTTCAGGAGATGATATTTGGAAACCTGGCAAACAACATATTCAATGAGGCAAAGAAGATAGCCCCTCTCAGGAAGGCTGAAATAGAGAAGTCCAAGGTTCTACTTGCACCCGTAATAAAGGAGGTCAAGCAAGCCGTTGAAAGTAGTGCTCCTAGCAGCGGGTAAGGGAGAAAGACTAGAGCCCATCACCCATACTAGGCCCAAACCCTTTGTTCCCGTTCTAGGAGAAACCCTGATTGAAAGGAACTTGAAGATAGTTAGGAGGATTGTGAAGGATCCAGAGATTTTTGTGGTGATACCCGAGGAGTATCCTCCCGAATATGAGTCTTTCTTTTCGCGGTTACAGGGAGTCAATCTGGTGAAACAGGGCGAAAGGAAAGGGACTGGAGGGGCTCTTCAGTACGTTCCAAAGTTTTCCAATGACGAACTCCTTATTTTTTACGGGGACATTTATACCACGAGTAACTCTGTGGAGAGAGTGGTCTCAGAGCCTGGCAATTCCATGCTCGGTGTTGAGGTTCCCAATCCCAGCGAATACGGGTCCCTTAAGATGGATGAGGGAGGATACCTTCAGGGAATTGTGGAGAAGAGCCCCAATCCACCCTCCAACGTAATTAATGGAGGGATATACAAGCTTTCCTCTTCGATTCTGGATCTGGTGGATAAACTAGAGCTTTCCCCTAGGGGAGAATATGAATTTACAGACGCCATTACTACCTTCGCTAGGAGGTCTAGGATAAAGGTGGTTAAGAGTAACGACTTCTGGAGGGATGTGGGAAAGCCGTGGGATGTCATTGACATAAACAAGGTGGAACTGGACTCGATACCCGGTAAGATTGAGGGCGAACTAGAGGAAAATGTGAAGCTGATGGGGAAGGTGGTCATTGAGGAGGGAGCCAAGATACTTTCAGGTACAAGGATAGAAGGACCAGCGTACATCGGGAGGAACTGTGTAGTTGGACCAAACGCCTTCGTAAGGCCTTACACTGTCCTGGTAAGTAATGTGAAGATAGGATCATTCGTGGAGATTAAGGAGTCAGTTGTAATGGAGGGGACAAAAATCCCCCATTTGAGCTATGTGGGAGACAGCGTAATCTCTGAGGATGTTAACTTTGGTGCCGGAACTCTGGTGGCTAATCTGAGGTTTGATGAAAAGGAAGTGTACATGAACATTAAGGGAAAGAGACAGGGAACAGGGAGGAAAAAGATGGGGACAGTTGTGGGTGGACACGTGAGGACCGGGATAAACGTATCCATACTACCCGGGATAAGGATAGGAGCTTACGCCATGATCTATCCCGGAGCGGTAGTGAACAGGGACGTGAATAGGGGAGAGTTCTTCAAGGGTTGAAAACCTAGGATTATGTAGGTCAGGGAAGTTGAAGACCTCTTCACCCATTTTATCTCTTTGGGGGTTGGTGGGGAATACCCACCGTAAGGTTGAGGATGGATAGCCCAAAGAAAGGTTTTGATGATAGCGTAAATCAACTGTGGTCTGCTAAACCCCAACGTGCGATCACATGGGATGGCCACCCAGGGATGGAACCGAAGTCAAGCTTGCGGAGATCTAGCCACCTTAACCCTCCCACTCGGGGCGTCAAGGATGGGTTTCATTAGATGCTGTGGGTTAGAGGGGATCGAGCATGGTGAATGAACCAAGAAGCCTTATTGTGAGGGTGGGGTAGTTCACCCCTTGGCTAAAGTGGATACTATCTTTATCACGTCCCCATCCTTAAGTTCGTAGTCCTCTCCTACCCTTACCTTTTTCTTGGCCTCTATTGCGTAGAGAAATCCCTTTCCTAAGTCCGTGTGTATGAGAAACGCTAGGTCCTTGGGTGTGGAACCTTTCTCTACCAGAAAGACGTCTGGTAGAACGTCCCCATCCCTATTCGTGTATTTTCTTTCATCTTCTACTGGATACACGTGAATCATATTCAACGCTCCAAAGACGGCCTCGTTTATGGCCTGTTGAACCCCGGTACTGCCGTACACGTCAAGCATATTGCTCTTGATGTAGTTCAGGGCTTTCATTCTCTTCTCCTCAATATTCCCTATTACCCTGAATTGACCATCTCCAGGGATGTAGTCTATGAGGCCAGCCTTCGCTGCCCTTCTTAGCGCAAGCTCGGATTCAGCGCTCACCGGTACCACGTGGGAATGTTTCTCCTTTAACCTGGAAATGTTTTCCCTTGAAATTGGTATGTCTGCCTTGTTTGCAGCTATAACTATGGGCTTAGATATCTTGCGCAATACTGAACTGAACTGTCTAAGTCCCTCATCGCCCCACTGAATCAGCTTGACGTTTTCAAGACCGCTGGCCTTTAGGGCCATGACCACATGTTTCCTGTTAACAGATAACCCGGACACCTTACTGAGGAGAGATTCCACAACGTCTTTACTGCTGAGATCGGTGGTCCTGGCAAATTTATCCCAATCCTTCCTAATAACCGAGAAAAACCATTCATCTATTTCCCTTTCCACGAACTTAACGTCCTCCTCAGGATCCCTGCTCCCTGGGCTCACCATCACACCCTCTTCGTTGGTGGACCCACTGGCATCCACGACGTGAATTAATACATCAGCTTTTCTGAGGTCATCGAGGAATTTGTTACCCAGACCTCTACCTTCATGTGCTCCAGGAATTAGTCCCGCAACATCCAGTAGCTTAACAGGAATGAACCTGTAATCCCCTATACAGATTGAGTTCTTTGGTTGGCACTTAACCCCGAGTTCTACGTGGACGCATCTCTTCCTTGCGTACCCCACACCCACGTTGGGTTCAATTGTAACGAAAGGTCTATTGGCTATCTCTACCTCCAGCATGGTAGCGGCGGAAAAGAACGTGCTCTTGCCAACGTTGGTTTTGCCAATGAGGCCTATGGTTATCATGTATATTCTGTGATATAGGTACCGTTCAGTTTTTTAAGTAGTTGATAGCTAGCACTATAGGAGAAATGATATGGTAGCCTCAGCGTACTCTTTCATGGCAACTACTTGGGCCAGTGAGGAGTGGAAGAAAACAGTTATCAGGCAAAGACTTGTTGAGTGGAGGAACCAGAACACGGTAACCAGAATTGAGAAACCAACTAGGCTGGACAGGGCAAGAGCTTTGGGATACAAGGCTAAACAGGGCATTATAGTTGCTAGAGTTAAGGTTGAGAAGGGTGGAATGGATAAGCAAAGACCAAACAGTGGTAGAAGACCCAAGAGGATGGGTGTTTACGGTTTCTCGCCCGCTAAAAGCCTTCAATTTATTGCAGAGGAGAAGGCTGCAAGGAAGTTCCCAGGTCTTGAGGTTCTTGGGAGCTACTACGTTGCTGAGGACGGCAAGTACAAGTATTATGAGGTAATCCTGGTGGATCCACATAACCCTGTTATTATGTCCGATCCTCAATTTAGCTGGTTAAAGAACCCGGCCAATAGGGGAAGGGTATTCAGAGGTCTAACCTCAGCCGGCAGGAGAACCCGTGGACTTCTTAAGTCTCGCGGACTTAAGGGAACAATACACCACAAGATAGCTAGGAAGAAGAAGGAGAGAGAGCAGAAGAAGAGACATGAAGCAAGCAGGTATTACAGGCTATCCAAATACGATAGAATTCCAGGCAAGTAAGGGACATGCGGGTTAACAGGATAACCGCCTCTGTATTTTTATATTCTACAGAAGATGAAAGTAAGGTTCTCAATGCACTTCTTTCACTTCTTGACGATCAGAAGGGAACCTCTATAACCAGATATGACGCAACTGGACACTACGGAGACTCCATTGTAACCTTCAAGGTTGAGCTAGAGGGTAAAGTTGCCAGCGAGGTCACTCAGAGGTTGCTCTCTAGACTGGATAAGGGAGACCTAATCTTCCTTTTATCAACAATTCAAAGTAGATCAGAGGGAAATAGAATATATCTTAGAATAGACAAGCAGGCCTTAATATCTCAGGGCAGGGTTTTATTAAAAGATGGGGACGATGTAATAAAAATAGTTATAAGTTTAAAGGATAACATTAAACAGTTTATGGAGGAATTGAAGCAACTTGCTAGTGGAAACATGTATACTAGATCCTAGGCTAGTGGAAGTTTCCAGGAAACTGGGATTTCAGCGGTATCTTGTTGAGACGAGAAAGGACCTGAGAGAAGAGGGGCTCAGGAGGAGGGTAACCTTGCAGGGAGATTCGAGGAGCGCCAGTCCAAATAACTCGATCGTCTTCTTCAGGCCCCTTTCCAGGGGACAATTGGTCAAAGCCCTGAATGATCCTGGGATTCACGGCATAAGCGTGGATAACGATAATTTCTATTTACTGAGGAAGAATCTTTTGAATTTATCTAAAAGTAAAGAGAAATTTATTGAGATCAGGTTGAGTAATTCATCTTCAAATGTTATTCGTAGAGCCATAGAGTGGGGGTATAAAGGTGCAAAGATAGTGTTCTCATCCTGCGCCTCTAGGATATCGGAGCTGTGGGCTCCCTTAAGCCTAGTGAATTATATAACGTTTCACGGAGCCTATATGGAGGACGTGATAAGCTGGGTCTATACAAATCCCTTGGAGTTGTTTCAGCTTGTATCAGACGATCCTTGACATGGTAATTGTGATATGGCTGTCAGGACTAACTGTGATACTTCTTACAAGCAAAAACGTCGTAGTGCTTAAGGGTAGACGTAAAATTGGTAAAAATAAGAAAAGATATATTGTTTTTAGAGTGGTGGGAGGGCAGGGCCAACTGACCAGTAAGGCCTTGGAAACCTCAGTCAGGGACGCTGTTAAGGAGTTTGTGGGGAGAATGTGGTTAGAGATCTCCGATCCTCACGTGATTTTTTACAGTCCCTCTACCATGAGTGGCATAATATCCACCAATAGGCTGGGCTATAGGGCAGTTCTGGCCTCCTTACCTCTTGTTAAATCCGTTGCCGGAATGGAGGTTCTCCTGGTACCCTTGAGGACAACCGGAAGTTTAAAAAAGGCCAAGAGCCTCATACGAACTGGATGATGACGCCGCTCCAGACTGCATGATGATGTTCCCTGCGACGATCTGATTATGACACTTTTATTAGCCTCTAGGTTTCGTATAAATTGATCATATATGGCTTTTGGACCAGCCGCAATGGGTTATGATAGGGCAATAACAATATTTTCGCCCGACGGCTCCTTATACCAAGTAGATTATGCCTTTGAGGCAGTAAAGAAAGGATGGACTACTTTGGGCGTTAAGACCAAGAACGCCGTAGTCATTTTGGGAGAGAAAAAGAAGGCGTCTCAGCTACTGGACGTTGACAGTATTGAGAAGGTTTTCCTTTTGGATGATCATGTGGGATGTAGCTTTGCAGGTCTAGCTTCAGATGGAAGGATACTCATAGATTACGCAAGGAATTCCTCACTTCAACACAGGCTAGTTTATGACGAACCCATTAGCATAGACTACCTGACCAAGTTAATATCTGATGTGAAGCAAATGTATACACAACACGGAGGAGTTAGACCATTTGGCGTGGCCCTAATAGTGGGAGGTGTTGACAGGGGGGTCACTAAACTATTCATGACCGAGCCCAGCGGGCAGTTCATGCCCTATCAGGCGGTAGCTATAGGACAGGGTGGATATAACGCTACTGATTATCTGGAGAAGAACTATAAGGAGGACCTAAGCGTTGAGGAGACCATTCTCCTTGCGTTGAACGCACTAAAGGTTACATTGAAGCCTGGAGAGAAGCTGGGCCCAGGAAACGTTGAGATAGGATTCGCCACTAGGGAAGGTCAATTCAGGAAGATGACTCTTGAGGAAAGGGCTAACTATCTTCAGAAAATCTAAGGTGATAAAAATATATGGGCCCAAAGGATTACGTCGTGGTGAAGTACGAGAGTCACGGGGAGAGATTCGAGATTTTAGTTAAGCCTAAAGAAGCCATGGAAATAAGGGAGGGTAAAAGCATATCCCTCTCCGATGTGGTTGTTTCCGACACCATTTACAAGGATGTGAAGAAGGGGTTAAAGGCCTCCCCATCTTCACTGAAGAAGGTTTTTGGAACCACGGACTTTGAAACAATTTCCAGGGAAATAATACTCAAGGGAGAAATCCCAATTACGGCAGAACAAAGAAAGGAGATGCTTGAGGCAAAGAGAAAACAAATAATTGATTTCATCCATAGGAACGCAGTTGATCCCAAGACCAATCTCCCCATACCACCGGCAAGACTGGAAATGGCGCTAGAGCAGGCGAGGGTGCAAATAGATATTAACAAGGAGGTTGAGGCTCAAGCCCTACAGATCATTCATGAATTGACCAGAATAATACCCATCAAAATTGCTAGGGCTCTTCTCGAGGTTAAGATCCCGCAAAGATATGCCGGTAAGGCTAAGCAACAGCTCAGCTCCCTGGGCAGTGTAAAGAAAACTATCTGGCTCGACGACGGTACATTGGTGGCTGAGATAGAAATACCGGCTGGAGCTCAACAAGATGTAATAGATAAGTTAAATTCTATAACTAAAGGCGAAGTAGAAGTTAGAGTACTTCAAGTGAAGTAAGATGTCCACAGAAAATAAAATATATCTACAGGACAGGACCGTGGTGGTCCCAGGCGATCTAATAGCTGAGGGCAATTTTCAAATACCATGGTCTCCATACATAATTAGGCAAGGGAACAAGTATTTCGCCTCAGTAATTGGAGTGGTTGAGGTAAAGGACTCCATCTTTGAAGTTATTCCTCTGGAAGGTTCACATTACTACCCAAGAATAGGAGACACTGTAATAGCTCTGGTGGAGGATGTGGAACTTTACGGCTGGACTACAGACATTAAGGCTCCCTATTCGGCTTATTTGCCCGCGTCTTCCCTTTTGGGAAGACCAGCTAACGTAGGTGAAGATCTTAGGAGATATATAGATGTAGGGGATTACGTGATTGCAAAGGTAGAGAGTTTTGATAGAACTAGCGATCCAGTTCTCTCAGTTAAGGGAAAGGGACTTGGGAGAGTATCCTCAGGTACAGTGATTGACATTCTCCCCGTAAAGGTTCCCAGGGTTGTGGGAAAGGGAAAAAGTATGTTGGAAACTTTGAGTACGGAGACCGGCTGCGACATTTTGGTGGCTCAGAACGGGAGAGTTCTGGCAAATTGCCCATCAAAGGAAAAGGAGAATATTCTCATAATGGCCATAAGAACCATAGAACGCGAGTCCCACACTAAAGGGTTGACTGATAGAATTAAAAAACTAATAAAAGAATCACTAGGTGATAAGAGTGTTACAAGTTCAGAAGCCCAAACTAATACTTGAGGATGGAAGAAGGCTTGACGGGAGGAAACCCGACGAATTAAGGCCTATGAAGATGGAGATAGGGGTGCTAAAGAACGCCGACGGTTCATCTTTAGTTGAAGTGGGTAATACAAAGATCATAGCGGCTGTTTATGGTCCCAGGGAGATGCATCCCAGGCACCTAGCTCTTCCAAACAGGGCCACTCTAAGAGTGAGATATCATATGACTCCATTTTCCACCGATGAGAGAAAGAGTCCCGCACCCAGCAGAAGGGAGATAGAGCTCTCCAAGGTAATAAGGGAAGCACTGGAATCCTCCATACTTGTGGAACAGTTTCCAAGATCCTCCATTGACGTGTTCATGGAAGTAATTCAGGCAGATGCCGGAACCAGATTGGCCTCTTTAATGGCCGCATCTCTGGCAGTCGTCGATGCTGGAATACCGGTGAAGGATGTAATAGCAGCTGTGGCAGTTGGTAAGGCAGATGGGGTCGTGGTTCTTGACCTAAACGAACCTGAGGACATGTGGGGAGAGGCAGATATGCCAGTGGCTATGCTACCTTCATTGGGACAAATTACCCTAATCCAGCTTAATGGTAACATGACACAGCAAGAATTTAAACAGGGATTAGAGCTGGCGTATAAGGGCATTAACACCATTTATAACTTGGAAAAGGAAGTACTAAGGAGCAAATTCGCCGAAATTCACGAGGAGGGATCCTGACATGTCCATGACGCCAACCAACGAAAACGTAATTCCTTTGATAAAGAAGGAAAGCATAATCGCTCTCCTGGAGAGAGGAACCAGAAGCGATGGAAGGAAATTCACCGATTATAGGCCCTTATCCATTACTTTAGGTTACGCCAAGAAGGCAGATGGCTCGGCTCTAGTTAAGCTCGGAGACACCACCGTTCTGGCTGGAGTAAAGATAGAGGAGGATGAGCCATATCCCGATACACCCAATCAGGGTAACCTTGTGGTCAATGCTGAGTTGCTTCCCTTGGCCTATGAGACCTTTGAACCAGGGCCTCCAGATGAGAATGCCATTGAGTTATCTAGAGTTGTGGACAGGAGCCTAAGAGACTCTAAATCTGTTGACCTAACAGGGCTAGTTATAGAGCCAGGCAAAAAGGTCTGGACTGTGTGGGTAGACATTTCGGTTTTGGATTACGGGGGAAACGCTCTGGACGCATGTACCATTGCCGCTGTCGCCGCACTTTATGATGCCAAACTTCCTAGGGTAGTAAGGGAAAACGATACAATAATTATACAAAAAGAGGAAAAAACAACTCCACTTCCTATCAAGTACCCAGTTGTTACTGTTTCCGTGGCCAAGATAGGTAAGTTCCTTGTGGTGGATCCTGACCTGGAGGAGGAAGGCATAATGGACGCCAAAATATCATTTTCCTATATACCCAGCGGTAATATAGTGGGCATTCAGAAGTCAGGAGAAGGGAGTTTCAGTCAACAGGAGGTAGAGATTGCTGAGAGCATGGCGTCAGCTACAAGTCAGAAGCTACTAGAAGAGCTTAAAAATCTCATAGGAATTGGGAAAGGTGAGTCGTAATGCCATCCAAGAGGACTTCAAGGATAGCTGGCAGGTTTGGTGCAAGATACGGTTCCTCGCTGAGGAAGAAGTGGAGCGAAATAATGGAGAAGAGATATGCAGATCACACCTGTCCAGTTTGTAAGACCACAGGAAAGGTCTACAGGATTGCGTCAGGAGTTTGGAGTTGCAAGAAGTGTGGCAGCAAGTGGGCTGGTCAGGCCTATACACCGAGTTAGGATTGTGATCAGTAGCTCAAGGGATACGTCTAGCAGAACAAGGAGTTTTTTAAACTATTTGGAATACATTTTTCCCTTTTCTGTGAAGGTGAACAGGGGAAAAAGAAACCTAGAGGAAGTCTTTAGAATAGCAAGGGTATTGGGAGGAGAGTTACTCCTTCTTGTTAATGTTTTCAAGGGTAATCCCAGCTCTCTAGAGGTTTATGATGTGATATCTGGAGAAAGACTCTACCATTTTTTGATACAAAGTTTGAGGCTTAGAAGCGACTACGAAAAGATTTCGTTATATAATACTAGGCGCATATTATGTATAAGGGAAACTGAGTATGGGTGCACCAAGGTGAACTCCCTTTTGATCGACCTAGGAGCTACAAGAACTCGCGAGTGCACAGTTCACGCTGAGGTAAAATTCGATAACGGCTGTAATGTGAGATTCGTTGATTCCATGAACAGGGAGATACTTTTCATGGGGCTAGCAGAATGATTGTTATCAATATTACATTGGATTCACTGGATCCGGAACTCAAAGACTTAATAAAAAATGCCTTAATTATAGAGGACGTGGATAGGGAATACGTTTCCATGAGCGACGATTCGATTATTATAAGGTGTGATAGTGTGTCTAGGTGTAGGGCTATAATGAATTCTTATATATTCTGGATCTACAGTGTGTTGAGTACTCTAAATGAGGTAGAATGAGATGGCAGAAAGAATTCCCCCTGAACTTCAAACCCAACTTTTAAAATTACAACAGTTACAAAGCCAGTTAGAGAGATTGACTTATGAGAAGAGCGTTATTGAGGGTGAGCTAAGAGAAGTTAACGAGGTTCTGAAGGAACTTGCAAATATACCCCAAGACTCACCTGTATACAAGATCGTTGGTAACCTTCTAATTAAGCAGGATAGGACTAATGTTCAAAACGAACTCAACGAGAGGAAGGAGTTATTGGAGCTTAAGAGCAGGACGTATCAGAAGCAAGAGGGGCTTCTCAGAAAACAGTTTGAGGATCTGCAGAAGAAGGTCAACGAGCTCATTCAGAAATATTATCCCCAGGGCACACCCGGAACTTCTCCTCCAAAGGCTTAATATTTTTAGTTTAGTGGACCGAAGAATATTGTTATGTTAAGAATTTACGCCGATAGTAGGGAGAAGCAGTCTGGAATTCCGGATCTGTTACGTGATCTCGGGGCTTTAGTCTTTTTACAGCAATTAACGGTGGGAGATTACATTGTAGCTGATGGCGTAGCGGTGGAAAGAAAGAACGTATTTGATCTCATGAACTCGGTTTTTGATAAGAGATTCTTTGATCAATTGAAAAGACTTAAAGACGTCTATTCCAGGGTGTTCATCCTCATCGAGGGAGATCTAGAAGGAGCCAAGGCTATCACCACTAAATGGAAGCTTTTCAATTCGGCCCTAGTTTCTGCCACCGTAGATTATGGCGTCAATATTCTGTACTCCGTGGATAAAAGGGAGTCAGCAGAGATTCTGGTTACCTTAGCAAAAAGGTATCAAGAGATGAGGGTAGAGAAGCCTATAGTTCTTCATGATAAGCCAAAATTTGAAAGTTTAGATGAGATGCAACTTTACCTTGTTCAATCTCTGCCCAACGTGGGTGGAAAGATAGCACTAAGGCTGTTAACTGAATTTTCTACCATAAGAAACATATGTAATTCTAGCATAGCGGACTTGGAGAGAGTGATGAAGAGCAGGAAAAAAGCCGAACTTCTGTATAAAATATTTAACACGAAGTTTTCTGATAATTCGGAAAAGAAATCGGCGTCTCTAACAGATTTTGTTGAGGAATAATACGGACAACAGGTTGCGCATTTCAGGTCAAGAATGATATTACTAATAGCTGTGACGGTTTTACATTCAGGAAATGAACCGATGTGGTAAAAACGAATGATAACTTTCCTATAATCACACTTTAATACCTCTAGTTATAGTACTACATGTTTACGATACTAGGTGAGATATCTTGCCCAAATACAAGACATCAGAACAAGTTTTGAGCCTGATGAAGGATAGAACTAGGGTAAGGAATATCGGAATTATCGCCCACGTGGATCACGGTAAGACCACTACCAGCGATCAGCTACTGGCCGCCTCGGGTATAATTTCACCTAAGGTGGCTGGAGAGGCTCTAGCTCTAGATTATCTATCCGTGGAACAACAAAGGGGAATAACTGTTAAGGCGGCGAACGTAAGCCTCTATCACGAGGTTGAAGGTAAAGGTTACGTAATTAACCTGATTGATACCCCAGGACACGTGGATTTCAGCGGAAGGGTAACTAGGAGCCTTAGGGTATTGGATGGATCTATTGTTGTGGTGGACTCAGTTGAAGGAGTGATGACTCAGACAGAAACTGTCCTGAGACAGAGTCTAGAAGAGAGGGTTAGGCCAATTCTGTTCGTTAATAAGGTGGATAGGCTAGTTAAGGAGTTGAAGTTAGGTCCTCAGGAGATGATGCAAAAGCTGATGGATATCATTAAGGAGGTGAACAACCTCATTAACATATATGCCGAACCTGAACTAAAGGAGAAGTGGGCCATTAATCCAACCTTAGGTAACGTGGTCTTTGGTTCTGCCAAGGACAGATGGGGATTTAGCATACCAATGGCCCAGAAAAAGGGCATTAACATGAAGCATGTGATTGATGCTTACTCAACCACCGACAAGGCCAAGATTAACGAATTGGCGTCCCAGGTTCCTATAAATGAGGCACTTCTGGACGCAGTCATCAAGTTCGTACCAAACCCGGTAGATGCCCAGAAATATAGAATTCCTAAGATATGGAAGGGCGATCTAGACAACGAGTTAGCAAAATCCATGCTCAATGCAGATCCAAATGGTCCTGTAGTAATGATGATCACAGATATGAAGGTTGATCCGCATGCTGGTCTAGTCGCAACTGGTAGAGTGTTCTCTGGTACCATAAGGCCAGGTAGCGAGGTTTGGCTGGTTAACGCAAAGGCTCCCCAGAAGGTTCTACAGGTTAGCATTTACATGGGTCAATTCAGGGAACTCGCAGATGAGATTCCAGCAGGAAACATTGCGGCAGTACTAGGCCTAGAGAGGGCCAGATCTGGTGAGACTCTCATTGATATAAGGTATAAGGATCTTCAGGGAAGCTTCGAGAAGCTCCATTACGTGTCTGAGCCAGTTGTAACCATAGCCGTGGAGCCCAAGAACCCCAAAGATTTGACCAAGATGATAGATGCGCTGAGGAAGTTGAGCATTGAGGATCCCAACCTTGTGGTTAAGATAAACGAGGAGACAGGAGAGTATCTCTTATCAGGAATGGGATTCCTCCATGTGGAGGTATCTTTACAGTTATTGAAAGACAATTATGGAGTGGATGTCGTTACAACACCGCCAATCGTGGTATACAGGGAGAGTGTAAGAAACAAGAGTCAAGTCTTTGAGGGCAAATCTCCCAACAAGCATAACAAATTCTACATTAGCGTGGAACCCCTTAATGATAAAACAATCGAGCTAATTTCTAATGGTACCATCAAGGAGGACATGGACTCTAAGGAAATGGCAAAGATTCTCAGAGATCAGGCTGACTGGGATTACGACGAAGCCAAGAAAATAATAGCGATTGACGAGAACGTTAATGTTCTCATAGATGCCACAAGCGGTGTTCAGCACCTGAGAGAGATAATGGATACAATGCTTCAGGGTTATAGGCTGGCAATGAGGGAGGGACCTCTAGCCCACGAACCCATCAGGGGAGTAAAGGTTGTCCTTCATGACGCCACGATACACGAGGATCCTGCACACAGAGGACCTGCACAGATATACCCAGCTGTGAGAAACGCCATATTTGCTGCCATGCTTATGTCTAAACCAACCCTCTTGGAACCGCTCCAGAAGCTGGATATCAGGGTCCCCATGGAGTTCGTCGGTAACGTTACTGCAGTCTTGAGTAGGAAGAGGGGCAAAGTGCTTAACATGACGCAGTCAGGAAGCGTTGCTAGGATTTTGGCAGAGATTCCTGTGTCAGAGTCCTATGAATTGGCCAGTGATCTCAGAGGCTCCACAGGTGGTAGAGCGTTCTGGGGGACTGAGTTCAGCAAATGGGCACCTGTGCCAGACAGCATCCTCACAGACGTAATCCTTAAGATCAGGGAGAGAAAGGGATTGCCCAAGGAATTACCCAAGGTTGAGGACTTCCTGTCGTGAATTGAGATGGAAGAATTCAACCCTTTCGCGGGCTCTAAGGCAATTCTCTTTGATTATGACAACACCCTAGTCAATTCTAAACCTGTTTTTAGGAAGGCCATTCAGGCCGTTTCCTCAGATATTTATAATTTCCTTAAGGATAACGGACAAACTCTTATTTCCCCGGAACTACTTGAACAGAAACTTCTCCACATTTCAGAGAAGCTTGATTCCGAAGGAGTGTATGACAGAAACGTGTGGTGGATTGAGGTTTTAAAACAGATTGGAATAAGTGATATTGAGAAGGAGCAATTATTTGAGTGGACCAGTCTCTATTGGTCCATAGCCGGGGAGACTCTTCCCTTTGAAGACGCATTGGACATATTAATTTACCTCAAACAGAAGGGCTACAAAATTGGCCTCGTTACCAACAGTGATGGTGAGGGCGGGGATAAGAAGTCCAGGATAGCTAAGTTCCCCTTCATAGATAAGTTCGATGTAATAGTTATAGGTGGGGAAAATAACGTTAGGCCTAAACCCAGTGTTCAACCATTCATCCTAGCCTGTGAGGAACTTAAAGCCAAGGGAAATGAATGCGTAATGGTTGGGGATGATCCAGTTAAGGATTGCTTAGCTGCCAAAAAGGCTGGCCTCAAGAGTATACTCATAGATCGGGACTCGTCTGTGAAGTATCCGGAGCTGTACGCCGATTTCGTGGTTTCAAGTCTAAAGGAGCTAGAGGAGTTCCTGTAAATCCTCATATAACTGACTTAGATATGCGTCCGTGACTTCTTTATCAAGTTCTGATCTATAACCTCTGAGGAACTCATTGTTCGCTCTTTCAATTGTTAGCGCAGGATTTCCCTCAACGAACATGAATTCATACCTGGGAGACTTCCTTATGGCTACAATCTTATGAAATAGGGCGTATTCCATTTCTCCTGGTAATCCCATATATCTTCCCAGGTACCTAAGTAGATATTTAGCCTCCTTTGCCTCTCCGCGAAGATTGGTCAGCAGGGCCTTAATCTCCGCGGATAGTAGAGAATAGTCACCTACAAGATCATTAATCAATTTTTCCAGAGAAAATTGGAAACTCGACGAGAGAGCGCTTATCATCTTTATCAAGTCCACAGGCTGGGATGAAGGGAAGACTTGTCGTATACCCAGATTGGCTGATGGAATACCAGCCCTCAATAGCTCAAAGGATATGGAGGCTGGGCTAATTAGTTTCCCCTCCATAGACGGGTGTTTCATTCCAGGGGAGAGACTCAATCCCAGCGTATCGCTGAGCTCCACCGCTAGATGCCTATCAATAAACCTCTTTCCCAGTTGCCTAGCTACATAGCCCCAGTATAGGGAGGAAAATCCCGGCGCCCCGGACTCTATCCCCGACATGCAGAGGTATTCCCATTGATCAGGGTTGTTCTTCAGTTCTCTGAAAATTTTGGCAGAGGTCATCCATGCATTACTTCCGCTGAGCCATGTATCGTGGTTAGAGACGAGGAGGATCTTCTTGGATTGTTCTTTTCCATTCTTTATAGCATGGATCGAGTATGCATGCCCGATTCTCGCCTTTGCCTCAAGATTTATCTCCACCAGATTTCCTCTTTTAGGGTTGGCATTCCTCAATAGGATAAGGGGTAACGGAGGCTCGGAGGCCCCATCCTGTAGATAGGGAGGAGACACTGAGACTGTGCGGATTTTGGTTAATAGCACACCTTGACAACCAAACCTCTTTGCTAGAACGAGATTATAATACACGCTAGACTGGGACTCATCTCCGTTCACAAGGACTGTACCTTTCCCGCACTCTCTGGGATTCTCCACTATATGTCCCCTGATATAGGAGGTCGGCGAGTAGGGTAGTACCTGATGTTCAATCCTTTCACCGTTTATGATCACTAGGGAATGGTTAACCTCCCATGTCAATATCCTCTCTCTGTATACTTTCACTTCATCGCTCACATCCTCCAGTATCTCTCTCAGTTTCTCAACCCTTCTCCCTTCATTTTTGTCTCCCGCTAGACCATGCTCAATGCTCATTAGCCTAACCTTGGTAACTTATTCGATAGTTTACATGGACAGCTTAAATCAAGTTTTTGGGCGACCTGGAATATATGAAGTATTACTAGGTACTGCTGGCGTTTCTGATAATATTTCCCCGGTGGGGCTGAGACACTTCCAAGATTACAGGCTCAGGTTATACGGGGGATCCGTTACCTCAAGGAACATTACCGTGCATCCCTATTGCTCCATTCTGATAACCCAGGATCCGGTTCTCTTCTACGAGGGTCTGAATGGTAAATTGAAACCCACCTCATTCATGTACGGTCTCCCTGTGTTGAACGTTTCTTGCGTAATTATTGCAAAGTGCGATATACAGGTTCTAGGAAATCCTAGCGAATATTCGTTGCGTCCTCTGGAGTTTAAGGGAGAGTGCAAAGAAAGACCCTTTTCTAGGGGAGACAGCCTATTCGTGGATCTTCTGGTTCACCTTACAAGATTAGATATTCTGCCCCAAGAAAGAGACAAACTACTTGAAATTATCAGGTATGAAATAGGTGTGATTAAAAGAACAAGCCCCTATCTGGAGAAATATCTCGAGGAGATCTTGGACGTGGTTAGGTCAAAAGGATATAAGCTCGATTAGGTAAGCCATCCCATGTTCAAGGTTTCAGTGATCCCAGGGGATGGAGTAGGACCTGAAATATTTTTTGCCAGTAAAAAGATACTGGCGAAATTAGTAGAAATTTACTCTTTGCCTATAGAATTTATTGAAGTTGAGGCCGGAGACTCCGCTCAGGCCAAGTACGGTGAGGCATTACCGAAGGAGACGCTTAAGGTGATAGAGTCCTCAGATATGATACTGAAGGGACCTGTGGGGGAGTCAGCTATGGATGTAGTGGTTAGATTAAGGCAAATGTATGACATGTATGCCAATATAAGGCCAGCAAAGTCGCTTCCGGGTGTTCCCAACAGATATGGGAATGTGGATGTTTTGATTGTAAGGGAGAATACTGAGGACCTGTATAAGGGATTTGAGCATGAAGTCTCAGAGGGTGTAGCAGTAGGACTTAAGGTGATATCAGCCTCAGCATCTGTAAGAATAGCTAACGTTGCACTGGAATACGCAAAGAGGAGAAGAAATAGGGTGACCTGCGTTCATAAGGCCAACGTTATGAGGATTACGGATGGTTTGTTCGCAAGGTCATGCCGTTCTGTGCTGAAGGGTAAGGTAGAATATAACGAGATGTATGTGGATGCAGCTGCAGCCAATCTAGTGAAGGATCCTAACATGTTTGATGTTATAGTTACCACGAACATGTATGGGGACATATTGAGCGATGAAGCCTCTCAGATAGCTGGCAGCCTGGGATTAGCTCCATCAGCCAACGTGGGAGACAAGAAGTCACTCTTCGAACCCGTCCATGGAGCCGCGTTTGATATAGCAGGAAAGGGTATTGTAAACCCAACCGCCTTCTTACTTTCAGTCAGCATGATGCTGGAACGTATGTATCAGGTTAGTAAAGACCAGAGATACTTGCAGGCCTCCCAATCCCTTACCAACTCAATTTATCGGGTGTACAGCGATGGCAAAAGACTCACGCCAGACGTGGGTGGAAGTGCTAAGTTAAATGATATAGTAGACGAAATATATTCCAAGATAACATAGTGTTTTTAAATTCATACATTGAAATCCCTTTCGTGTCAGACTTATCTTCAGTGAAGCCCCTTCAATCAAAATTTGAACCTTTGAAGATAGAAAAGGAGGTTTCAGATTTTTGGACCGAGAAAAACGTTTACAGGACTCTGAAGGAATATAACGGAAAGTTTACCAAGAAATTCCTTTTCATAGATGGGCCGCCTTATCCATCTGCTCCCGTTCCCCACATAGGCACCATATGGAACAAGGTAATCAAGGACTCAATTCTGAGGTACAAAAGGCTCGAGGGTTACAGGGTTCATGATCAGCCCGGCTATGATACTCACGGTTTACCCATAGAAGTAGCTGTGGAAAAGAAGCTGAACATCACCCAGAAGAGGGACATTTATGATAAAGTAGGCGTTGAAAAATTCGTCCAGCTCTGCAGGGACTTCGCCCTTACTAACCTGAAGTCAATGTCGGAGAACTTCAAGAATGTTGGCGTATTTATGGACTGGGAAAACCCATATCTTACCCTTGATTCAACGTTTATTAGTAATTCTTGGGCCGTGATAAAGAGAGCTCATGAGAAGGGGCTACTGGCCAAGGACGTTCAGGTTTTGCATTGGTGCCCCAGATGTGAGACTACGTTGTCTGACTACGAAGTATCAGAGTATAAGGACATAGAGGATCCCTCCATATACGTTAAGTTCAGGATCTCGGGCACTCAGAACAAGTTTTTGGTCATCTGGACTACGACCCCATGGACTCTACCCTCTAACGTTTTCGTTATGATAAACAAGGATTACAATTATGCTGAGGTAGAGGTTAACAATGAGGTCTACATAATCGCTGAGCAAAGAGTGGAGGCCGTAATGAAGGAAGCGAAGGTCCAGAAGTTCAAGGTATTGAGGACCTTCAAGGGAGAAGAGATTCTTGGACTTCGCTATGAGCATCCTTTGCGGGATCTGGTTCCCGCACAGCAAAGTATCGATCAGTATCACGTGGTAGTTGACGGAGGAGATAAGGTAACCTTAGAGGATGGTACAGGTTTAGTTCATTCTGCGCCAGGCCACGGTGATGTGGACTTCGAAGTGGGTAAGGCGAATGGAATGCCAGTGGTCATGCTTGTAAACGACAGGGGACATTTCACTGAAATGGCCGGTAAATACTCCGGTATGAATGTAAGGGAGTCTGCCAGCACCATCATCCAGGATCTGAGGGATAGAGGGGCACTTCTCTTTGCAGGCAAGATAGTTCATCGTTATCCAATTTGCTGGAGATGCAAATCTCCCCTGATATTAAGGGCAATAGATCAGTGGTTCATCAAGGTTACCAAACTGAAGAGCAAATTGCAGTCTGAGATAGAGAGGGTGAACTGGATACCCTCCTGGGGGAGAACTAGAATAGGTAACATGGTTGCGGAGCTCAGGGACTGGGTAATAAGCAGGCAAAGGTTCTGGGGTAATCCACTTCCCATTTGGGTATGCGAAAAAGGCCATGTGAATGTTGTTGGGAGCGTAGAGGAACTAAAGAAGGTAGCCCTAAACGAAGTTCCCAAGGACTTACATAAGCCTTGGATAGATAACGTAGTAATTCGTTGCGAGAAATGTGGAGCCAATGCCAAAAGAGTTCCGGACGTGGCAGATGTCTGGTTTGACAGCGGTGTAGCTTTCTTTTCCAGCTTGGGCAGTGACTGGGTGAATAAGTGGAGGGAACTGGGTCCAGTGGATTTGGTGCTTGAGGGTCATGATCAGCTCAGGGGCTGGTTCTTCAGTCTCCTCAGGTCCGGAGTGATACTGGATGATAGGGCTCCTTACGAGGCAGTACTGGTTCACGGCTTCATGTTGGACGAGCAGGGAAGGGAGATGCATAAGAGTCTAGGCAACTATGTGGAACCATCTGTAGTGATAGAGAAGTATGGAAGGGATGTATTGAGGCTCATGTTGTTAAAGAATACCACATGGGAGGACGTTAAGTTCTCAGAGAAGAACCTTGAATTGTCACAGAGGGATCTTCAGATAGCATGGAATGTATTCCTCTTCACCTCAATGTATATGAACTTAGACAACTTTAACCCCAGGGAGATGAGCTTAGATGAGGCACTGGAACAAGCTAGAGTGGAGGACAGGTGGATAGTCTCAAGATTTTACAATATGCGATCGAGAGTTCATGAGGCAATGAAGGATTACAAGGTCCACGAACTGGCCAATGAGTTAATGAGATTTATGATAGAGGATGTCAGCAGGTTCTATCTGAGGTTGGCAAGGAAGAGAGCCTGGGAGGAAGGATTGAATAAGGATAAACAGGCTCTCTACACCATACTGTATCATATATTGCGCGAATGGTTGATAATGGCCTCAGCAGTAATTCCATATTTTGCCGAGAAAGTTTATCAGAACTTTGTGGTAAATGACAAGAAACTGTCTGTTTCCATGGAGACCCTCGGGGATGTGAGGAGAGAGCTGATCGATAACGAGCTTGAGGCCTCTGTGGAGTTAATGAAAATAATAACGGAGGCTAGTCTGAACGCTAGGGCAAAGGCCAATATAAAACTCAGATGGCCAGTCTCAACTGCTCACATCTTCCTAAAGGATGGTAAACTGAAGGGTAAACTGGAGGAAAACAAGGAACTGCTAAAGACGTTACTCAACTCCAAGGAACTGAAGTTATACGATATGGCCAAGTTTTACGAGTTTAGTGAGCTGAATATATATCCTGACAAGGGAGCGATAGGAAAGGAGTACAAGAGATTATCTCCCAAGATTGTCCAATACGTGGAGAACAATAAGGATGTAATAGCCAGGGATATACTTGAAAAGGGTTTCCACACTGTCTTCATTGACGATACTGAGGTGAAACTTACCACATCACACCTGCGAATTACTGAGGAGGTGAAACCTGAGTACGCTAGCGGTTCCTTTGAGCTCGGAGTTGTCCTTATACCCAAGGAGATTGGGGGGAAGGAAGAGGAAGAGGGGATAGTGAGAGATGTGATAAGAAGAATACAGTATATGAGAAAATTGATGAACTTGAATGTAACTGACTACATCATTGTCAATATAGTTCCACCTCAAGACCGAGTTCAGTTACTGGAAAAGTACAGGGATTACATCTCCTCTGAGACTAGATCTAAGGAAATAGTTATAGGACAGCAAGGGGGAGATCAGATAAGTACGTGGGACATAGAGGGAGAAGAGTATATCATAGGCATAAGAAAGGTTTAGTAAATGTTCCCCTTCCCAAGGGCTCATCCGCTAAATGTAATAATCTATCCTGAAATGTTTACTCTGAAAAATAATTTTACAGTTTTCACCTTAGAGGTCTCTGACGTAATAAGGGCGATGGTCGAATTCAGGGTTACAAAGCTTTACCTAGTTAGACGTGGCAATGATTCTATCTTGACGAAGATAAGGAAACTGATGATCTACTCCATGAAGCCTCCCTACCTGAAGAGGAACCTGAAGATGGATTCGGATCTAAGTAAAGTGGGTTTACTTCAACCTGTTAACACGCCCTACCACGCCGTGTCCAGCGTACCCGTGGAGGGAGAGATAAGGGTAGTGGAGAAGGGTAATACTGGTTTAGAAGGTTGTAAGGGAGAAGATGGGATCGTTCTGGTAGTCGATTCAAAGGAATGTAGAACCATAGGTTATTTTTCCCCGTTCTATGAAGGACCTTCACTTGAGGTTATCCCGGAGGGCGATATAGGTAAAATGAACAACGTTATCTTGGCCAGCAGATCCGGTCATGATCCCTTGGAGCATATTGGAGATCTAAAATCCATGTATCAAAGGCGAGGGCTAACCCTGCTGGTTGGACCACCGGTCGGTGGTATAATGTCGTTATTTGGAGATATTCCTGCTTTTAATTTTATACATAAGCAAGGGGTCTCTGATGTTAGGTCTAAGGAAGCTCTGATAGGGAGCTTGGCCATACTAAATTCTATCTTAACATAGAGTGAAAAAGGAAGGAGGTTTCTGAACTTTCCTCTTCGTGGGCATTTTTATCAGGTACCTTGAAGATAGGACCATCCCGCGTCTATGAGACTATTGGACATCAAATTTATTATTGGTCTTCGATCTGATGTGATAGGAGAAGGGGTATAGGATGGGACATAGAAAGTTATCCTCGCCAAGGAGAGGATCGGCCGGATTAAGGCCTAGAAAAAGATCGGAGGAGCTTTTACCATCTCCAAGATCTTATCCCGAATTGAACTTACCCAATCCCGTTGCACTAGGGTTTGTGGGGTATAAGGTGGGCATGACCCACATCTTCATGATAGATGAAGATAGGTCCTCGTCCATGTTCGGGAAGGAGATTTACGTTCCCGTTACAATCCTGGAGACTCCCCCAGTTTACGTTTTAGCTTTGAGGGCGTATGGTTTGGACAGTAAGGGAGAGCACTCGGTCATAGGTGAAGTTTGGGGAGATCTGGGAGACTTTACTAAATTCGTCACAAGGAGAGTAAAGGGTCTGAAGGTACAGAAGGAGAAAACAGAGCAACAGTTGAAGAAAATTGAATCCAGCATGGATAACATCAGTTACTTTAGGCTTCTCATCTCAACCCAACCGCATCTTATCCCGGCCCTTAGCAAGAAAACTCCCGATCTGGTTGAGGTTCAGATAGGCGGTGGAAATCCTAAGAGCCAGCTGGAGTACGGCTTGAAGCTTCTCGGTAACACACTTTCAGTGAAGGATGTGTTTAAGGAGGGCCAGTTAATGGATATAATAGGAGTAACCAAGGGCCATGGGTTTCAGGGCGTGATTAAAAGGTACGGAGTACAGGAGTTACCCAGATGGCATAAGCATAGAAAGGGGAGTAGAAAGGTGGGAACTAAGGGTCCATCTTTAGGAACTCCAAGCTATGTTCCGCAACCAGGTCAAATGGGATTCCACAGGAGAACAGAATATAACAAGAGAATCCTAAAAATATCAGATGATACAAAGCTGATCAATCCCAAGGGTGGCTTTGTGAGGTATGGACTTGTAAAGAACACGTATCTCCTAGTTGAAGGATCAACTATTGGTTCCATTAAGAGACCACTCTTCCTGAGGTATCCCATTAGGCCTTACTCCACTCAACTTCCAGTTCCCAAAGTTACTTACGTGGATGTGAATAGTAAGCAGGGGTGAAATAAATGTACACAATTCTTTTAGAAAAAACCGCAAAAGTATTAGATCTATCAGGAAATAAAGTAAAGGATATTCAATTACCTTCAATTTTCAGTTATCCGGTGAGGAAGGATCTCATAAGGAGGGCTTTTCATTCCTCCTTCACACAGGGTCTCCAGCCCAAAGGAAGGGATCCAATGGCTGGCAAGAGAACCACAGCGAAGAGCTTTGGTATAAACTTGGGTTTGGCTAGGGTACCACGTATCAGGGGAGCAGGTGAGGGTGCTCTAGCTCCCAATACAGTAGGTGGAAGAGCTGCTTTCCCTCCATCTACTAGGGAGAGGATAAAGGAAGAGATAAACGAAAAGGAAAAGAGGTTGGCTGTCTTGAGCGCTTTGGCATCTACGACAGTGAAGCAGATTGTTACGGAAAGGGGGCACAGGTTCAATGGCGATCTGCCCCTTGTCATTGTTGATGAACTAGGAGGAGTTAAGAAGACAAGCGAACTCCAGGAGATTTTGGTTAAGTTAGGACTTGAAGAGGAACTGGAGAGAGCCTCTTATAAGAGGATAAGGGCGGGAAAAGGAAAGATGAGAGGAAGGAGGTATAAGCGTACTGTTGGACCATTACTCGTAGTTCACGACGCAAAACTGCCTGTAGTGGAGGCTGCGCTCAATTTGCCGGGTGTGGATGTCGTGTCAGCCAAGGATGTCAGCGTAATCCATTTGGCGCCAGGAGGTCATCCAGGCAGATTAGTAATTTATACCGAGTCAGCTCTAAAGGTTCTGCAGGATAGATTTAAGGGGCTGGTGAAATGATCAAGGAAAGTATTTCCACAGAGAAGTCCGTTAGACTCTTGGAGTCCAACAATACTTTAGTTCTAATAGTGGATAGGGAGGATAACAAATCAACCATAAAGAGGGAAGTGGAGAAGGCGTTTGGAGTGAAGGTGGAGAAGGTTAATACGGTCATTACTCCTAGGGGCGAGAAAAAGGCATATGTAAAGCTGGCGCCAGAATATAAGGCGTCTGAAATTGCCCAAAAGCTTGGGATTCTTTAGGTGATCTGAATGGGTAAGAAACTCTTACAACAGAGGGCAGGAAGAGGAAACATTAATTTTAGAAATCCTGGATGGCTTAGGGTAGGTAAGGTAAGGTATCCAAGCATATCGGGTCATCATATTGCTAAGGTTGTCGACATTCTACACAATCCTGGGATGACTCAGCCCGTGGCAAAGGTAAAGTTGGACAATGGAGTTCAGTTCTTCATACCAGCAGTTCAGGGATTAATTGCAGGTCAGAAGATAGAGGTTGGGGAGGGTTCTCCAGCATCCATGGGGAACATAGTCCCTGCCAAGGATCTTCCTGAGGGCGCCTATGTATCCAATGCAGAGCTTCATAGAGGGGATGGAGGAAGGTATGCCAGAACGGCTGGATCCTATGCCATTGTTGTTGGTAAGTCAGAGGGCAAGGTCATTTTAAGAATGCCTTCAGGGAAGATAAAGGAAATCGATGAAAATGCGTTAGTTACTGTAGGGATAGTTGCTGGTGGAGGTGTTTCAGAAAAGCCTCTGCTCAAGGCTGGCAATAATTACTGGAAATATAAGGTCAAGGCTACCAAGTGGCCGGATGTCAGGGGTGTTGCCATGAACGTCGTGTCTCATCCGCATGGAGGAGGTCTACATCAAAGCGTGAGCAGATCGAGTACCGTGGCTAGGAACACACCACCCGGTAGAAAGGTTGGACATATAGCTGCACGCAGGACAGGTAGGAGGGATAGAAAGTGAACTTAAATAATGCTGGAGGGGATGATCTCTAGATGTCAGTGGAGATTCCTGCTGAGTGGAAGAAGTTTAGGTATAGGGGTAGGTCTTTGGAGGAACTACTGAATATGCCAATGGATGATTTCATTAAGCTGCTACCTGCTAGGCAGAGGAGGTCCTTGAAAAAGGGCTTCACTCCTGCGGAGAGGTCCTTGATTGAGAAGATCAGAAAAACCAGGAGGGATTCGAAGACAGACAAGGCCATAAAGACTCACGTGAGAAGCTTGGTGATTCTTCCCGAGATGGTAGGCTTGAAGTTTGCGGTATATAACGGAAAGCAATTCGTTGAATTCCAGGTGGTCCCAGAGATGATAGGACATTACCTTGGTGAGTTCTCTATTCCAATCCAGAAGGTAGAACATGGAGAGCCGGGTCTAAAGGCTACAAGATCCAGCCTCTTTATGGCAATGAAAGGGTGATAACATGGCGTCGTGGAACTATCCAATTCTGTCCCTTGATGATAGTAGAACAGGTAAAGCTGTGGTAAGGAATGCACCAGTTTCCATAAAAGATCTCTACAACGTTTGCAAGGCTATCAGGGGGATGAACGTTAAGGAGGCTCAGGCTTTTCTTCAAAGGGTAATAGAGGAGAAGGAGGCCCTACCATACTGGAGATATAGCCACGGAGCTTCCCACAAATCAAATATCTCAAAGAAGTGGAAGGTTAAGAGCGGAAGATATCCCAAGAAGGCCATAAAGTACGTGATTAAAGCCCTTGAAAATGCGATGGCCAATGCGCAGGGGAAGGGACTAGATGAGGATAAATTGAAAATAGTTCATATAGCAGCCCACAAGGGCATAATTATAAAGAGGTTTCTACCAAGAGCCTTCGGAAGGGCGACAAAGAAATACAATAGGACCTCGCATATTGAGGTTATAGTTGGTGAGGTGTGAATTTTGGTTGATATAAAGAAATACTTTCTGCAAAAATCCATGACAAGAGTAATGGTAGACGAATTTCTGGCAAAGGAGTATTATAATGCGGAATACGCGGGTTCAGAAATTAGTAAAACTCCAATGGGAACTAGAGTAACGATCTATGCGGGCAGGCCAGCTATCATTATAGGTAAGGACGGAAAGACCATAAAGAGGTTAGCCCAGATATTAGAGAAGTACTTTAACCTGGAAAACCCGCAAATTACAGTTACTCAGCCTGAGAAACCTGAGTTAAACGCTAGGGTCATGGCCTTCAGGTTAGCCGTAACTCTCGAGAAGGGATATCATTTCAGGAGAGCTGCCTTCATAACAATAAGGAAGATCATGAGTGCTGGAGCCCTAGGTGCTGAGGTTATCGTTAGCGGAAAGATTACATCAGAGAGAGCAAAGTTCGAAAAGCTGAAAGAAGGGATAGTGTACAAGACCGGTAACAATCTTGATGTAATGGTTGACAGGGCAATAGCAATAGCTACGCTTAAGATGGGAATATACGGTGTCGAGGTTGTTATAACTAAGCCATTGAGAACCATAGATAAGATATCTCTCAAACAGCCCTCTGAGGCAGGTGCGACTGGGGAAACTGGCGAAATCAGAGTTACTAATGTGAGAATAATAGATGAGACCCAGAACGTTAAACCGGAGGAACAACAAAGAGGTGAAGGGGGAAATGACCAAGAGAGTCAATGAGCTTAGGAATTTGGGAGAAGAGGAATTAAAGAAACGCCTTGAGGAGCTCAAATCTGATCTCCTTAAGAGAAAAGCAGAGGCAAGAATGGGGACTCTTAAGAATACATCCTCTATAAAGAATATTAGAAAGGATATAGCACGTATTTATACTATTCTCTCTGAAAAAAAGAGAAATGAGAAAAAATAAGTTTTTAGAATATGATCTAATTGGGAAGAGAGTGAGAATAGTTACTCACTCCGACCCATCCTTGGTAGGTAGGGAAGGGGTAATAATTCTAGAAACTGAGAAAACACTTGTAGTCGATACAGGAGATTCAACCATTTCTGTGTACAAACCCAATGGAATTTATGAGATAGATTTTAAAAGACGTCGATTAAGTATATGTGGCGACGCCTTGATAGGTAAGCCGATAAAGAGGTTGAGGTGATTTCATGTCTCAAGTAAAAACAAAAAACGTGGGCATTCCAGGTGTCACTCCCCCTAGCAGGGAGTGCGAGGACGAGGATTGCCCATTCCATGGGAGTTTAAGGGTGAGGGGTACCTTAATAGAGGGTATCCTTGTGAAGAACAGGGCACCCAAGATGGGTGTAGTGGAGAGAACCTATCTGTTCTACGATCATAAATACAAGAGGTATGAAAGGAGAACCAGCAGGATACATGCTAGAGTTCCCAGTTGCCTTGACGTTAAGGAGGGGGATAGAGTTATAATAGGGGAAACAAGACCCCTATCCAAGTCCGTTTCTTTCGTGGTTTTAGGTAAGAGGTGAAGGTGAATGCCAGAAAAGATGCAGGTATTAGGATCCAGAAAGGGGTTAACTCCTGCTGTTCAGAACTACACCATGGTGAACGTATCAGATAACAGTGGAGCCAAAGAGGCCATGATCATTAGTGTGTTCGGATACAGGGGAGCTTTGAGGAGGGTTCCCTACGCCAATGTGGGCGACCTAGTAATGGTGTCCGTAAGGAAGGGAACTCCAGATGTCAGGAAGCAAAAGTTTAAGGCTGTGGTAATTAGGCAAAGAATGCCCTTCAGAAGGCCAGACGGTACTTGGATCTCCTTTGATGATAACGCTGTGGTGATTGTTAATCCAGACGGTACGGCAAAGGGAACGGAGATTAGGGGTCCCGTTGCGAGGGAAGCCGCTGAAAGGTGGCCCAAGGTGGCTAGCCTAGCTACCCTGATTGTTTAGGTGATCCATATGGCATCTTCCAAGCTTGTGGCTCCCCTCTCCGAGGAACTATCCAAGGAGTATGGGATAAAGAGGATCGGGATCAGGAAGGATGATACGGTGAGGGTTATGAGAGGAGAGAACTTCGGTTTTGAAGGAAAGGTTACACAGGTCTTCCCTGATTCAGGCAGAGTAGCCATAGAGGGTCTTACAAGGAAGAAGGCCGACGGAACTCCTGTGTATATTAAGATTCATGCTTCTAAAGTTGAAATAACTAAGCTGAACACAAATGATCCGAAAAGAAAAGATATCATAAACAGGAAGGCTTCAAAACAAAAGGATGAGCAAGGGGGTAAGGCACAATGACCCATATTACTAGGTTAGAAGCTCCTTGGTTTCTAAGGGCAAGTAAGAAGGAGTATAAATGGACCGTTAGGGCATCTCCAGGACCTCATCCGCTGCATAGAAGCATTCCACTGGGTTTGCTTCTTAGGGATTACTTGGCATTTACGTCATCTCTCAAGGAATCCAAAAAGATAATCTCAGATGGAAAGGTGTTAGTAGATGGTAGGATTAGGCGCGACTATAAGTACCCCGTGGGTCTGATGGACGTCGTTGCCATTCCTCACGCTGATTTGTACTTGAGGGTTGTTCCTGACCGCGTGAGGCTTCTTAAACCTGTAAAGATTTCAGAAGAGGAGAGTAAATTCAAATTGGTGAGATTGTTAAAAAAGACTGTCGTAAAGGGAGGTCTACTTCAGTTGAACCTTGAGGATGGGAGGAATATTTTGGTAAACAAGGACTCAACAGAGATGTTTAAGCTTCCCACCCTAACTACTCTGAAGATATCCATACCGAAGCAAGAAATCTTAGCCACGTATGGATTCAAAGAAAACGTTTACGTGATGGCAGTGGGTGGAAAGAATGCTGGCGTTATTGGCCAATTAAAAAGAATCCAGTCATCACCATACAAGACTAGAAGGTACTCAATAGTTGTGATCAGGAGCCCTGACGGATCCGAGTATGAGACTAACCTTGAAAATGCAATGGTAATAGGAGAGGAGAAACCTGAGGTGAAGGTGGAGTAAATGGAGCAGGTAACTAAACAAAATCCAATGAGAAATATAAGAATTTCAAAGGTAACCGTAAATATTGGACTAGGTGAGTCTGGCGAAAGATTACAGAAGGCCTATCAACTGTTGGAGGAACTAACAGGGGCTAAGCCTGTTTACACCAAGGCTAAGAAGTCAATTAAGGAATTTGACGTGAGGAAGGGTGCTCCCATAGGGGTGATGGTGACCTTGCGCCATGAAAAGGCAGAAGAGTTTCTGAAAAAGGTGCTAGCTGCCGTGAACTATAAGATAAAATCCAGTAGCTTCGATAGGCACGGAAACGTTAGTTTCGGAATTGCAGAGCATGTGGTAATTCCTGGTACCCGTTATGATCCCGAAGTAGGTATATTTGGACTGGACGTGGCTATAACCTTTCAGCGTCCAGGTTTCAGAGTAAGCGAGAGAAAAAGGAAGAAATCTAGAATTCCAAATTCCGTGAGGGTGAGGAAGGAGGAATCCATGAAATTCCTCACGGAAAACTTTGGGGTTACTATTGTTTGAGGTGATATGAATGGGTAAGTATAAACCACCGGCTGAGAGGAAGCATGGAAAAGGAGTTCAGTACTGCAGAAGGTGCGGGAGTACTGACTCCGTGATCCAAAAATACGGGATATATCTGTGCAGGCAATGTTTCAGGGAAGTAGCCTATCCGTTGGGATTCAAGAGGTTGAGGTGATGTTAGATGACAGTAATTAACACTCTATCAAACGCACTAAGCTCCCTGTATAATAATGAGACTAGGAGGAACAAGCAGGCCATCATAATGCCATCTTCGAAACTGATAGTGAATGTTCTTCGTGTCATGCAGAAGGAGGGATACGTAGGTGAGTTTGAATATATAGATGACGGTAGATGGGGAAAGATCGTGGTCCAATTGATGGGCAGAATTAACAAATGCGGTGCCATAACCCCGCGTTATTCCCTGACCTATAGGGAAATGATCAGCCTCCCAGATTACATTAGGAGATACCTACCATCTAAGGAGATAGGAGTGATCATAGTATCAACACCCAAGGGAGTTATGACACACAAGGAAGCAGCCAGACAAAGAACAGGAGGTATAGTCCTAGGTTACGTTTATTGAGGTGAAATAGATGCAGATGGTATCGTTCAGGGAAGAGATTCAGGTACCTGCCGGGGTAACTGTCAGTATTGATGGAAAAGTAGTAAAGGTGAAGGGTAAGAAAGGGGAACTATCAAGAGACTTTTCCTTCGCTCGTTTCCTTGACATCTCCCTTCAGGACGGCAAGATAGTGCTTGAAGCGTCTTTCCTTGGAAGGAAGGAGAAAGCTACTGCATATAGTATAGTGAGACATATCAAAAATATGTTCACTGGAGTTCAAAATGGTTACAGATACTATCTAAAAATTATATTCACACACTTCCCTACAACCGTGAAGGTCGTTAATGACGAGGTGCAGGTCACTAACCTTATTGGAGAAAAGAACGTAAGGGTAGCTAAGATCATGCCAGGGGTAAAGGTGACGGTGAAAGGTGAGGATATAGTGGTAGAAGGGATAGATCTTGAAAAAGTATCTCAGACAGCAGCTAATATAGAAACCGTCACTAAGATTAGGGATTTCGACAGAAGAATATTTTCAGATGGCATTTATATTTATAAGAAAGAGGTGATCTCATAATGAAAACTGAGATGAAATTAAATAAGAAAAAGATATATAAAATGAAATTAAAACATAAGGCGCTTCTCCCAAAATTCCTTAGATATGATTGGGATAAGTACTTCAGGCTGGAAAGACAGGAGAGATGGAGAAGAACTAGGGGACAAGATAACAAGACTAGGCTGAGAATAAAGGGCTTTCCTAAACCAGTTATGGTGGGGTTTAGGAGCCCCAAGGTGATTAGATACCTACATCCGTCAGGTTTGAGGGAAGTTATAGTGAATAATGTGAATGAAGTTGAATCGCTTAAGGATAGTAAGGATAAGATTATCCTGCGAATTTCTGGAAAGGTAGGTCTGAAGAAAAGATTAGAAATAATAAATAAGGCGAAGGAAATGGGATTTCGTATAGCTAATGGTGAATGAACATGGCGGAACTTGAGCTTCAGAAAAGGTTGGCTGCGGACATTAAGAACGCTGGAGTTAGTAGGGTGAGAATTCCCCCAGAATATATCGATGAAGTTGCAGGTGCCCTGACTAGGGAGGAGATAAAGAGATTGATAAAAGACGGCAAGATTGTAATTCTATCAACTCGCGGTAATAGTAGAGGAAGAGTAAAGGAAAGAAGACGTAGCAGAAAGAGGAAAGGAGAGGGCAGAAAGACCGGGAGCAAAAAGGGAAGGAAGGGGGCCAGAACGGGAAGAAAGGAGGAGTGGATTGCTAGAATTAGAAAGATCAGAAAATACCTGAAGTGGTTGAGGGACCACGAGGTTATAGATTCGAGAACCTATAGAACCCTATACATCAAAGCCAAGGGAGGCACATTTAAGAACCTCAACGATGTAAAGACTGTGCTTAAGCAGATGGGTAAATTGAAGGAGTGATCGTAGATGGCACAAGGTCCAAATTACAAGGTTAAGTTTAGAAGAAGGAGAGAAGGAAAAACCAACTATTACAGGAGATATACTTATGTGCTGAACAGGACTGATCGGGTGGTTGTTAGATTGACAAATAAATATGTGATAGTTCAGTTTATGAAATTTGACCCGAAGGGGGATGTAACTGTGGCCGCTGCCCATTCAAGGGAACTTGAGAAGTTCGGTTGGAAGGGCGACGAAAATAATTCCACTGCTTGTTATTTAACTGGATACTTAGCTGGTCTCAGAGCTAAGAAATCAGGGATGACCATGGCCAATGCGGACATTGGGTTATTCACTCCCACTAAGGGAGCAAGGATATTCTACGCATTGAAGGGAGTTATTGACAGTGGTGTTAAGGTTCCCATGGGAGATGTCGGAGTTAGTAATGAAAGGATCACAGGAAAGCATGTAGCTGAATATGCACAGAAGCTTGAGCAGGAGGATCCCGAGAAATACAGAAGGTTGTTCTCAAGGTATTTGGCAAGAGGTTTGGATCCTAAGGATCTGCCCTCCCATTTCAAGGAGGTTCTGAATTCGATTAAGTCAGGTGAGAAATGATGGCAGAGGAAGTGCCTGTTTCAAATGTAGAGGAGTGGAAGCCTAGGACTAAAATCGGGCAGTTAGTAAAGGAGGGTAAGATAACCTCCATAAAGGAGCTCTATGCTAGGAACATGAGTATTGTGGAACCCGAAATCATTGACGTTCTGTTGCCCAATATGAAGTACGAAGTAATTGATATAGGAATGGTACAGAAACAGACGGATGCAGGAGAGTTATCTAGGTATAAGGTATTGGTAGTGATGGGTAATTATGACGGCTATGTGAGCATAGGAGTAGGTAAATCAAAGCAGTTAAGGGTAGCTATCCAGAAGGCGGTCAGAGATGCTAAGATGCACGTGATCCCTGTCAGGAGGGGATGCGGAAGCTGGGAATGTACATGCGGTGAATCGCATAGTTTGCCCTTCCTGGTATCCGGAAAATCTGGCAGTGCGGAGGTGGTGCTAAGGCCTGCGCCCAAGGGAACCGGTCTGGTTGCGGGAGGGGTTTTGAAGACATTGCTAACCTATGCTGGAATAAAGGACGTTTGGTCATTTAGCAGGGGTGAGACTAGGACTACCGACAATTTCATTATGGCAGGGTACAAAGCCCTCTATAACACATATAGATTCGTTACTCCAATAGATTGGGCAAGGAGGAAGTGAAGGTTATGCCATCAATTCTTGTCGTAAGAATAAGGGGAAATGCCTCCGCGCCGTGGGATCTTCAGGAGGTCTTGGAGATGCTGAGGTTAGGCAAGCAATACAGCGCTATGGTATATCCAAAAAGAGATGATATTGTGGGTATGATAAGAAAGGTTCAATCCTACGTTACTTGGGGCGAGCTCAACATGGATGGCGCTAAGGCGTTATTGGCTAGGATTGAGACTGCTAAGGGTGTAATTGATCAGCAGTTTGTGGAGAAGGAGTTAGGATTATCCATGGAGGACTTCATCAAGAAGCTTGTGGAAGGGGAGATTAAACTGAATTCCATTTCCTCCTTAAAATTACCAATAAGGCTTCATCCACCTAGGAAAGGATTTAAGGGTAAAATCAACTCCTTCATTGGATCCGGAGGCGAACTAGGCTATAGGGGAGAAAAAATAAATGAACTTGTAAGGAGGATGGTATAAGATGGTAGTTAGACGTGCAAAAAAATCTAGGAAGATGAGAGCCCATAGGACCATGGGCTGGGGTACAAAGGGGCAACATAGGGATAGAGGTGCTGAGGGTGGAAGACATGTGGGAATGCATAAGGAGAAGTGGTCGTGGATAGTAAAGTATGGAAAGGATTGGTATGGGAAACATGGATTTATCAATCCTACAGCGAGAAAATTAAATGCAATATCCTTAAGGAAACTTGGAGAGTTAATCGAGTCCGGAAAGATACAAGTTACAAATAAGGATGGAAAATTTGAGGTGGATCTTGAAAAGTTAGGATATGATAAGTTATTGGGAGGAGGTCAAGTTAAGATTTCCATGATCGTTAAAGTATCGGCAGTGACCAATAAAGCAAAAGAAAAGATAGAAAAATCTGGTGGGCAAGTTATTTTAACCCCCCAAAGCTAACTGTTTTGATTAGTTCATGTCACTTACGGACGCACTGGCCAAGCTAGGTCAGGTACTTCCAGCTGTTAGAAAGCCTGACGAAAAGCCAACATTAAACAAGAAGCTATTATGGTCCATCGTAGGGGTAGTAGTTTACCTTTTAATGTCTTCAGTTCCTCTTTACGGGATCCAGAGCACCTCTCTTAGCAATTTTCTCCTAGAACAGGTTATATTTGCATCCACGGCGGGAACGTTAGCCCAATTGGGAATAGGTCCCATAATTACCGCGGGCTTAATAATGCAGATTCTGGTTGGATCTAAACTTCTCAACCTTAACTTGAATAATGAGGATGATAAGGCCAAGTTTACAGAGGCACAGAAGGGTCTGGCTTTCCTTTTCATTCTCTTAGAATCATTCCTGTTCGCTTTCGCGCTAACTAGGTCAAGTGGACTCTCAAACATTAACATTCCGTTGATAGTAGCTGGGCAACTAATTGTGGCCACCTATCTCATACTTTTGCTTGACGAACTAATACAGAAGGGCTGGGGACTTGGCTCAGGGGTCAGTCTATTCATCTTAGCCGGAACAATGAAGATTATATTCTGGTACATGTTTGGAATAGTTAACGTTCAGTCCCAGAACCTTCCAGTTGGATTCTTCCCATCCTTGGTTACAACCATAATAGATCACGGTAATCTCCTCAATCTGATAGTTAACACCACTAAGGCTTTCCAGCCAGACCTGGTGGGACTTGTAACAACTATAGGGCTGATATTTCTGATAATATATCTTACTTCTATAAACGTTCAAATACCAATTACCTCCCAGAAGTTGAGAGGAATAAGAAGAACGATTCCGCTTAATTTCCTTTACGTGAGTAGCATACCTGTCATTTTCGTCAGCGTACTTGGTGCAGATATAGAGCTATTCTCCTCTTTAACCTCCTACATATCTTCTTCAGCCAGTAGCGTTCTTAATGCCATTCAATCCGCGTTTATATTTCCACCACCCAGCACCACAATTCCACATAGTGTTTACGCCGTAGTATTGGATCCTATAGGAGCTGTCATTTATTCTGTAGTTTTTATTGTACTGGGCATATTGTTCGGAATAGTTTGGGTAGAAGTATCTGGTCTAGATCCAGCTACCCAAGCACAAAATCTTGTGGACGCTGGAATAGAGATTCCCGGTATGAGGAATAACCCAAAAATGATAGAGGCCATCTTGGCTAAGTACATTTATCCTCTGGCGTTCTTTAGTTCCCTAATCGTTAGCGTGATAGCTGTGGGAGCTACACTGTTGGGGGTATACGGTACAGGTGTGGGTATCCTCTTGGCGGTCTCCATTGCAATGCAGTACTATAGTCTGTTAGCATACGAAAGATCTATAGAGATGTATCCCTTGTTAAAGAGATTGATAGGTGAATAGCCGTGAAGTTGGGTATCGTAACTGGGATACCTGGTGTTGGTAAGACAACAATTCTTAATACCATTAAGGAAATCCTTTCCAAGGAAAATTCAAAATTTTTAATAATGAACTATGGTGACTACATGCTAAAGACGGCAATGGAACTAAAATATGTTAATAACAGGGACGAAATGAGGAAATTACCGCTTGCAGTGCAGAGACAACTCCAGCTTGAAGCAGCGAAGAACATATATAAGGACGCATCGTCTCTAGGAGACGGTCTCTCATTTCTAGATACCCACGCAGTGGTTCGCACTCCAGGAGGTTATCTGCCAGGTTTACCAAAACATATTGTGGAGATACTTCAACCTCAGGTGATATTTCTCATAGAGAGTGACCCTGAGCTGATCCTGAAGAGGCAGGAGAACGACAAAACCAGGGCTAGGACCGACTACTCGGATCCTGCAGTAATCAGGGAAACTATGGATTTTGCAAGATATTCCGCCATGGCCTCAGCTGTTCTGGTTGGCGCTTCGGTAAAGGTCGTGAAAAACGTGGAAGGGGATCCATCAATAGCTGCGCATCAAATAATTAAGTCGCTGGTTTAGGATGATTGCACAAATACTTGAGATTTTCCTTTTTTCTTTTGTTCTGAATCTTGTTTTATATCTGCTCTACAGGTATTATATCTCAAGGAAAATTTTACAGTATATGGTAGTTCTTGAGGACCTTAACTCTAGGATAAACAAAATTACCTCGAAGAGAAGGGAAAGAGTGTATAGAAAACTTTCCAAAGATATAAGAAAATATAATAGTGGATTATATTTCTATTCCATGTTACAATCCTTTGCCCTTCTTGGTCTATATATTCTTGGTTTATTTTTTATTTTTTCAATGAATTTTCCAGTTTATCTGCCATTTTCTATCCCGGTTTTAACACAAACTGTTTCGTCCAAGCATGTGGTGCTTGAAGGTCCCATTCTAGTCTACATTCTATCGTTCTTACTTTTCACTCCACTGTCCTTGCGCAGGCCCAAAGCAAATATAAACTAAACCCCAAAATGATCTACAAAGGTGATCTCATGAAGCCTTATCAGAGGACATCTTCTTTAAAGAAGGTTTATAGAAGGCTACCTTCCTCTAAAACTGGGGTTATCTTCAGGAAAAAGAAGCAGGGTGTAGCAAAGTGCGCTATGTGCAAGAAACCTCTGAGAGGTAACGTGGGATCAAAACAGCGGATGTTCGGAGGCTATCTTTGCCACAAATGTCTCCAGAACCTCATTAAATTATCAATGAGAGGAATTTCATGATAATTGTGGTTAGCGGACCATCAGGAAGCGGGAAAACCACGATAGCTAAATCCCTGTCCCTCAAGTACGGGCTTAGATTTATTTCAGGAGGTCAAATTTTTAGGGAGAAAGCATCGGCAATGGGTTTGGATCTACTTTCTCTAAACAGGGAGGCTGAGAAGGACTTCGATATAGACAAGGTTATTGATAGGGAGATACTAAACCAAGCCAAGATATCCAATGTTGTGATTGAATCCCATATAGCTGGGTGGATACTTGCCGGGGAATCCACAGTTAGTATTTACCTGTGGGCACCATTGGACGAAAGGGCGAGAAGAATCTCAAAGAGAGACGGTATCTCCTATGAAAAGGCATTGTTGAGTATCCTAGAGAGGGAACAGAGTCACTACTACAGATTCTGGAAATATTACGGAATAGATATTCAGGATCTCTCCCTCTATGATTTGGTGATTAATACCGCCAAACTTTCTCCCGAGAGGGTATTGGGCCTTATCGAATATTTTTTGGATTCTCACATTCAGTTGACTCCCCGTAAATAATTAGCATAGAAATGATTGATGGCTGGAGTAGAATCTTTCATACAACAGTTGACAACCCAGGTTACGGAGATATCGTGGAGTGTTTTTATATTAGCTTGGGCCATTGGATGGGCGTTAAGAGGATCGCCAATTCCAATATTTAAGGTGAAAAGAGCAGGTCAGGATTTCATTGAGGATGCCATAATGGCAGCATTCTGGCTGGCCCTAGGAACCACGGTATTTGCCCTGATCTCCTATTTCGCGGGTCAATTCTAGGTGATTTTAATGAATGTTTTTCAAATTCTTTCAATTTCACAAGATCTGGCCGGACTTACATACTTTCTCGGGACTCTTCTGATGGCAATTCCAGTACCCGTTTATGGGGTCAAAAAGTGGGGGCCCAAACTTATTGTTGATGGGATATATTCCTCAATTTTAGTTAATCTATACGAAACCTTAATTCTGTTCGTGGTTCAGCTGGGAAATTATCTGGGGATCAATTGGACCTACTATATCAGCTGGCTTTACCAGCTTCTGACTGGAGAGCTTCAGGTTTACACCTTGATAAGGACCCTTTACGCCACCATAACCTCCTTTCCATACGGAGGAATAAACCCAATAGTGGGACCCCTTAGCCTATTCCTGTCATTAATATCAGGTTTCATGAGCATCACAGGGACCCTAATTGTTATATCTCAGCTGGTGTATAACTATGTAGGACTCATCTTAGCTCTGGGTATACTGATGATATCAATTCCATTTAGGATAGGGAGGTCAATCGGCGGATCGTTCATAGGTTTTTCCATAGTTTTCTATGTAGGCCTTCCGCTCTTGCCCTCCTTCCTCAGTGCCTTCAACGTGAATGTCCTTCAAAGCACTGTGGGTTCTGCAGATAATCTCACTGTACTCGCTACTCAAGTTATTCCGGCTTATATTGAGGGAACAGTGTTAATGCCCCTGGTCTATCTAGGTATTCTGGCCTCGCTATCCGTGGGAATCGGATCAGTTATATCGGGGTCGTATTCAAGGCTACCTATACCTGTGGATTTCCTCTAGGTGTTATAATATGAAATCGAGGACCTTGATGATTTTCCTGCTAGTTTATGCGTCCATAATCTCCTATATCGAAACAAAAAATCTGGGTCTCTCTATAATTTCCTTGGTCATAGCCTTGGCTATATTTCTGCTTCCAAGAATCACTTCTGGGCTTGCTGATTAGATTGCTTCTTCTCTTTCTTCACTTCCTTATTCATGAATATAGTAGTTTTTTGTCTTCCTCCCATGTTAATCTATAACGTTAAAGTTCTCGGGGTTATAAAATCTGTTATGGGTTTCCAGTTCTTTGATCATACGGCAGATGTGGGAATTAAGGCGTGGGGAAATACTCTAGAAGAGGCATTTGAGAACTCAGCGCTGGCTGTTTTTGAGATCATGACTGACACCTCCAAGGTGGAGCCAAAGGTTTCAGTGGATGTGGAAGTGGAGGGATATGACCTTGAGAATCTTCTTTATAGATGGATTGAATCTCTTTTGTTCTATTACGATACGGAGTTATTATTATTCAGCAAATTTCAGGTCAAAATAGACGGATTAAGCTTGAAGGCCCAGGCCTTTGGAGAGAGGTTTGATGAGAAGAAACACGAAAGAAGAACTGTGGTCAAGGCAATGACATATCACGAAATGTCCATAAAGACAAACGGAAAGGTTGAGATTACGTTTGTAGTGGATATCTAAAAGCGTGTGAGTGCCGCCGCGGGGACTTGAACCCAGGACACTCAGTGTTAGATTAGTTAAACTAACGAGTCATTGATTAACATGATAGCGTAGAGTGCGTCCATAGTGTCGTCATTAAGGTATAAATATTTGTAAAGGGATATCACTTATGGCCAGGAGGGGAAGGAAACCTGTTTACAGGGACGTTCGCTGTCCCTCTTGTGGAATCACGTGGTTAAGAACGGGAAGATAATGGGGAGGCAGTTCTACCTGTGCAGGGAGTGCGGGAGGACGTGGAGGGAGCTAAACATCGTTACGATAGGAGCGTGAGGGAGAGGGCCCTCAGGATGTACGCGAACGGGATGAGCATGAGATCTCCAGGGTACTTCAGGTCCCCCTTGGCACGGTCTTCACGTGGATCAAGAGGTACGGAGGGAAGAGTGAGCAAAGCTAGTGGAATGAAGGAAGGCCAAGGATGAGCTAAACGAGGACGTGAAGATGGACGAGATGTGAACTTTCAGGAGGAACGTGAAGGCGTTTTACCCGTGGGTCTACGGGATTCGTATCAAGGAAGGGAATGTACGTCGCGTTCTCCGTGGGAGACAGGAGCGAGTGTTTCAGGAGCTCGCGCATCTGAAAAGGGGACAGGGTCACGGACGACTACATCTCTATTTCCTCTCCGAACACAGGGTGGTGTCACCCGTTAACCCCAACGAATCCCTCAGGGACAGGCTCGTGAGGTTCAAGAGGGCAACTAGGGTTAACAGAAGCTTTGAGATGATGAGGTACTCCGTAGGTCTCGTTCTGTGGAAGAGGGGGCTAATGCCAGAATTTATAACTTTATGAAGAGACTACGGACACGCTCCCTCCTTTTCCGTAGTACTCTTTCCCTAACACATCAATAGTAAAGAAAGATTCATCCCGATTCTCTCATGATCTATGGAGATACCGAGTTTATATCCTCTTTCAGCGTTTTTATAAGTAAATATAGTTAATGAAAAAGAAAGAAATTTTTGCATGTACATTTCTTCTCACCAGAGAATCTTCTCTGTCACTTTCCATTTTTCTGTTTATATCATTTTATTATCCTAGTTATATTTTTATTTTTATTCTTTTGATTGTTCTTATTTTGCTAATTTTAACTATAATAAGGGTAAAATACTTCAATTAAATTTAAAAACTCTTATAACAAACATAGATTATGAGAAAGTATTATCCGCAGGTTTTGTCTGTACATCTCTTTTGGATTGTAAATGATAAAATTTTACTTCAAAGGAGATATAATACTGGTTATATGGATGGTTATTGGAGTGTTCCAGCTGGTCATGTAGATGCAAAAGAAAGCGCTACTAATGCTATAATTAGAGAAGCAAAAGAAGAGTTAGGAGTTGATTTCAAACCAGAGGAATTAAAGCCAGTTTATTTTATGCATAGGTTTGAAAACCAAGAAAGAGTTGATTTCTTCTTTAGAACTTCAAAAATTGGTGTCGAACCAAAAATTATGGAACCAGATAAAGCTGACGCCTTAGATTGGTTTTTATTATCAAGTTTACCACAAAATATGGTGCAATATGTAAGGAGAGCTATAGAATCGTATTTGAATGGAGAAATCTATAGTGAGTTTGGTTGGTATACTTAATTTTTAAAATAGTGTACGCCCTGACCCTTCACGTTCCAGGACGTCAGGGGAGCTGTATTGCCCGTAGGTGGAGAGGAGTCCTCCTCTGGATAGAGAGGAAGTGAACCATATCGTACGTGATGTCTATCATGTAGATGAATGCCTCGTTCCTGATGTTGCTCTCAGCGTAGGGCCTCCAGTGCCCCTCTAGGCACGGGGAAGCGAAGGTACCGCGTCCATTGAAATTCCGGTCCACGAGCTTAAGTCCCTTTCTGGACAACCCTCACTTCGAGGAAGTTGGCGAACTCTGCCCCAAGGTGAACGAAGAGCGTCGTGGAAATTGAAGAAGATCTTCAGGCCGAAGTGTGACTTGGTCCTCTTCTTGGTCCACCTTTCCTGGAACCTCCTAGTCCTCGCCCTAATCCTAGCCTTCACGAACACTTTCAACCTATCCACAGGTCCAAGGCTCACAGCGTTGAGCCTGTGCTTCTCCATCATGATCTCCAGGCTGGTCTTCCCGGGAGAATTAAGGAGGAAGGAGTCCACCAGTAATTCCCTTCGTAAAGCACGCTAGACGGTAAATACATGGTCCTGCACCTCCCCTCCAGATCCATCGCGATCTCCCTAAGCAGACCCTTCCTCTCCCTGGCGAACCTCTCCACGAACTCGAATAGCATTGTCTTCCCCACACTCCCTCACGAAGAGTCTTGACTACCGCGTCCGTGTTAACCATGTTGACCGTGTCCCTCAATTAACTCGTTAGTAGTTTTTACGTTTACCCTCATCCTGCCAACTACTTAGTTGGGGAACTTAAGCGTTAAATAAAAAACGTTGGGCATTAAATTACCTTCTCTTTATAAGAACGTTAAATCCTTTCAATCAAACTTGAGAACCACGTAAGTGCCGCCGCGGGGACTTGAACCCCGGACAACCCGGTCTCTAAACCAAAGTCTTCAGCCGGGTGCTCTCCCGGGCTGAGCTACGGCGGCACGGATCTAGATTTACGAGCCTAAACTTAAAACTTTTGTTCCGCATGGTTCAGTGGGGGTCCGGCGACACCCGAGGAGTACCCTTATTAGGGTGTCTGTGAATTAGGGTCTCCAGGGACCCCGACATTGGAAGTATTACTGGTCAGCACTAATAAGATCGATAGATCTGTCCTAGAGACCTTTAAGAAAGGACTGGAAAATAACGGAATTAAATCATATACTATGATAGAAATAGTTCACGTAAGTTTAACCGCATATGACTGGGACAGGGGAGTGTTCAACGCATCCAAAGTGATTGAGATACTCAGCTCGAGAGTACCAAGCCTGTCAGGCATGTTGATCTTTGGTCTTTTCTCACCGGAAATGGAGTATGGCGATGAACGGCCTGAATGTATTGTAAGGGGTAACTTATTTCTATTATCCATAGGTAACATGAGGAAGAACGGTATGACTGATCTGTTTACCTATATTAAAAATAATATAAACAAATTTATACAAGGCAATAATTGTTATATTATCAGCTAGATTCTGGAAATAGAGATATTCTATTTCTACAGGTTAGGCAACGTTCGAGATATACGTCCTCCACATAGGAATAGTTAGTGATGCTTGGTCCAGATCGAACAAAGACACGTTATAACTACTGGACGTTGAGGCTCAGGGGACTAACGAGAATGTAATCGAAATGGGTGAATGGGTTTTATTCCTCGTCGAGAAGAGGAGTATCTCCTTGTGGATCTTGTGGACATGTTCGGTAAACCAGTCTACGACCTACTGAACAATGATCGTCTCAGAACTTTCGTTGAGGATAACGAGATATACATGAGGGTGGAATGTGAATCGCTGGACGGAAAGACCTTCGACAATAGCCATAGATTTATGGAGTATTGCCTCGAGAGGGTAGAGGGATGGACAGGACGGGAGAGCTCCCAGTAGCTCCATGAGGCACCTGTGTTTTTCCTAACTCTACATGATTTTTGCATACTTCCTATAATCTGCCTTCAAGCCAGGCTATTTTGATGGCTGCCAATTATCTGCGTGCGTGAAGTGGTAACCCTAAAGGCAAGACTTAACAACGTCATCTAAAGGAGCGAGGTAAAGCTCCTTCATCTCACCGTTCACGTTCTCCAATACGTTAACGTAATACATCCTTTTCCCCTTGCGAATAATCACGTTGTCTTACTTGTACCTTATCTCGGTAAAGTTAGGGTTACCCAAAACTGAAAGAAAATGAGGGCATGGGGGCTCTGCCCCCACAATTGGACAAGTGCGACCGCCGGGATTTGAACCCGGGATCTCTGGCTTGGGAGGCCAGCGTCCTAATCCAGGCTGGACTACGGCCGCACTCTAAATAATGGTGATATTCACCTATTAATAAATCTAAACTAGATTTCACAGGAGTGTGTCCAACAATATTGCTATAATAGACAATTTAAGTTGGGCCAGGACGGGTTAAGTTTGGGTGAGAGCGTGAATATCGCGTCTCTCCCCGTCCTGACCCAACGTGTTACCTTCTCAGGGTTAATAACCTTGCAAGGTTCCACTCCCTGGAGTTGGTGAGGGCCCTTGCTGGTTACTATCTGGGCCACTCGCTCAGGAGGTTCAGGTTAACCAGGAGCACTGTTCACTACTACCGGAGAAGGCTGTCCAGCGCGAGAGTTGACGTGTCAGCGGGAGAGTACTCGGTGGACGAGACCAAGCTGTGAAGGGCGTGGTGTACCATCTATGGGTCGTGATGGGTCTTAACACGGGGGTCTTGCCCTTCTTCACGAGGCCAGGTCAGGTCTGGACGAGCTAGTAGGGGCAGTGAGAGAGGTTAAGCTAAGGGTGAAGGCCAGTTACGTCCACGACCTCCCCGCATACAACTTCCCAGCATCGGTTGAACACGAGCACATCGCCTTCGTGAGGAACAGGGTTGAACAGGTCTTCAGGACGATGAAGCACAGGCTCTCCGGGATGGACTTCCACTTCCCATGGAACTCCAGCAAGTGGAGCCTGAGGAAGTGGTTCTCCGCTTACTTCACCGTCCGTCAACAGACCCACAGAGATATAATACCCTAGATATCACGGCAAAGGATAAATAGTTTCTCTAAATCCAGAATGTATATGGCTCAGGTTGTTGGATCAATTTCAGGGCTGGGACCCGCCCTGGGCCCCATCATCGGTCTAGAGATAAG